>PLIR01000094.1 GCA_003139415.1 Myxococcales bacterium | reverse complement strand
GGCGCGGGCGCAAGCGCGGACGCGGGCGCAAGCGCGGGCGCGGGTCGGGGCGTGCAGACTGCGATGGCTGCGGCTGCGACGTGCATGCATGGATCCGCCTTGCCGTCGCAGTCGCAGCCCCACTCCAGGCCCTCCGTGTAGAGCGTGACGGTCGGGGCGATGGCGAGGCCCGGGGACCGGACGCGGAGGGTCGTCTCACCCTCACGGGGGGGGGCGGCGAGGGTGACGGCGCCCTCCCGCGCAAGCTTCACCCCTTGCGACCACACGCCGGGCAAGCTCGCCTTCCGAACGGCGTCGAGGAGTCGACTTGACATGCTCTCTGGCCTCCTCGAACCTTAACCTCGGGGATCCAGAAGGGAAGGTCGATGTCCTCCTCCTCGGGCTCGGGCGACGACGACGACAACGACGACGACCGCACGAAAGTGGGGCAGATCGACTCGGCTCTGCTCGCGGTTCGTAGTCGCCGCGATCGCCCACACCTCATCGTCCTGGCGGGGGAAAACCTCGGCCGCATGTACCGCATCGAGCAGTCGGAGACGATCGTGGGTCGCGCGGTCGAGGCCGGTATCCGTCTCGAGGACGACGGAGTGTCGCGGCGACACGCCAAGATCTGCCAGGACCCCGATGGCGAGGTCTGGGTCGAGGACATGCGCAGCGCGAACGGGACGCTCGTCAACGGCCAGACGGTCGCGCGGCGGGCGCTGCGCGACGGCGACAAGATCCAGATGGGGTCGACGACGATCCTCAAGTTCACGTACTCCGATCGCCTGGAAGAGGACTTCCAGCGCAAGATGCACGACGCCGCCCTGCACGACGGGCTGACGAAGGCCTACAACAAGCGCTACTTCCTCGACCGGCTGCCGACGGAGATCGCGTACGCGTTGCGGCACAAGACGCCGCTCTCGCTCTTGATGTTCGACGTCGATCATTTCAAGAAGGTCAACGATACGTACGGCCACCTCGCCGGCGACGCGGTCCTCGCCACGCTTTCGCAAATCGCCTCGACGACGCTGCGCACGGAGGACTTGTTCGCCCGCTACGGCGGCGAGGAGTTCGCGATCCTGTGCCGCGGCGTCAGCGCGGGCGATGCTTCGGTGCTCGGGCGAAGGCTGCTCGGACTGATTGCCTCGTCGACGTTCCAATACCACAGCGCGCGGATTCCCGTGACCGTGAGCATAGGCGTCGCGTCGCTCGGGCCCGGGATGACCGACGGGACGCAGCTCATCGCGACCGCCGACGCCGCCCTGTACGAGGCAAAGCGCACGGGCCGAAACCGCGTGGTCACGCACCAGCCGTAGAGCAACCTTCGCACGGAAAACCGGTTCACTCCACGGACCGTTGCTCTACGGTCTGCGGACCATGCACGATTACATCGTCGTCGGAGCGGGCTCCGCGGGGTCGGTGCTGGCGCGCAGGCTGAGCGACGATCCGAAATGCCGCGTCCTGCTCATCGAGGCTGGGCCGCCGAAGCACCGGTCGTTCGTCGTCCAGGCGCCGGGGCTCTACAGCCAGATCTGGCGATCGAAGCTCGACTGGGAGTTTTACACGACCCCGCAGGTGCACGCGGATGGGCGGCGGATGTTCTGGCCTCGCGGCAAGATCCTCGGCGGGACGAGCTGCCTGAACGCGTCCGTTTACGTCCGCGGGCACCGCGACAACTACGACGCGTGGCGGGACAACGGGAACCCGGGCTGGGGGTACGCCGACGTCCTTCCGTACTTCAAGCGGTCCGAGGACAACGTTCGCGGGGCGTCCGAGTACCACGGCGCCGGCGGTGCCCTCCGCGTCTCGGACCAGGATCTCATCAAGCCCGTCTCGAAAGCGTTCGTCGAGGCCGCCGCCAAGCGCTGCGGCATTCCGGTGACCGACGACTTCAACGCCAAGGAGCAGGAGGGCGCCGGCCTCTATCAGGTGACGGTGCGCTCCGGTCGGCGCGCGAGCACGGCGGCCGAGTTTCTCGATCCGGTGCGTGGCCGCAAGAACCTGGAGGTGACGACCGACGCCCTGGTCACGAGCATCGTCATCGAGGGCGGTCGCGCGCGGGGCGTACGCTGCATGGTCGGCGGGAGCGAGCAGACGTTTCACTCGGACCAGGAGATCATTCTCTGCGCCGGCGCCATTGGCTCTCCCCACCTGCTCCTCTTGTCTGGGGTTGGGCCAGCCGACGAACTTCGCGCCGCCGGCGTGCCCGTCGTGCACGACCTCCCCGGCGTCGGCAAGAACCTCCAGGATCACCTTCTGACGAGCGTCGTGTACGAGACGTCGCCGGCCGGCGCGTTCGCGCTGTCTCTGCCCCGACTGGCCGGCTGGGCGCTGCAATTCGCCGCCGTGGCGGGCGGGCCCCTGCGCAACGGCCCAGTCGAAGCCGGCGCGTTCGTGCGATCGAGCCCGAGCGCGCCGCGGCCGGATGTTCAATACCATTTCATTCCGTGGGGGGTTCCGATGCCCAACACCGACGAAAAAACGCAGCGCCCCGCCGGCTACCAGTTCTCGATCCTGCCGGGCCTCATCTACCCCCTCAGCCGCGGGGAGATCCGCCTGAAGAGCGCCAACCCGGGCGACGCCCCGCTCATCGATCCTGCCTGCCTCGCCGACCCGGCCGATCTCGCGCACCTCGTGAAAGGCGTGCGTCAGAGCCGCGACATCGCGGCGACCGCTCCTCTCTCGAGGTTCGTCGTGAGAGAGATCCACCCGGGCCCTTCGTGCACGAGCGACGAAGCAATCCGCGCCAAGATTCGCGCGGACGTAAATACGATCTTTCACCCGGTCGGGACATGCAAGATGGGCGCGGACAGTGCGGCCGTGGTCGACTCGCAGCTTCGCGTCCGCGGCCTCGACGGGCTGCGCGTCGCGGACGCTTCGATCATGCCGGACATCGTGGGCGGCAACACCAACGCGCCGGTCATCATGATCGCCGAGAAGGCCGCCGATCTCGTTCGAGGAGCCTGAGGTTCGAGGAGCCTGAGGACAGCGCGATCGAGGCGGAGCCGTCCCGCGTCCCTTGACGCGTTCCGGGCGCGCTCCCGATAATGTGGCATGCGCGATCGGGTTGCGGCGTCGCTTGTCTTGCTTGCGGGTGCACTCTCCGGCTGCTTCTCGGGCTCGTCGTCTCCGGCGGAGCAGCCGCCGGAGCCGGGGACGGACGCCGAGACGACGCCGACGATCGATGCGATGGCGCTCGACGCCGGCACCGTGGACGCCACGATGGCGATGGCGACCGAGGCGGGCCTCCCCGAGGCGGCGCCTGAGGCGGCCGTCGAGGCGGGGCCGGCGCCCGTCACAGTGACCATCGTGAACCATCTCGGGCCCGAGCCCGGCGTCCTCATCGCGTTCCAGGACGTGACGGGCCACGTCGTCGCGACCGGGACGACGAACGCGCTCGGTCAGGTCACGGAGCTCCTCGATACCGCGACCCAGGTCACCGCCGTCATGGGGTCGTCGCCGCCGATCCAATACACGAGCGAGTCCATCCCCGTGCGCGTCGACGGCGTGACCCTGGAGGCCGGCGTCGGCGACGCCGGTGTCGGCGACGGGGGCCCCGCCGCCATTCCGGCCCCGACGGACATCCAGATCGTGACGGTGCAGGGCGTCGAGCCAGGGGACTCCCTCTCGCTCGTCGATCCGTCGGACACGACGTTCTCGAACGCGACGGTCGTCGTGGACTCGCTGCCGGACGCCGCTCCCCCGCCGAACACGGAGTCGTACGCGGTCCAGATCGGCGACTGCTACGACTACTACGCGAGCTTTCCGACAAGCATCTATCTGACGCAGGACTGCGAGGCGAACGGGGTCTTCCCGGTGCTGGTGACGGCGCTGGGCGGCGAAGGCAGCGTCCCCATTGGGTACACCTGGCAGAACGGCAATACGATCCCGCTCGATGGCGGCGTCGCGCACGTCGCGATGTCCGGTCCGTGGGTGACGGCGTTCTCGTCGGACTCGATCGCGGCGCAGAACGTCCCCTTCGTCGGCAACCAGTATGTGACCTACGGCGAGATCACCGGCGGCGTGTCCACGAGCTCGACGACCTACGTGACGGCGGACGACGCCGGCGACGGGCTCAGCGCGTTCACGGGCCACCCCGGGTTCGCCCCCGCAGTCCAGAACGAGGTGATGGTGTCCTCCAACGGAGACGGCTGGATCTCCGTCAGCGCGATCGCGACGCGCGCGCCGTTCGCCGCGGACGGGGGGGCGTCGTTCGATCTCTCGACGGCGCTTCCGCTCATCAACGCGTACACGATCGACGCCGGCGCGAGCAGCGACGACGCGGGTGGACCCGAGCAGCCCTACGTGGGCTGGGCAACGGATGCGGGCTCGCTCGCCTCGGCCAGCGGCGTGGCCGTCCAGATCAATTGGAACTGGAGCGGCCCCGGCATCTATGGCTACGGCACGTGGACGATCGTCGCGCCGCCGACAGCGACGAGCGTCACGGCGCCGATGCTGCCGCCGCAAGTGGCGGGCTGGGCTCCCAACGCGAACTCGTACATCGAGACGCCGCCCACGATTCTGGTCGCGCAGTCGTCGTCGTTGCCGACGTACGCCGCGTTCCGCAGCCAGTTCGCGACCCTGCCGGCGACGCAGGCCGTCCTGAACGGCAACTACAACAACAGCCCCACGATCCCGCCGCTGCCCGCCAACGGCACAGTGCGCGTGAGCGGGATCGTCAGCCCGGGAGGCTGAGAACGCACGCGTTCTCCCCTCGGGTCCGCGTTTGGTCTAGCTCACTGACAGTCGTCGAAGGTGAGCAAGCGGATCGTCGTCGTGTTGTTGGGGGTGCTCGTGTCGGTCTCGCGGAAGATGATGCGTGTCCCGTCCGGGCTCCACTGGTTGTCGGCGATGACCTTGCCGTAGTCCGTGAGGGCGTGGATGTTCGATCCGTCGGCGTCCATCAGCGTCAGCTCCGACGAATAGCCCGCCGGCTGGTTGAGAAACTCGAAGAAGACCCCGGGCACGACCCAGAGAAAGTCGAAGATGGGAGAGATCGACCCGTCGTTCAACGCGAGCACGCTGCCCGGGTGCCAGCGCGCCGTCATCCACGCGATCTCTCGACCGTCCGGCGAGATGTGCCCGTGCTCGTCCCACGTGGGGTTCGTGGTGAGGCGCGTGCGCGCTCCCGTCGCCACGTGGATGGCATAGAGGTCGGTCGACTGGAAGCCGGCCTGGGTGTTGGTGGTGAGCACGTACTGGTTGTCCGCCGTGAACCCGTGCGTCTCCCACCACGTCGTGTCGTGGACGAGGACGCGGGGGGTCGACAGGTGCATGCCCGTCGAGTCCTCGACGAAGTCGGCGATCATGACGTCCCACGCGTACGACTCGGTGCTCCCCCAGATGACCTTCGTCCCGTCGGGCGACCACTCCTCGTGGTAGTTCGTCGCCCAAGCGTCGCTCGTCGTCAGGCGCGTCGGCTCCGAGCCGTCGGTGCGCATGGCGTAGAGCTCTTGCCCGAAGCCGCCGCCCGCGTTGCCCGACGCGTAGGGGTGGTCGCGGTCCGAGACGAAGAGCATCGCATCCGGGTTCGGGCCGCGGCGCCACCGGACGCCGTCGTTGTTGCCGCCCTGACCGCACGTGAGGCACGTCTGGTTGGTGCCGTCGGTGTTCATCACGTAGAGCTGAGACTTGCCGTTCGTCTCGAGGGGGACCACGACCTGGGTGCCGTCGGGCGAGAACGTCATCCCGTCGGTCGTCACCGTGTTCGACCCGCTGACGACGTCGTCGATGTGAAACTGCTGGTAGCCGCATTGGGCCGGCGGTAGCGACGCCGTCGGCGTCAGCGCGCCGAGGGGCATCTCGTCGCCTTTGACGAAGGCCGCCGTGGAGTAGTCGAGCACGCGCTCGTTGGTGCCGGGCTTGAAGATATCGATGAGCAGCTCGTCGGCCGAGTCGGGCACGCCGTTGCCGTTGCGATCGTACCAGCCGCCGATGAGGTTCGATGGATCGGCGGGCTGCGAGAAGAGCAGCTGGTCTTGCGTGACGAGGTGCTCGCGCATCGCGGCCAGCAGGGGCGGCAGCGGCGGGTCACCTCCGTCGGGCGGGAGCGCGACGGGGACGGGCGTGAACTGAGCCTGCAGTCCGTAGCTGATCGACTCGAAAAGAGCCGCGAGCATGTGCGCGTCGCGCACCGTCCAGAAGCCCCGCACCTCGCCCGTCAACACCGGGTCGGCGGCGTCGCCCAGGACGAGGGGAAGCGTCGGTAGATAGAACTGGCACTGACCGGCGATGACCGGCTCGGTGGCCGTCGTCGCCTGCTCGAGCAGCGTGTTCGTCGTCTGCAGGTTCTCGAGGTCGCCCGGCTGCGCCGTCAGCGGGCGCCTGTAGCGCGGCAAGAGGAACGTGTTGATCTCGTTGACGACGAGCATCGTGCGGGCGACGAGCTCGCAGTAACGCGCATTGCAGTCGTACTGGTTGTCGGCTTCCGCCGCGAGGCAGCTCGTGAGGGCCGCGTTCCACTGGCTCGCTGCCAGGGACGTGATGGCGGCCGTGACGTTCGGATCTTGCGGGGCCGGCGTGTTCGACGAGCACGAGGCCACCGGTCCCGCGAGTACGACCGCGAGTGCGACCCATCCAACGCCCGCAGCGAGCATGCCGTCGTTCATCGCGTCCTTTCTGGTTCTCTATGCGCCGCGCGGGACACTGTCATCGGCCGTCCGACCGGTCCATGGCAATTCTTGTCGAGGGGCGTAAGAGACGCTACTGGGGCAGGAACGCATGGAAAAGTCACCGATGGGAACGCTGTTCGATCTGACGGGGAAGGTCGCGCTTGTCACCGGGTCCTCCAAGGGCATCGGCCGCGCGATCGCCGAGGCGATGGCGGCCTTCGGGGCCGCGGTCGTCGTCTCCAGCCGCAAGCGCGACGCCTGCGAGGAGGTGAAGGCGGGGATCGAGGCGCACGGCGGCAAGGCGATCGTCGTCCCCTGCAACATCGGCCAGAAAGAAGACCTTTTGCACCTCGTCGAGGAGACGAACAAGGCGCTCGGTCCGATCGACGTGCTCGTGTGCAATGCGGCCGTCAACCCGCACTTTGGCCCGAGCCAGGAGATCCCCGACAGCGCCTTCGACAAGGTCATGGCCAGCAACGTCCGGAGCAACCACTGGCTTTGCCAGATGACGATCCCCGCCATGGCCGCCAAGGGGGGCGGCGCGGTGATCCTCGTCTCGTCGATCGGTGGGCTGAAGGGGTCCGAATGGCTCGGCGCGTACGGCATCTCCAAGGCCGCTGACATGCAGATGGCGCGCAACCTCGCCGTCGAGTGGGGCCCGCGCAACGTTCGCGTGAACTGCATCGCGCCGGGCCTCGTGCGCACCGACTTCGCGCGGGCGCTCTGGGAGAACCCTGAAATCTACGCCAAGACCGTGAAAAGCTACCCGCTCCGGCGCATCGGCGAGCCAAGCGAGATCGCGGGCGCCGCGGTTTTCCTCGCCTCGGCGGCGGGCAGCTTCGTCACCGGGCAGACGATCGTCGTCGACGGTGGGTCCACGATCACGGGCGGCTGACGGCTCGGGTACCTCGGGTACCATCGCGGTGTGACCGAGCAGCCTCCGTTGTCGCAAAGCGCGCTGGCGATCCCACAGAGCGTCTTTGCGGAGCTTGCGCCGCGCATCGAGGCACGCGCCCGGAGCGGAGGCGATCTCGTCGGCCTTCACATCGGTGACACCTACCGCCTGCCGCCCGCCGCCGCATCGTTCGCGCGGATCGCGGCGGCCGACGACGCAGATCTCTACAAGTACTCGTCGGTCGCGGGGCTCGACGCGCTCCGGGAGGCGTTCGCGGCGAGGCTCGTCGCGCGGGGCCACGGGCCGAAGTCGGTCGAAGCGCAGCGGCACGTCGTGGTGTGCTGCGGCGCGACGCACGCGCTCTTCTGCGGAGCGCGGGCGATCCTCGAGGCGGGCGACGAGGTGCTCGTCGCCTCGCCCTACTGGCCTCTCTCGGTGGGCGTCCTGCGATCGGCCGGGGCGATCCCCGTCGAGGTGCCGCTGACGTCGTGGCTCGACGACGAGCCGTCGCTGGACCCCGGGGCGGTGCTCGCGGCCGCTCGGACGCCCCGTACCCGCGCCATTTACTTCGCGACGCCGAACAACCCCGATGGCAAGGTCTTCTCGCAGCGGCAGCTTGCGGCCATCGCACAGTTCGCGCTCGCCCATGGCCTATGGGTCATCGCCGACGAGGTCTACGCCGACTACGTCTACGACGGCGAGCACTGCTCGATCGCGCGCCACGACGGGATGGCGGCGCGCACGCTGTGCGCGTACTCGCTCTCCAAGAGTCACGGCCTCGCGGGCGCTCGGGTCGGTTTTCTCGTTGCGCCCGAGCCCGTGACGCAGGTCGCGCGGCGCATCGCAACCCACACGGTGTTCCATGCGCCGCTCGCGGCTCAGCGCGTCGCGCTCGCCGCCGTCTCGGGCGACGACGGCTGGATCGACGAGGCCCGACGCGACTACCGTGACGCCCGCGATGCCACGCTGCAAGCCCTCGACGGCTGCGGTGCCCGCATCTGCACGCCGGCGGGTGGGAGCTATGCCTTCATCGACTTCTCTCGCGTGCTCGGGACCCGAAGACTCACGGATCTGCTCGAGCGATGCATCGACCGGGGCGTCTTGCTCGCGCCTGGCGAAGGCTTCGGCGCGCCCTTCGCATCGTGGGCTCGCCTCTGTTTTACGTCGGCGCCGCGCGCCCGCCTGCTCGAGGGCGTCGCCCGCTTGCGTGACGCACTGTGCGATCTCTCTCGCTAACCTCCTATTTTCGAGACTGTCATGAAGACTCGACCTCTAGGCTCCAGCGGCCTCATCGTCGGTGCGGTGGGCATCGGCTGCATGTATCTCTCGATCCGCGATCGTCCGAGCGACGAGGCGGGCGTTCGGACGTTGCGCGCCGCGTTCGACGCCGGCGTCACGTTCCTCGATACCGCCGACGTCTACTGCCTCGATCACCGCGACATCGGCCATAGCGAGAGGCTGGTCGCTCGCGCGCTGCGAGAAGCCGGAGCGGCCCAGCGCACGTCGGTCGTCGTCGCCACCAAGGGCGGTCTCGAGCGCCCGAACGGTGCGTGGACGCGCAACGCTAGCCCGGCCCATTTGCGCCGCGCATGCGAGGCGAGCCTCGCGGCCCTCGCCGTCGACAGGATCACCGTCTACCAGCTTCACGCCCCCGACCCGGCCGTCCCGATCGAAGAGAGCGTCGGAGAGCTTGCCCGTCTCCGGAGCGAGGGCAAGATCGCGCACGTGGGCCTCTCCAACGTGTCGGCGCACGAGATCGAGGCGTCGCGGGCCATCGTACCCATCGTGAGTGTGCAGAACCGTTGGAGCCCCGGGCACCGCGCACCCGAGTCGGACGGGGTCCTCGCAACCTGCGAGAGGCACGGGATCGCATTTTTGCCGTACTCGCCGTTCGGGGGTGCGAGCGGGGCCAAGGCACTTGCTCGCGGGCGTCTCGCCGGGGAGGCGAAGCGCCTGGGAATGTCGCCCCATGGTCTCGTTTTGGCCTGGATGCTCGCCAAAAGCCGATCGGTGATCGCCATCCCCGGCGTGCGCAGGATCGAGAGCGCGGTCGACAGCGCCAAGGCGGCGGAGGTTCAGCTTTCTGGCGCGGACCTCGCGGCGGTCGAGGCGGCTATCGCATGACGCGCGCATCCGGCCGGGCCGGCAAGGGGGCCGCCCCGAAGCGGCCTGTCAGGACAATGTTCAGCCTGGTGCCCGTGGAGTTTCGCGACAGCGCGATTGCGGGCAGGGGCGTCTTCGCGAGGCGCCGCTTCCGGCCTGGCGAGGTCGTCGTGGCGTACGCCCCCAAGCAACGCAAGCTGGACGCGCGCGATCCGGCCGCCATCGAAGCGGCGGAGAGCAAGGTGACGCTCCTGTCGGGCCGCGACGTCATCATCCCGGATACGACGGTGCCGGGCGGCTGGCTCTGCAACCACAGCTGCAACCCGAACGCGGCGCTCTTTGCGAGCGGCGAAGGCCGAATCCAGTGCACGCGCGACATCGCGCCAGGCGAGGAGGTGACGATCTTCTACGGCTGGGTGACCCACAACGAGCCTGAGCGTGACGCGTGCCGCTGCGGACAGGCCGCGTGCCGGGGCTTCATCAACTTCGACATCAGCGACGAGGATGCCGCCCACGCGACCGTCGTCGACGGGCACCGCGTCGAACTCGATGACTTCCTCCGTCGCAGGTTCGCCGAGTACGGGCGATTCCTGACGTCGATCGGTCAGGAGCAGGCCCTGGAAGTCGTGGCCGCGACGCTCGTGCGCATCAAATTGCGGCCGCCAGGCAGCATTGTCTGCGGGTACTAGGCCGCAGGGTGCAACGTGCCCGAGTCGCGCTACGACCGAATCCGGCGAGGAGTGCGCCGCCGTTGGCCGAATGCGACGGTCACTATGGCCGGATGTAGTATCGCGGGCGCGTGAGCGCGTGGGCGAGGGCCACGAGGATCAGGCCACCGACGATCGACCAGACGATCGGGAAGGTTCGCCCCCCCACCGCAATCATCGCGACCTCCGGCAGGTGGAGCATCCGCGCCAGCCACGTCCCGACGAAGGCTCCGAGGAACCCAAGCAGGATCGAGAGCACGAAGCCCCCTGCCGTGCCCCCCGCGAGCGCCCGCGCGATAGCCCCGCAGACGCCCGCAATCACGAGATATACGACGAATTCGAAGAGCGTCATCGACACACCTCCACGGCTTTACGACGCAAGCGGTGTGCCCATCACGGCTCAGCCTTGGCCGCCGCTTTTTGTGCCGTTTTGCGCCTCGGCGGCGTCTCTCGCGCGGCGTTTCACGTGCGAGGCGAGCCCGCCTTTGCGGCCGGCCTCACGCGCTTCGTCGCTGTTGAACTCGTGGGCCGCCCCGAGTTGGTGCGCGGCTTTGCCGCCCTTGCGGGCTAGCTCCGTCACGAGCTTGCGATCCATGGCTGCGAAGCCCCGGGGCCGGCGCGGCTTCGGCGCTTCGGACTCGGTTGTCGGCGCCGTCGTTACCGGCGGATCGGCGTGGGTTTCCTCGTTCGGGGGGCCGGGCGGAGTCCCGTGCCTCGGTGCATTGTTATCGATCTGATTCATGGGCCTTTTAGCGCGTGGATGACGCGTCCTTCCCGTGTCGGACTTGGTTTCCAAGCAGCGCCGGCACTTGAGCCAACGTAAGCACGGCCCAAGCACCTGCAACCCACGGGCCCAAGCTGACCCCGAGCGACGAACGCCGAGAAACGCGCGGTCCAGTCGCTAGGGCTCTTTGACCCTGTGGGCCCCCACGCCTCGAGGCGCTCGGGAAAATCGAGGGGGCGCGCGACACCCGCCCTGGGGGACAGGGCCTCGCCGCCCCTACGGCCCGACGAACTGGAGGTTCCCGCTGAGGTAATTCGCGGTCCACTGCGCCATCGTCACGCCGCCGTCGTTGGTGATGGCTTGGTAGAACTCATCGCGGAAGATGTGCTGGTGGTACGTGGGGTTGGGGTAGCTCGGGTTCGTGCCGCCGATCTGGTACGCGGCGAGGCGGTTGGTGCACTGAAAGGTCTGGAGCAGATCGTCGATGCCCGTCGTGTACTCGGAGCCCGGGTAGCCGTTGTCGAGCCCGTTCGTCAGCGTGAGCCAGGTGGCGTTGTCGGACATGCAGCTCATGTCGCCTTGCGAGAAGAAGAGGCGGATCACCTCATCTTGCATCGTGGTCACGGCCGCGATGGTCGCGCGCTTGTACTTGTGGAGCAGGTAATAAACGATGTTCGTGAGGCCGCTTCCGTCCGGCATGGTGCACTCCGCGCAATCGGGGGGGAGCGCCGCGGCGAAGCCCCACAGCGTTCGCCATTCCTGTTGCAAGCACGCTGGCAGGTATTGCTCGCGGAACGGAAGCCCCGAGTCCATCAAGACGACGACCGGAATCGAGCCGAACGAGTCCTGAACCATCGCGAAGTTGAGACCGGCGCCGAAGGCCCCGGCGCTGGCGCCCGTCAAGAGGACCTGGCTGAGCTTCGGAAAGGTCGGCACGATTCGCGCGATATACGACTGCAGGTTCAGGTGACCGACGAAGTGTTGGTGCGGCAGATCCGGCAGCACGCCGTCGCTCGGGATGTCGACGTCGTCGGCCGTGCCGAAGTGCACGTCGCCGGTGCAGTACGGCACGTACACGCCGTTCCAGTCCTTGAAGGGGTTGTCGGCGTTCGTGAAGTCGAAGATGCCGGGGCTGTAGGCGGGCGTGAAGGCCGTCGCCGGCGTCAGCGTGTAGGGGACCTGGCCGGTGTCCGCGGCCTTGGGCCACGGTGCTAATCTCACGCCCGATCCCATGGGCGCGGGCCCTAAGCAGACGCACACCCTCCCGGCCGCTTACGCGATACCGGTCCTCGAGGTCGTCGACCGCTGGGGCATCGAGGACGCCCAGCTTCTCGGGCCTTTCGGACTCAGTCGGCAGGATCTGGCCGATCCGAATCGCGCGTTCCCGCTCGACGTCGCGCTCGACATCTACGAGCGGGCCGTGGCGCTGACGGGCGACCCCGCGCTGGGCATCTACCTGGGCCTGCAGATGCGCGCGACCGCGCACGGCATCCTCGGCTTCGCCGCGATGAGCGCGAGCTCGCTGCGCGAGGCGATCCAGGAGATCGGGGACCGGCTCGGCTACTCGGACGTCGCGAACTTCAGCCGAGCGTTCCGCCGCTGGACGGGCAAGACGCCGCGGGCGTACCGCACCGGGTAGACCCTGAAATGGTCGTCACGGCTCGCACAGCCGGTGAAGGAGAGAGAGGTCGATACGTTCCCGGAGCATGGCGGCGAGGCGGTCGAACTCGTCCGCTGGCGGGGCAGGCTCGGTGGCGGGGTCGACGGGTGAGAGGCCCTTTCGCCTGCGAAGGGTCGCCAGGAGCACGCGCCTCACGTCGGCGTTGTCGAACAGGCCGTGGATCATCGTTCCGACAACAGCGCCGTCGGGCGAGACCGCCCCGTCGACATCGCTCGTCGCGGCGGCGTTGCGCGAGTGAATGACGAACGGGCCGGCCGAGCCTTCGGCACGCTCGAGGCGGCCCATGTGAATCTCGTAGCCCGTGGCCTCGCCGCTCCCGGCGGCGGAGAGAAACGTCGCGGTCAGGGGCCGCGCGCGCACCTGCGTCGTACGCTTGTGGGGCGAGAAGCGCGTCGTGACGGAGAGAAGCCCGAGCCCTTCCGCCGCCCGGTCGCCCGACTCCACGGCATCGGGGTCGTCGATCCGTCCACCGAGCATCTGACAACCGCCGCACACCCCAAGGACGAGACCCCCACGCCGCGCGCGCGCCACGATGGCCTCGGCGATCCCGCGCTCGCGCAGCCACCGCAGGTCCGTCGTCGTGGACTTGCTCCCCGGCAAGACGACGAGGTCGGCGCCCTCGAGATCTCCGGCGCGCTCGACGAAGCGCACGACGACGCCGCGCTCGCTCTCGAGCGGCAGAAAGTCGTCATGGTTGGAGGTGAGCGGGAACCGGACGACCGCGATCTCGATCTCGTCTTCGCGCGCTCGTCTCCGGCGCGCGCGTTCGTCGAGCGAGACGGAGTCCTCGTCGGCGATGCGAAGATCCGGCAGGTACGGAAGAACGCCCAGGACCGGGACCGCCGTGCGCGCCTCGAGGAAGCGGAGCCCCGGCTCGAGGAGCGTGAGGTCTCCCCGGAACTTGTTGATCAAGAAGGCGCCGACGCGCGCCCGCTCGTCGGGCTCCAGAAGCTCCAGCGTCCCTACGAACGCCGCGAAGACCCCGCCTCGATCGATGTCGCCCACCAGGATGACTTTGCAGTCGGCGGCGGTGGCCACGAACATGTTCACGAGGTCGCGGTCCTTGAGGTTGACCTCGGCGGGGCTGCCGGCACCCTCGATGACCACGATGTCGTGCGCGGCCCGCAGCCGCTCGAGGGACTGGAGGACGACGTCCCGGAGGTCGGGCTTGCGCGTGTGGTAGTCCGCCGCGCCGATGCTGCCGATCGGTCGACCCATGACGATGACCTGAGAGCGCGAATGGCCTTCGGGCTTGAGCAGGATTGGGTTCATGTCGACCGTCGGCGCGATGCCCGCGGCCTGCGCCTGGACGGCCTGCGCGCGCCCGATCTCGCCGCCGTCCGCGGTGACGTATGCGTTGAGCGCCATGTTCTGCGCCTTGAACGGGGCGACCCGCACNNCGCTCAGGCCCTCTTGCCGGAACAGGCGGCACAGCGCAGAGGTGACGATGCTCTTGCCGACCGAGGACGCCGTGCCCTGGACCATGATGGCTCGTGCGGTCATCGGCAGACGGCCCCGTACGCCCGGCACGCGCGTTGGCTCGCCGTGGCGCTCATAGGTAGAGCGTCAGCGTCCCGAGCGACGTACGCGGGGGGGCCGCGACGATGTGGACCATGGGGGACGCGCGCCCTTGCCCCGGCTGCAAGCTCCAGTTCGACACGTAGTACT
>PLIR01000026.1 GCA_003139415.1 Myxococcales bacterium | reverse complement strand
CGAGCTGCTCGACGCCCTGCGCCCCTACCACCCTCTATGGGTGATGACGCAC
Source organism: Myxococcales bacterium (assembly GCA_003139415.1). Classification (GTDB taxonomy): domain Bacteria; phylum Myxococcota_A; class Polyangia; order Polyangiales; family Polyangiaceae; genus Palsa-1150. The sequence continues at coordinate 6,050 of PLIR01000026.1, read as the reverse complement.
TTCAATCACCCGAGAGAGCTCAGCGCCCAGGCGATCGCGGCCTGCGCGCGCCTCGTCGACGCAGGGTTCCCGGTCAATAACCAGACGGTTCTCCTCGCGGGCATCAACGACGACGAGGACGTCCTCGAGCAACTCTTTCGCGGGCTCGTGCGCACGCGCGTCCGGCCTTACTACCTCTTGCAGGCCGACCCGGTGCGGGGCACGGGCCACCTTCGCACGCCGCTTGCGCGCGGAGTCGAGATCATGGCGCGCCTTCAAGGGCGGCTGTCGGGGATCGCGCTCCCCAAGTTCGTCTGCGATACCCCCGGCGGCCGCGGCAAGGTTCCCCTCGCGGCCGATCCCGTCGTGGCAAGGACGGGGCTCGCCACGACTCTTCGCACCTTCCGGGGCGAGGAGGTCGACTACATCGATCCACCGGCCGTCCTGCCGCGCAATCGCGCCGGAAGCGATTGACGTCCTCCCCAGCTTGTCCGTAGCCTCCGAGGGCTCGCGTGAGCCACTTTCTACCTCGCATGGTCTTCTTTGCCGTGCTCGCGGCGGTGGCAGAAGCGACGCCCGTCTACGCGCAGGCGGCGCNNGCGGCGCCGCCGGCGGCCCCTCCGGTCACGCCCGCCCCGCCTGTCGCCCCGGCCCCTCTGGCCCCGGCCGCAGAAGTCGCCGCCGGCGACAAGTCCGCGCGCGCCAAGGACTGGGCGGGCGCCCTCGCCCACTACCAGGCGTCGCTGCAAGGCACCCTCGACGCGAAGCTGCAGCTTCACGCGCAGCTGGGCGCGGCCGACGCCCTGTTCCAGCTAGGGCGCGCGCCGGAAGCGTACGACGCTTACGACGATATTCAGCGCACCTCCGGGACGAAGCTTGGCGGCGGCGACAAGACGATCGTAGCTGCGCGGCTCAAGGACCTCGCCGGCAAAACGGGCACGCTCTCGCTGCACGTCGAAGAAGCCGGCGCGGACGTGCAGCTCGACGGCAAGGCCCTTGGCACCTCGCCCCTCGCCGCCCTCACGCGCGTCGCCGCCGGCGCCCACGAAGTGCACGTCACGAAGGCCGGGTTCGTGCCCTTCGTGTCGCACGTCGACGTCGCGCCCGACGTCAAGGCGATCATCGACGTGACGCTCGTCCGCGCCGCCACGACGGGGCACGTCGTCGTCCAGGGGCCCCCCGGCGAGCCACTGCGCGTTCTCGTCGACGGCGTCGACCGCGGCGCGACGCCGTGGGAGGGCGATCTCCCCGCGGGCGCCCACGAGATCTCGGGCCGAAGCTCGACGGTCTCGGTCGCTCCGCAGGGGATCATGGTGACCGCGGGCGAGCGTGATCAGGTGACCCTCGTCACCGCGGCCACTGCCGGTCACGTGCAGATCCGCACGAGCGACGGCAAAGGGCTCGTGTACCTCGACGGCATCGTGAAGGGCGAGGGAGCCTTCGCGGGGGACACGTCCCCCGGCCCTCACACCCTCGTCGTCACCCGCGAGGGCTACGATCGCTACGAGAAGTCATTCACGCTCGCGCCCCGCGACACGATGGCCGAGACCGTGACCCTTCATCCCACGGCGTCGGCGGCCGAGGCCGCGAAGGCGCAGGTCGCCGAGCGGCCGTACCAGGGCATCTACGGGGGCTTCGGCTTCGCGTTCCTGCCCAGCGTCTCCGGGCAAGGCACCGATCTCGAGACCAGTTGCTCTACCCTCGGGGCAAGCTCGTGCAGCACGCCCAAGCCCGTCGGCGGAGGGCTCTTCGGCTACGTCGGTTACACGTGGGATCCGGTTGGCTTCGAGCTCTTTGTCGGGGGCGAGGGCGACACCACCCAGCAGACGGCTCACTTCGACGGTTCAGCGCCGCAGTTCTCGTTTCTCTCGGGCGACGAGAAGTTCACGTACGTCCGCGTCGGAGGTCTCGCGGCGTTGAGGGTGCGGGCGTCGGCCTCGTTCGGCCCCGTGCTGCGCGGAACGATCGCCGGCGGCGTCGGCTTCTCCATCAAGGAGATGTTCATGGAGCGAAGCTCCACGGCTGGGGCGTTGCACGACGCCTACGCCCCCTCGTCGATCCAGTATATTTCACCGGCGATCACCGCCGAGGCGGCGCTGCAGCTTCGGGCGTCATCCACCCTGGCGTTCTCCCTCGGGCTGCTCCTCTGGGCGGACAACGCGAGCATCGCGGGGTCCAACTCCGTGCCCGCGTCGTCCGGGCGCTATCTCGGCGCCCAGTCGAGCACCCCCTACCCGATCGAGACCCCGCAGTACCACCTCGCGACGGGGGCCCAGGTTTTCCTAGGCCCGCAGCTCGGCATGCAATTCGGTCCGTGAACGCGGGCCGCGGGCTCGAAGATCCCGCCAGGCGAGGACGGGGCGTTCGACGAGGTAGTAGCTGGCTGCGGAGACGACGAGGGTGCAGGCGAGGTTTGCCGGGAAGCGCGCGAACCATGCGTCGCCGAGCTCCCACCAGTACGTGAAGAGCTGCTGCCAGAGGTACAGGCTGTACGACAGGCGGCCGACGAGGCGCACGGGCGGCAGGTCGAGCGCCACGCGGGCGAGGCGCCCCGGATCGGTGATCACCGCGAGGACGACAGCGGCCAGGATGGCGTCGCGGAGAGTCATCGTCAGAAACCAGTCTCTCGGCACGAAGGCCTGGAGCGCCGCGAGCGCCGCGAGCGCGCCCGCCAAGAGCGCCGCTCCGTGACGCAGGGCCAAGGCGTAGAGATCCTGACCTCGGGGGGTCTTCCGAGCCAGCGCCAGGATGACGCCCGCGTCGAGGGTGTCGTAGTGCAGGTCGGCGCGTCCGAGATTGAGTCCACTCGGGGGGTGGAGCACGTCGAGATTGAAGACCCGCCACAGCGGCGCGAACGCGAAGAGCGCCAGCGTGACCTTGAGGCGGAGGCGGGCCGGGATGAAGAGGAACCCGAGCGGCCACACGAGATAGAACTGCTCTTCGACCGACAGACTCCAGAAATGACCTGTCAGGTGCGAGTCGCCGAACAGGTTCCGGCAAAACGTCATCGCCGCGAGGATGTCCCCGATGGGCACCACCGGTCGGAAGGTCACGTCCACGAGCGCGACCGCCGCAAGGTACGTGAGCGCCGCCGGCAGGATGCGCAGGGCGCGGCGCCAGTAGAATCCCGTCAGGCCAATGCGGCCGGATCGGTCTTCCTCGTCCAGCAGAAGCGACGTGATGAGAAAGCCGCTGATGACGAAGAAGATCTCGACGCCCAGGCTTCCGTCATAGAAGCGGGCGTCTCCTAGGCGCGCCGGAAAGCCGGGCGTCGCCCGCAGGTGCGCCGCGATGACCAAGAAAATGGCGACCGCGCGAAGTCCGTCGAGCCCGGGGATGCGCCTGCGCGGGCCAGCGGGCTCGGACGCGCCGGGCATGGACCGAAGACCTCAGCCCCCGTCGCTGGACGAGCCCGAGGAACCGCCGTCGGACGACACCGGGCCTTCGCACGTGCCCGCGTCTCCGCACGTCTGCGTGCCCGTGCACTGGACGCACAGCTCGCCGCCGGTGCCGCAGGTCAACTGGCTCGACTCGAAGCAAGTGCCGAACGAGTCGCAGCAGCCCGTGCAAGTCAACACGCAGGTCTCGAAGGCGGGGCTCTCGCCGTCGCTCGCGGCTGCAGCGTCCTCGGGCCCAGCGTCGGTCTCCTCGGCCGTCGGCGAGCACAGGACCGTGGCGGTCACCGCGATGTCCGGGGCCGGAAGGTTCGCCTGCACGGCCGCGGCCGTCGCCCCGAGGATGCTCGTTTGCAGCGTGCTGCACGCCTGCCCGCAGATGCGCACGCGACCGCTGTCGATGTTCCAGCCGCTGACGGTGTCCTGATTGGCCTCGTTGCAGTTCGGGTCCGCGGGAATGATCGTCCGCGGCTGTCCCGGAATGGTGTACGAGACCTGGAGTTCGTCCAGGTTGTCGCCTGCCGGCAGGCCATAGTCGTAAAGGCAGGTCCCGAGCTGCTCGACGATCTTGGAGAAGTTCGCGCCGACCGTCTGGGCCTCCGACATCGTCGAGGTGTTGGTCGCGTCGAGCACGGTGATCGCCTGGGGCAGCGCCGCCTGGAGCGAATTGAAGTACGTCAGGGCCCCGCCGGGATCGTGGGTATCGTGGGCGTTGTCGTCGAGGACGATGAAGTAGGTCTTGATGCTCGGCGTGTTGTTGTAAGCAGCGGCGATTTCGCCCAGGATCGTCTGCGTCACCGAGGTGCTCACGCCGCCGTCGGAGGCCGCCAGCGGAGGCTGGCAGTCGTTCGACGACGAAGGCGCGCGGTTCAGGAAGAACATCGCCGCGGCGACGTTCACGGACCCGCGGCCCTGGAGAAAGTCGAGGATGTCGCGGTACGCGCCGGAATCGAGCCGCAGCGCCGCCTGCAGGTCGAGCGGATCGACGCACGTCTCCACGCCTGGTCCGCCCGTTTGGACGCACGACAATGGCGCCGCACAGTTGGGCCCCGTATTCGAAGCGGGGCCGCACGTGGTGATCCCGTCCGGGGCCATCCATGTCCGGAGCTCGTCCGCGATCGGAACCTGGACGTCGCCGGCGAGGCCGAAGGCGATCTGCGGCGTGAGAAACGACGTCTTCATCGCCGTGCAGTCGGCGCTGGTCGTCTGATGAAGGAACGTCGACGCCGCGTAGGTGCGCTTGAACACGGGATTGTCGAGCGACAGGCTGAGCGCCGTCGCCGATCCCGACGCGCCGTACGCCCCGTTCATCGACTCCGAGTCGTCGAACGCGAGATAGAGGGCGCTCTGTGTCGGCGTCATCGCGGCGGGCGCGTTGCAGACCAGGCCGTTGGACGTCATCTGTACGGTGCCCGCGTCCCCCGGCAGCGTGGAGCCGTTCGGCACCTGCCCCGCGCAGATCGGCAGGAGCGGCGGCTTCGGCGGGCAGCCCGTCGCCACGTCGATGTGGCTGATCGTGACGTACTCCCCCGTCCCTCCGTCAGCCGACACGATCCCGCCGTCTTCGCCGAGCACCGGCGGCGGCGGCGGATACGAGGCCGCTTGCGCGAGCGCGCAGAGGCCCGGCGAGAGTTGAAAGAGCTGCGACTGCGAATACGAGACGTGAGGGCCCGCGTCGCCGATCGTGCCCGCGTCCGGGATGACGCCGCCGAGCGTGAAGCCCTCGGTAGGATCGAGGTTCAATATCTCTTCTTCGCCCGCGTTCTGCAGCACATTGGCGAAGATCGGGGGCCCCCCCGCGTCACCCCCCGAACCCTGGTACGTCCACAGGAAATCGTCGTACCAAACGCGCACGTTGAGGAGGCTCGCGCCGCCGTCCGCGGCCTCGGCAGGAGGGACCGGGTACGCATAGGTGCAGGACGCCTGGTCGACCAGTTGCGCGGTGAAGGTGCCCACCGTCGGGAAACACAGTTGAGGGTTGAAGCACACATCCGTGCCGTCGAGGAGCGACGGATCGAAGTCGACCAGCGACGTGGAGTCGGTTGTCGACGTCACGCACTGGTTGCCCTTGCAGGACTGGCCGGAGCCACACCCGCCGTTGTTCCAGCACGAGTAACTGAGCGGCATCGGAACGAAGAGGATGTGCTGGTCGACGAACGTCTGCACCGAACGGCGCAGGACCTGAGGGCCCCCGTTGCCGACCGGTGCGTCGCCGAGGTTCGAGCAGTCGTCGGAGACGGAGTTGCCCGTGCCGACGCACGGCTGCTGGTAGCCGCGGATCGTCACGGAGACCGATGTGGAGGGGTTCGGCGACGAGAGCACCCCCAGGGTGCTCGGCAGCTGCACGGTGCCGCCCGGGCCGACGTTGTAGCCCTGGTCGAAGACGAGCGCCCCGTCGGCGAGCACGGTCACGCGGACCCCTTGGAGGTCACGCGGCACCACGATCTGGCTCATCACCCCCGGCACGAGCTCCGTCGGCTTGGTCCCCGAGCAGCCCGCGCCTCCCCCGGCGCCCGCGGACACGGCCACGAGCGCTCCCAGCGCGAGCGCATTCAAACCGACCTTCCGCATGACCATCCTCCTCAAGAAAATCCAAAGAGGGCCCGCCCCGCGAGGGAGGGCCCGAGCGATCAAAAGTGGATGCCGATGGGGCGCGCGGTGGTGCGGCCCGGGTCG
>PLIR01000331.1 GCA_003139415.1 Myxococcales bacterium | reverse complement strand
CTCAGGATGACAGCAAACCCTGAGCTCATCTCGAATGCGGAGCACTGTCAGAGGGTGAGCTTTCTTCCGGGCACGGCGGTCGGGACGAGGACGGCTTTGCTGGCTCGCGCGCCGGGCGCTGTGAGGGCGCTGGTGCCGAGGTCGAAGAGGAGCCCCCAGTTCATCGAGTCTTCGGCGCCGACGGCGACCTCCGGGGCGTTGCACCCCTCGCCCTGGGAGCGCATCGCCTCCGTCCCGAGGGTCATGTCCGGCCCCGCCAAGCCTCGGATGACGCGCTTGGCCTTGCCTCCCCCCGCGGGCCATACCTCGATCGCGGCGTCCTTCGCGATCCAGGCCACCGTCGCGCAGTCGGCCAGGCTCTTGGCGAAGGAGACCGGGAGCTTCGCCGTGGCGCCGTCGCGGGTCTCCGTCTTGACGGTGGCGCCGGTGGCCTTCGCCGCCTGGAGAGCCAGAAGGACCCCTTGCACCTGCGACGGCTTCGCGTTTCGCATCACGACGACGTCCACCGACTCGCCCGCCACGGCGGGCTGACCGGACAGCAGCGTGACGAGGGCGTTCGCGAGGCCCGGCTCGCCCATGGGCACCTTCTCGCGGCCGATCGAGACGCTCGAGCGGTCGACGATGATGTCAGGCGGGCGCGGGGGTTCGGGGGCGACGGCCGAGGGCGCAGCCGAAGCAACCGGCGACGCGACGGCCGCCGCCGCCTCGGNNCGCGGTTCCTGTAGCATCGCGCAGATGTCCGATGGGAGCGACGGCCCCCGGCTAACCGGCACGATCGTGGCCGGCAAGTACCGCGTGAAGCAACTCGTCGGGACCGGCGGAATGGGCACCGTCTGGGAGGGCATCCACACGACGCTCGGCACGCGCGTGGCGGTGAAGTTCATCCGGCCGCAGTATGCCGAGCAGCCCGAGGCCCGCGCACGCTTCGAGATCGAGGCGCGCGCGGCAGCCAAGCTGCAGACGAAGCACGCGGTGCATGTCTTCGACTACGGGGTCACCCCGGACGGTCTGCCCTACATCGTCATGGAGTTCCTCGACGGCGAATCTCTGTCGGACGCCATCGTGGCGCGCGGCCGGCTCGAGCCGGGCGAGGTGGCGCACATCATCGGGCAAGCGGCCCGCGCCCTGGCGAAGGCCCACGCGGCCGGGGTCGTCCACCGCGACCTCAANNGACTTCGGCATCGCGAAGATGTTCGAGGAGCCGCGACCCGACTCGGCGCCTGCCCCGATGGGCGGACCGACTCGCGAGGGCACGGTCATCGGAACGCCGAACTTCATGGCTCCCGAACAGCTGACGGCCGGCGGTGCGCCAGGCCCCCTGACGGACCTCTGGTCCCTCGGGGCCTGTACCTTCGCGGCGATGACGGGGCGGCTGCCCTTCGAGGGGGACGTCCTCGGAGACATCGTGCTCAAGGTTTGTGCTGCGCCAATGCCGGTGCCTTCGAAGATCTCGACCAACACGCCATCCGGGTTCGATGCCTGGTTCGCGCGCGCGTGCTCGCGCGACCCGTCGCGTCGCTTTCAAACGCCAGCCGAGCTGGCCCAGGCGCTCGGCGGCGTCTGCGGCATCGGTCGCATCCGGATGGCGACGCTCGACGAAGACCAGATCCAGTACGTGCGCAAGGTGTCGGCCGAGGCCGACCTCTTGTCGAGTCTGCCGCCACCCGCGTCGATGTCCCCGCGCACGGCGCTCCTGGCAGGCCTCGTCATGGGCGTCGCGATGATGGTCGGCCTTCTGGGCTTCTTCGCCTGGCGAGACCACAACACCGCCGCCCCGACACCAGCCCCGCACGCGTCGCAACTGCCCGCCCGCTAGTGCAACTTCGCCAGAGGAGNNGGCGAGGTACTAGACATTCCCGGGGGCTACGCCCCCTTCAGCCCCCCAAATCGGCTCCCGCCGATTTGCTAGTACCTCGACCCTCGACTCTCGAAACCTCTGCGTCGAGGTACTAGTGCAACTTCGCCAGAGGAGAGAGAACCACCAGGACGCCAGGGGCACCAAGTGAGAAACCTTGGGGACTTTGATCGATCGCAACCCTGGTGTCTTTGGCGTCCTGGTGGTCAGTTCTCTTCTTCAACACCGGGGCAAAGGAACGGAGCACGGTCTCGTCGGAAAGGAGCAGCTTCGCGAGCTCTTCGCGCGCGAGCCAGTTGGAGGGGAGCAGCTTCTTGAGCCGCTCGCGCGCAATCCAGTTGGAGGGGAGCAGCTTCTTGGGCCGCTCGAGTGCAAGCCAGTCGGAGGAGGGCACGAGCACCTCGGGAAGATGCAGCTCTCGGCCTTCCGGGCGAGACCCTCTGTCAGAAAGATGCGGCTCTCGGCCTTCCGGGCGCGGGCCTCCGTCAGGAAGAGGAGCGAGACGCCGAGAGCGGCTCGTCGCTATCTCAAAAGGACGCGTCCCTGTGCGTCGGGCGGGCAGCTCTCACGTCGTGAGATGCCCCGCGTGGACCGACCGCACCGGGCTTCTCTCCAAGCCACCTGCCCCTCTCGCTCTTCCCCTCAGGCCTCCGCGCCGGGCCGTAGCTCCTCCAGCAAAGGCTCCGACGCGACGGTCGGAGTCGTCCTCTCCGCAACGTCGTACGCATCCGCCTCCGCAAGATGCGCGGTTCCCTTCGGGTTGCCCCCGAACCCCTGTTGGAGTCAAGCCGCGAGGCGACGGCGGAGTTCTACCCGCATCTCGTCGAAGCTGGGGGCCCGCTTGCCGACGGCGCGGCAGAGCAAAAAGAGAGCGTGGTGCACCTCGGCGTCGTCCGGCAACGAGCGAGAACCGTCGAGGCGCGCTCGCTCGAGAGCGATCGCGTACGCGGCGTTCAGCTCGTCCCCGGCAGAATGTTCGAGGTACGCACTGGCTTCCTCGACGGAAACGGTGTCGAGGCTCTTGATGCTCGGCTTTCTCTTCATGCCTGCCCCTTCGTTGCGCGTTTCTTTGTTGAAGCGAGTTCGCTGCAAGCGCCGGACGAGCGGAACGACGAGCGCCAGCGCGATGCCCGCGCTGAACCCCGACCCGCCTCGAACACCGCCCCCGAGCCGGGAAGCCGAAGCAGCCCGCCGGAAGGCCCGATTGTCGCCTGCGAGGGCCAGCAACCCCCGGGCGTGCCCTTCATATGCCGCTAGACTCCGGCGCCCTTCGCGCCTGACTGCCACGTCTTTTCGGGCTTTCGAATCCGGCATCTCTGAGGGCGCGGGCGGCGGCCGCCACGCGGTCCTGCCTGTACCCTAACCCTCGAAACGCCCACTCACCAATAATTTCTGCGTACTTCCGTGTATCGGTTCCGTTTCGGCTCCGCCCGCTAGAACTGGCCGTAGACGAAGGGTTCGGGTTTGAGGTCTGACGCGAGGTGGAGGGCGATCGCGGCCGCGGCGAGCATCAGTCCTTGGACGAGCGCAGGCGTTTCGGCGAACCACTCGCGGGCGCGCGCCTCGGCTTGGCGGGGCACCACGTGCAAGGCGAAGGCTACGGCGAGAACCGGCAGCACCTTGGGCGCCACGTGCTGCAATGTCCAGGCTCCGCTCGTCAGGTGGCCGAGCACGAGGGCTGCGTCGGCGAAGGTCGGTGCGCGGAAAAAGACCCAGGCGAAGCACACGAAGTGGAACGTCGCGAGGATGGCGAGCGCGCGCCGTAGCCGAGGGGCCGCCCCCCCACGCGCTCCCCGACGCGCACGCTGCCACATGCGCGTGACGGCGAGCGCGCCGCCATGAAGAGCCCCCCAGAGCACGAAGTTCCACGACGCGCCGTGCCAGAGCCCGCCGAGCACCATCGTGATCATGAGATTGCGATAGGTCGCGATCGAGCCGTGCCGCGAGCCGCCGAGGGGCTTGTAGAGGTAGTCGCGGAGCCACGTGCTGAGCGAGATGTGCCAGCGGTGCCAGAACTCCTGCAGGTCGGCGGCCAAGTAGGGCGCGTCGAAGTTCTCCGGGAGCTCGTAGCCGAAGAGCGCCGCGCTGCCGATGGCCACGTCGGTGTAGCCCGAGAAGTCTGCGTAAATCTGGGCGGCATAGCCGTAGATGGCAAGGACGACCTCGAGCCGGCTGAAGCGCTCCGGCGTGGCGAAGACCCGGTTGACGATCGCCTGCGCGAGGTAGTCGCCGATGAGGATCTTCTTCGCCAGCCCCGTCGCGATGCGCGAGAGGCCGCGCGCCTGCATCGCCGCGTCCGCGCGCGGTCTGCGGGCGAGCTGGGGCAGCATCTGCGCGGGCCGAACGATGGGCCCCGCCACCAGGTGGGGGAAGAAGCAGACGAAGAGGAGATAGTCGAGGTAGCTCTCGGCGGGCTCGAGCTCGCGCCGCCACACGTCGATCGTGTAGCTCATCGTCTCGAACGTGAAGAACGAGATCCCGAACGGGAGCACGAGCCGCAGATGCGTGGGCCGGACGGACGCCCCGAGCCACCCGAGGAGCGCGGCGATCGAGTCGGCGGCGAAGTTCCAGTACTTGAAGAACGCCAGCACGCCCAGGTAGTAGGCGATGGATGCCAGCAGCAGCGCGTTGCGTGAGGCGCGGCGCTCGGTGCGGGCGAGCGCCCTCCCGACAGCGAAGTCGATGCTGCTGCCGACGAAGATGACCCCGAGGCAGAGCAGCGCCCACCAAGGAGCCGGCAGCGGCACGCGCTCGTCGCGGGCGGCGTCCCAGGTGCCGTAAAAGTAGAACGCGTAGCTCGCCGCCACGAGGAAGGCCGCCCGCGCCGCATGCCACCGGCCGAGAAGCCAGAAGACGGCCCACGTGCCGACGAGGAAGGCGCCGTACAGAGGGCTGTTGAAGAGCATCGCGCCCTCGGTTCAGCCCTCGACGGCGAGCATCCGCACGACGCGCGCCGGGACGAGGACCTCGAGGGCCCCGGCGGCTTTGGCGACGCGCTGGCCGTCGAGCGCGTCCACGAGGGCTTCGACCCCTGGCACGGAGAAGCGCACCGTGAGGTCGCGGTCGGTGGGATTCATCGCAAACACGATCCGCGCGGCCTCGGAGGCATCCTCGTGCACGGCGACGAACGCGTCGATCGGGTCCGTCGGCCACGCGGGAAGGCCCAGGTTTTCGATCCGTCGGGCGACCAGGATGTCGGCGCGCGCGAGGTCGTCGAGCGGTTCGAGCTCGAGGTCCGTCATGTCCACGGGGTCCTTGAGCGGCAGCATCGATCCGTCGAGCTCGGGGACGCGCGGTCCGATGGTGACGAGGGCGCCGGCCTTGCGCGCCGAGCGCAGGCTCTCGATCAGGTGAGGGCGTAGACCGCCGGTGCTCGCGCAGACGATCCACTTCGCGCCGGCTGTCGAGCGCTCGACCGTCTCGCCGCCCGCGTAGGCGAAGGGGACGCCGCGCGCGTGCAGCGAACGCTCGAAGGCGCGCAGGTACGCCTCGGCCGCAATGACAGGCGGCGCGTCGAGCCCGAAGTCACGCTCGATGACCGTCTCGCGCCAGCCGGCCCCCGCGACGTGGAACAGCGCCGGCGTCAGCGGCCCGAAGGCGTGCGTGATGCGCGCGAGGCGCCGCAGGGCACGCGGCACGACGAGGCGCACCGGCGCGCGCCGGCGAAGCTCGTGGAACTTTGCCCGTTCGAGGGCGCCGAGCAGACGCGTGTACTGGGCCGCGAGGGGCCGCGGGCGACCCTGAGGGTCGATGGGGGCGCCGATCCAGCGATCACGCTCGACCGCCATGTACAGGTTGAACCCGCGCAGCCCGTACGCGAGCGCGCACATGAGGGCGTACATCGAGTCGAGCTCGTCGATCGTGGCGAAGAAGGGCGGAAACCCGGCGCCCACCTCGGCGCCGAAGGCGGGTCGCGCCGTGCCCTCCGAGCGCGCGGCCAGCTCGGTCGTGCGGCGCAGGATCGTCCAGTGCTCTTGAGGTGTGGCCCGGTGGTAGTAGTCGAGGCCGATGAGGTCGATCGCCGTCATCCGCGCCGGGTTGAGCGGTGTGGCGCTCTCGCCGAGAGGCAGGTTGTGCGTAGTCGGCACGCCGTCGAGGCCCGCATCGACGAGTGACTTGGCCATCGAGTCCATGGCCGACGAGAGCAGTTGCTCGTGGAACTCGGCCCAATCCACGTGGCGCGTCAGCTCTCGCGTCTCGCGCGCGTCGAAGCGGCGCGGAGGCTGAGCATCGTCGAACTCGAGCGTGTCGACGAGCCACGCGCGCCTCAGCGCCTTGACCGAACGGCGGTACTTGACGCGCAAGAACTGCCGAAACTGCTCGATCGCGTCGGGGTGATAGTCTTGGTCGTACTGGCCGTCGCGGAAGTAGAGGGCGCCTTCGTTGTCGACCTGCACCAGCACGATGGGCCCCTCGGGCCAGCGGAGGCGCGACAGGCGATCGCCAACGGCCTGGTACCAGAGCGAAGTCTCTTCGAGGAACACGGCGCTCGCGTAGCTGGGCACGGGGAACGCCACGGGGACGATCGGCAAGATCACCGGGTTGCCGCCGGGTGTTCGCGCCTGGCACCTCGGATCCCACACGACGCGCTCCGGCAAACCGAAGAACGTCAGCTCCGCGTTGATGTGCGGGCCGGGGCGCATGACGCACCGCAGGCCAAGCTCGTGGGCCAACTCGAGGAAGCGGGCGACGTCGAGGGAGGGGTTACGCTCGCCGAAGTCGTACTGCCCGCGGGCCGTCTCGTGGACGCCCCAGGGCACGTACGTGTCGAGCACCCGAAGGCCCATCGCGCGCATCGCCTCGAGGCCAGGGCGCCAGAAAGCCACCGGATGGCGCCAGTAGTGCATGGCGCCTGCCCACAGCGGCAGCACTTCGCCGTCGCCGAGATCGAGCCCGCCCGGCGCGAGGCGGACCCTCGTGAGCGGCTGGGGGGGGCGTGACTTGACCCGCTGGGCGGACGCTCGCGACACGCCTACCCCGGCACCAGTCGATCGAGCAGGTCGGCGAGCACGCGCATGTCCTCTTCGTCGGCCAGGCGCGCGACGCTGGCGCGAACCTTGGCGATGGTCGGCTCGACGAACTTGAGAAAAGACGAGTTGCCCTTGGTGCGATCGATGAAGACGAAACGCCCGGCGTCCTTGAGCTTGCGCTGCACGGTGACCTGGTCGAACTCGCGTCCGAGGGCGCGGCGCCCATCGGCCCCGAGCCCCGTGGCCCGAGCGTAGTCGTCGAGCCTCGCCTCGACGAAGTCGCGCTCGAACACCTGGTAGCTGTCGCTCAGGAGCGCGACGAGGTCGTAGACGCGGGGACCGAGGAGCGCATCCTGGAAGTCGATCCAGCACAGCGACTTGCAGCCGCCGGCCGCGTCCGGCCGCACCATGAGGTTACGCGACTGGTAGTCGCGGTGCACGACGACGCGCGAGAACCCCGCGATCCGTCGCGCAAGCCTCCCGGCGATGGCGTCGAATGCGGCACGCTGCTCGGGGGTCACTCGGATGCCGCGCGCCTCGAGACCCCACTCGCGAAAATGCTGGATCTCCCAGAGCAGCAAGTCCTCGTCGAACGCCCGCGTCGCGACGACGCTCGCGGGCGGCAGCACGGCCAAAGAGCGCTGGGCGCGTGCGAGGTCGTCGACCGCGCGCACGTACAGGCTCTCCTTGGCCTGCGGGCGGACGGCGAGATAGGCGGCAAGCGTGTCGTCGCCCAGGTCCTCGAGCAGCAGCCATCCGCGCGCCGTATCCTCGTCGTAGACGGCCGGGACGTCGACCCCGCGCGACGCGAGCAGATCGCGGACCTCGAGGAAGGGCCAGCGCGCATGGTTTCCCGGCTTGGCGATCTCCTCGGCCTTCGCGCCCTCGGGGACGAACATCGCGACGGCGGTGGCCTCGCCGTAGCGCACGCGAAAATAGCGGCGGGTCGAGGCGCCACCGGGCATCGGCTCGAACGCGACATCGGCCGGGCCCCCCGACCGGCGAGCGAGCGAACGCTCCACCAGGACCCGGAGGGGCGCGAAATCGAGCGCGTGGGTGGGCGCGGCGGAGGAGGGGGCGAGGGCCATGGCGTGGGGCTCGCGGCGGGGCGGTCCGAGAGGTACCACTCGGACTCGATGGTCGCCAAGCTCGGGTCGCTGGTGGATCGCGCGGCAGAAGGGCTCGGGGTCGCCCTGCAGGGGCGCGCCGGGGCCCACTTGACGACGTGGCTGGAGCACCTCGAGGGGTGGAACGAGCGCATGGACCTGACGGCGGCGCGGTCGCGCGAAGAGCTGGTCGACCTGATGCTCGCCGATGCGCTGGTCCTTTCCGCAGAGCTGCCGGGGGACGCCGCCGTCATCGACGTCGGAACGGGAGCCGGCGCCCCGGGGCTGGCGCTCGCGCTGCTCCGCCCGGACCTGCGCGTGACGCTGGCGGAGCCCCTCGGCAAGCGGGCGAGCTTCCTGCGGACGGTCATCGGATCCACGGGCCGGACGGACGTGCGGCTCGAGCGCGCACGGGGCGAGGCCATGGCCGGACGCGGCCCTTGGTCCGTCGCGATATCTCGCGCCACGCTCCCCCCCGGGGCATGGCTCGAGCTGGGGGCGACGCTGACCGGGCCGGGAGGGGTCGTCTGGATCCTCCTGGCCAAAGACGCGGCGCCTTACCATCCTCGGGCATCGCTCGAGCGTGAGAGGGCTTACACCTGGCCCCTGACGGGCGCCGCGCGACGCGTCGCGGCCTACCGGCTGTCCGGGCCGGGCAGCTAACTTGGCCCGAGGGCGGGGGTCGTGGGAGCGATGCCCGGATGACCGGCACCCGAGAACCGGAGCTGGGCACGCTGCGCAAGCTCGCCGAGGATCTCGCCAAGAGCCGCAACGAGCGCGTGACCACCGGACACCTGCTGGCCGCCATCGCCTCGCAGACGGGCGCCGCGGCGGACCTCTTGAAGGAGCGTCGCCTCGACGCCGAGGTTCTGCTCAAGGCCGCGCGCGTCCTCACCGACGACGACGTCGACGCGGTTTCGCGGGCGATGCAGCGCACCCGAGAGTTCGCGGCACGATCGGTGACGCGGGACGCGGGCGCGATCCACTTGCTGTTCGCGCTATGCCAGGAGCGGACGACCGCCGCGCATCGCGCCATCACGCAGTGCGGCTCGGACGTCACCAAGCTGCGCGCAGCCGCCATCGGGCTGGCCATGGGCATGGTCGGCCCGCGGCGCATGACCCAGGCCAAGCAGCTCTCGCTCGCGCCCGCATCGGGGACGGCGAACCCATCGACCCGGACGGCGCTCGCGCCGTCGATGGCGCCGCAGCCCACTGCCCCGACGCCGCGGCCCGCGCACCCGCCGACCGCTCCCCCGAAGTCCCGTCGCCAGCGGCAAGGAGCGCCCGAGCCCTCTCCGGTGCACGGCAGCAAGGCCGCGGGCCGGTTCGAGATGGACGCGAAGAAGTTCCCGGTGCTCTCGTCGATCGGCCGCAACCTGACCCTGGCGGCGCTGCGCGGTGAGCTGGATCCCGTCCTGGGTCGCGAGGCGGAGATCGATCGGACGCTCGACGTCCTGGCCAAGCGGCAGGGCAACTGCCCGTGCCTGGTCGGCCCGGCCGGCGTGGGCAAGACAAGCATCGTCCGGGGTCTCGCGCAGCGCATCGCGGACGGCCGCGACGCGGCGGCGCTCGACGACCGCATCGTCGTGGAGATCGACGCGGGCGGCCTCGTCTCGGGCACCGGCGTACGCGGTGCCCTCGCGGAGCGGCTCGGGCAGATAAAGTCGGAGGTCGGGCGCGCCGAGGGCCGCGTGGTCCTCTTCTTCGACGAGCTGCACGCGGTGTTGACGGCCGATGACGAGGCGGCCGCCGAGCTGAAGGTCGCGCTCGGCCGGGGCGAGCTGACGTGCATCGGAGCGACGTCGATCGAAGATTACAAGCGGGTCGTGCTCGCCGATCCGGCGCTCGCGAGGCGCATGACCGCCATCGAGGTCGCCGAGCTGGCGCCCGACGAGGCCATCCTGGCCCTCGAGCGCGTAGCGCCGGCCTTCGAGAAGCACCACGGCGTACGGTTCTCGCAGGAAGCCGTCGCCGCGGCGGTGGCGTGGAGCGCACGCTACGTGCCGGACCGGACCCTCCCCGACAAGGCGGTCAGCGTGCTGGATCTGGCAGCCGCGCGGGCACGCCGCCGGGGTGAGCGCGTGCTGGGGCGCGAGATGGTCGCCGAAGTCGTCAGCGAGACGACGGGAGTCCCGGTGGAGCGTCTTCTCGAGACGGACGGCGAGCGCATGCTGCGGCTCGAGGAGCTGATCGCCGAGCGCGTGGTAGGCCACACCGACGCCATCNNCCGACGGGCGTCGGCAAGACGGAGACCGCAAAGGCGATCGCGGAGTGCCTCTTCCACTCGCCCCACGCCATGACCCGCCTCGACTTCTCGGAGTACGCCGAGGCGCACGCCATCGCTCGCCTCGTCGGCGCGCCTCCGGGCTACGTGGGGCACGAGGGGGGCGGGCAGCTCACCGAGGCGGTCCGCCGTCGGCCGTATCAGGTGCTCCTGCTCGACGAGATCGAGAAGGCGCACCGCGACGTGCTCGAGGCCTTCCTCCAGGTCTTCGACGAGGGTCGAATGACCGACGGGCGTGGACGCACCGTCGACTTCACGAACATCGTGGTCGCGATGACGTCCAATCTCGGGTCCGACGTCGCGCACCCCGGCGCGCGCGGGCGCATCGGCTTCGGCGGCCGCGGGCCCGCCCCGCGCGAGCCCGAGAAGCGGGCCTACGAGGAGGCCATGTGCGCCGCCGCGCGGTCGGCGCTGCCGCCGGAGCTCTACAACCGCATCGACGAGGTGCTCGCGTTCGCGCCGCTCGAGCGCGCCGACGTCGCGGAGGTCGCCCGCCGCATGCTCCGCTCGCTGGGCGAGGAGCTCGAGGCCGTGCGGGGCGTAACCCTCGACGCGAGCGATCACGCCGTCGCCGCCCTCCTCGAGGCGGGCGGCTTCGACCCGCAGCTCGGCGCCCGTCCCATGCGGCGTGCGATCGCCCGTCTCATCGAGGCACCCATCGCCGAGATGGTTCTGCGGGGAGAGCTGCAGCGCGGCGACGTCGCGACCGTGGACGTCGAAGAAGACCGCATCGTCGTCGACGCAGTCCGGCGCGGAAAGCGCCAGATCGCCTGACTAGTGCAGCGGGCCTACCCCCTCGACTTTGCTCCGCAAAGTCTCAGCCCCAAATTCGCTCCCGCGAATTTGCCTAGCGCAACCTCCACGCGGAAGTCGCTTCACTCAATGGACGGTTGCCCTAGTCGGTGGCGGGGACGCCCTCGATGGCGCGCCGGTAGCGTTCGCGGCGAGCCGGGTCTTTGAGGATCTCGTACGCTTCTTCGAGCACCACGGTGATCTTGCGCACGTCGCCGGCCAGGTCGGCCACCTCCGGCGTCAGCATGCGCGACGGATCGAACGCGCGGCGCAGCTCGAGGAACGCGCGACGGACCTCGTATCCCGTCGCGTCTCGAGCCACGCCAAGCACCGCAAAGTAGTCGCCGTCATCGACGATCTGCGACCGCGCGCGCACGCGCTCTCGCACCGCGTCGGCGTCGATGGCGGCCGCGCCTGCGTGCCCGTCGGCGTCGTCGGCCTGGCCCTCGGCAGAACCAACGACCTCGAGCACCCCGAGCTGGACGAGGGCGAAGACGACCGTCGCGAGGTCCCCCTCGGACGAGGGATCGATCACGTCGCGCAGGGTCTTGCCCGTGACCTCGCGGACGTGGGCCAGATCCGCCGGCTCGAGCCCACATTCGCCGAGGAGGCGCGGCGCCGGACCGGCTTCGACGCGAGCCGCGATCCCGCCGAGCCGTTCAACGGCGTCCGCCGGTGAAATCGTGCGCCGGACGAGGTCCACGAAGACCTCCGCTCCCGTCGCCCCGCCGAACACCCCGGGTTCGGCGCCGAGGCGGCCCGGCGCCTGCGTCTCCAACGTGAGACGCCCCTCGCCTGCCGCCGCCATCACGCGGGCGAGCACCCATTCGGCGTGCGCTCGCAGCGTCGGCCACATCTGGTCTTGCCCGAGATAGCCGCGCGCGACGAGCGCGGCGCCGGCATGACGGCCGAAGGCGGGCAGCTTTGGCCCGAACCGTCGGACCGTCTCGCGGGGAAGCTCCCCCCGCGCGCCGAGGAACGCGACGAGCGACTCGTCCTCGGCGGTCGACGCGCACGTGATCGCGTCGCCCTCGCGCAGGATGAGACGCCGCTCGACCGCTCCCGAGACGAAGCAGAGCGAACCGGTGAGGCGCAACGTGATCGCGCGCGCCACGAGCGTCACGGCCTCGCCGGGCCCGAAGACCGAGGGTAGGCGATCGGCGGCGACCGAGTGCGCCGCCGCCATCGACGGCGACATCCGGACGTCGCCGGTGTCGACCTCGCCGGTCACCGACTCGCCCGTCGTCGAGCCGCCGGGGCCCGTCGGTCCGGTGTGCGTGCCCCCGTGCGTGTTGCCCGGCTCCGCGGCCACCGCGTCGCCTTCGCCGGTGCTCACGGGGGAACCGCCGCTCCCCGTGCTCACCTGCGAACCACCGCCCCCCGTCGATACCCCCGTCGTGCGAGGGACGCTCCCGTCGATCGTGCGATCGCGCGCGCTCGCGGCTCGCGCCGGCTGCACCGCGTCGACCTCGTCCTCATCGGCCTCGAGCGGCTCGTCGAGCGACGCGAGCAACTCGGCGGGCAACACAGCCTCGATCTCGTCCTCGGGCGACGGCACCGAAGAGTCGGCGACGGAGCGCACCTGGACGCGTAGCTCGGCCTCCGCGAGGAGCTGCTGGAGATCGGCGCCAACCGGCGGGGCGACCGACCGTCGCTCGCCCGGGCGTTCGCTCGCAGCAAGCGACGGCTCCATCGTGAGCTTCGGCGAGGACAGCGGCGGCGGCGGCACGTTCACGCGCGGCGCCGGGGGCAACGAGGCGTGCCCGATGCGTGCGCCCCCCGTCAGCGCATCGACTTTCTTGACCAGCGAAGGGATGTCCACCGGCCGCAGGAACAGGCCGCTGCCGCCGTGGGCGACGGCCGCATCGGGCGTCGCGATGGCCGCCCCCGGGCGGCCGAGGAAGAGGACGTGGACCTGCTCGGCGTCCGGCAGCTCGCGCATCCGTAGGACGACATCGAGCGCCCCCTCGGTGTCTGCGTCGACGAGGACCACGCGTGGGGACTGCACGCCCACGCGAGCCACGAGCATCGAGAGGGGCACGTCGACGACCGGGTACCCCCCCAACCGCAGCGCCTGGGCGACCCGCTCGGCCTCGGCGGTCGGATCGCTGACGAAGACCGTGGCGACGGGGCCGCGAACGGCTTCGTCGTCGAACCTGGCGCCGCGCCCCAAGGCCTACCCCCCGTCGCGATCGCGCCGCGCGGCGAGGCGGGCCCCGAGGCGCTCCCCGTAACGAGGGAGCGCGCCCGCCCCCCAGACGAGGACGAAGATGAAGGCGGCAAGGAGAAACTCTCCTCGGCTCAAGGCGAACATCGCCCACAATTGTATCATGTGTGCTCCGTGGAGCCTCGAGCGCGAGAACGCGACTGGCGCAAGCTCGCGACCGCCATCGGCGGCGGCGCCTTGGCCCTCGGCCTCGCCGTCGTCCTTGCAGGCGTGATCGTGGTTCGCCACTACGAGGCGGGGCTGCCCGCCGTCGCCGAGCTGCGGGTCTATCAGGCGCCGCAAGTCACGCGCGTGCTCGCACGCGACGGCTCGGTGCTGGCGGAGCTCTTCACCCAGCGTCGTACGGTCGTTTCGATCGGCGCAGTACCGGCGCACGTGAAGCTCGCGATCCTTGCGGCCGAAGACGCCGGCTTCTACGAGCACGAAGGCTTGAACTATTGGGGTATCGCGCGCGCGATGCTCATCAACCTGCGCGCCCGCACCACCCGCCAGGGCGGCTCGACGATCACGCAGCAGGTCGTAAAGAACCTGCTTCTCAACTCTCACGAGCGCACCTTCGCCCGCAAGATCCGCGAGGCTCTCCTCGCACGACGGCTCGAGCAAGAGCTGTCCAAGGACGAGATCCTCGAGCTTTACGTGAACAACATCTACCTCGGCCGCGGGCGGTACGGGATCGAGGAAGCGGGGCGCGACGATTTCGGCAAGAGCGTGGGACAACTGTCGATCGCGGAGGCCGCGCTCATCGCCGGCCGCATCGCCAATCCGCGCGACTACCACCCGAGAGCCAGCATGACGCTCGCCCTCGCCCGCCGCGCGTACGTACTCGATCAGATGCACCAGAAGGGTTTCTTGACGGACGACCAGTGGGCCGCGGCCGGGCGGGAGCCCGCGCGTCTGGCGCCGCTCTCGGACGTGTCGACCGACCTCGCCCCGGAGGCCGTGGACATGGCGAAGGCGGCGCTCGACCGCCTCGAGCCCGACGTCGCGCGCCTCGGCGGCTTCACGATCACGACGTCGATCGACCCGAAGATCCAGCTCGCGGCGCGGAAGTCGCTGCGCGACGCGCTGGTCGCGTACGACAAGCGCCACGGGCTCGAGGACGGGCTCAAGCTCGCTGTCCGGGCCGACCGCCGAGGCAAGGCGCCGCCCCGGGATGCGGCGGGCTCCGCGACGCCGTTCGAGGGGACCCCGAGCTTCGATCAGCACAAGGTCCTCGTCGGTACGATCGCCGCGGCGGACGACGCCGCGGGAACGTTCGACGTGCGTGTCGGCACCGTCGTCGGCACGGTGCGCCTCGCGGATTTCGACCGCTACAACCCCGGCAAGCTGGCGCCGAGCGCTTTTGCGCCACCGGGTGCGCGCGTCCGGGTCAGCCTGACCGCACCGGTTCCCGAGTCGGCCGCGGCGCCGGAAGCCAAGGTGCCTCTGCGCCTGGAGTCCGGCCCCGAGGGAGCCCTCGTGGCGCTCGACGTGCGCTCCCGGCAGATCCTCGCTCTCGTCGGGAGCTACGAGGGCCAGAGCGGCGGGCTCGATCGCGCCATGCAATCGCGGAGGCAGCCAGGATCGACGTTCAAGCCCATCGTCTACTCGTACGCGATCCACTCCCGGCGCTTCACGCCCGCCACGCTCGTGGATCCCACCCCGGACGTCTTCGAGGGCAACTACCGCCCGAACAACTTCGAGGGATGGCGCGGCCAGGACCCCCTTCGATTGCGCGAGGCGCTCGCGAACAGCGTCAACGTGGCGGCCGTGCGGGTGCTGCGGGACGTCGGGCCCGCGAACGTCGTCGAGTGGGCGCATGCCCTCGGCATCGATTCGCCCATGAAGCCCGACCTCTCACTCGCGCTCGGGAGCTACGAGGTCCGGCCGATCGAACTCGCGGGGGCTTACGCGACGTTCGCCGCGGGTGGGTCGTACACGCCGCCGACCATCGTCCTGCGCATCGTCGGCCCCGACGGGCGCGATGTGCCGCTACCAGACCCTCCGCCCCCACGCCGCGTCATGGACGAAGCCGAGGCTTACATCGTGACCCACATGCTCACCAGCGTCATCGATCACGGGACGGGTGTTCGCGCGAAGTCCCTCGGGCGACCGCTCGCGGGCAAAACGGGCACGTCCAACGGGCCCAAAGATACGTGGTTCGCGGGCTACTCGGCCGACGTCGTCGCGGTGGTATGGGTGGGGTACGACGACGGGCGCGTCCTCGGCGGATCCGAGCAGGGCGCCGTGACGGCCCTCCCTGCGTGGATAGGTGCGATGAGTGCGGCGCACGAAGGCAAACCCCGCCTGGACTTCGCACGACCCACCGGTGTCGAGACGGTGACGATCGACAGCAAGACCGGCAAGCTGCCTTACACCGACGACACGGACACGGTCGACGAAGTCTTCCTCGCCGGGACCGAGCCAACCGCCGTCGCATCGAGCGGGGAGTAGAGACGGTTGTGGTAATCTGGTCCGGTGGGCGAAGAGCTTGTCGGGGAGACCGTAGACACCCGGTACGAGCTACGCAGACTCATTGCTCATGGCGGCATGGGGCTCGTCTTCGAATCCCATCACAAGTTCACGCGCCGGGTCGTCGCGCTGAAGCTCTTGCCCGAGGAGCTTCGCGACAAAGACGAGGCGCGGGGCCGCCTGCTCCGTGAGGCCCATGCGCTGACGGCAGTGCGGCACCCGGGCTTCGTCGAGGCGCTCGACGCGGGCGTGTGCCTTCGCTTCGGACCGTACCTCGTTCTCGAGATGCTCGACGGGCGAACGCTCGACGGGATCCTCGCCGCGCGACGACGCCTCTCGATCCAGGACACCGTGCAGATGGGCCGGCAGGTCTGCGACGCGCTCGCCCACGCCCACGCGCGCGGCGTCATCCACCGCGACCTCAANNCGCGACTTGAAGCCCAGCAACATCTTCATCGCGCGCAACGAGGTCGGCGGCGAGACGGTGAAGCTGCTCGATCTCGGCGTCGCCGCGGTCGCCGAGGAGCAGCTCGCACACCACGACCGCAAGCTCACCGCGGCCCACGAAGTCCTCGGGACGCCCGAATACATGGCGCCGGAGCAGCTCTGGGGGCGCCCGGTCGACGCGCGAACCGACGTCTACTCCATCGGCATGTCGCTCTTCGAATGCCTGACGGGTGACGTGCCGTACGCGGGGGCTTACCCCGATGTGCTCGTGCAGGTCTCCAATGCGACGGCGCCTCCGAACGTCAAAGAGCGCCGCCCGGACATCCCGGCGGCGCTCGCGCTCGTCATCGAGAACGCCCTGGAGAAGGACGTGGCGGCGCGGTTCCAATCGGCCGCCGAGCTGCGACGCGCTCTCGTCGCCGCGAGCGGCCTCGCGGCGGGACCGTCGGCGCTGCTCTCGGCTTCGGAGGACGAGATCATCATCGAGGAGGAAGAACCCGAGGAGCCCGAGGAGATCACGGAACCGGAAATCAAGCTCGTGAAGAAGAAGGCGCGAAGCAGCGAGCGCCCAGG
>PLIR01000367.1 GCA_003139415.1 Myxococcales bacterium | reverse complement strand
CGCCGCGCGCGTCTCGGCCTGTCGGACTAGCTCGCGCGCTCGATCCGTCCCCGTGAGCTCGCGGGCGATGAGGTCGTGCGCGGCCGCGAGAGCGTCGAGGTTTTTGACTTTGATCGCCAGTTTCTCGAGGTGCGTTGCGAGCTCCGCATCGGCTGCCTTGCTGCGGACGAGCTCCGAGCCGACGCGCACCGCGTCTTCGTCGCGGCCCACCTCGGCAAAACGGTTGAACGCGCCACGCAGGTGCCCTGCGCGCTCCGGCCCCGGCTTGGCCGGCTGCCACCACTCGACCATCTTGGCCGCGACGATGCCGCTCCACCCGAGCTTGTCGCCGAGTCGAACATACTCCTCGCGGATCGCCTCGTGGCCCTGGTCGGCCATCTCCGTCAGCGTGGCGAGCGCCTCATCGCCTCGATTGAGCTTGCCGGAGAGAACCCCCGCGAGCTTCAACGTCAGCGCGCTCGCTTCGGCCTCGTCGCCCTCGACCTCGATTCGTTGCGCGAGTAGCTCTGCGAGCTTGGCCCAGCTCTCGGCCTTCTCGCACAAGTCCGAGAGCCGCGTCAGGGCGTCGAAGTCGTCGGGATCGGCGGCGCGCACCACGTCGAGCGCGTGGATCGTCCGGTTCGTGTCCCCGAGCCCCTCGTAGAGACCGGCGAGGCGATGGCCAATGCTGGCGCGCTCCGCCGGGTCGGTCACGAGCTCGAGCTCGCGCTCGAGGGCGTTCGCCGAGTCGGCAGGCCGGTCCCTGGCTTGCTGCAGATCGGCGATGGCCTGAAGGGCGAGCCGGCACGAGGGGTCGAGCTCCGTCGCGATGCGTTCGTAGCGCTCGATCGCCATCTCGACGTCGCCGATCGACTCGGCGTAGACCTCCGCCTCTCGCAATGCGACGAGCGCCTTGGCGGGGCCGGTCGTGGCCGCGACCTCGAGCCGCTGCAGGAGGGCCGTGGCCTCGGCATAGTCGGCCCGCAGCAGGGCGTCGTCGATCAAGTGCTCGACGGTCTCCTCGTCGTGTCCGTCCTCGAGGATCTTCTGCCATGCGTCGCGAGCCGAGTCCTTGTCGCCGAGCTCCGTGTCGAAGAGGGCCGCGGCCTGACGGCGAAGGGCGACGCGACGCGCCTTGTCGGTCGTTCGCTCCGCACGCTTGAGCAGCAGGTCGACGAGCTCGCCCCAGCGCGCGGCAGCGGTGTAGCGCTCCGACAAGAGCTGGGCGAAGTCCTCGTTCGCGGGATCGAGCTCGGTGGCTTGGACGAGGTTCGCCAGCGCACCGACGTCGTCATGCCCCCGACCAAGGTAATCGGCCCCTCGCGCGAGGTGGCGCGCCTTGGCCTTCGGGTCCGCCTCGAGCTCCGCGTGCGCCGTCGCTGTCTGGCCCGCGCGATCCCAGCGCTCGGAGGCCACGAAGTTGCGCTCGGCCGCGTCGTAAAGCTTGGCGCTGCGCGCGGCTTCGGCCGCGTCGGCGAAGGCATCGCCAGCGCGGCCGGGATCGTCGAGCTTCTCGTAAAGATCCCCGAGGCGGTCGAGCAGGGCGGCGCGGGAGGCGCCTTCCTGGACGCTTGGCGCGTTGGCCGCGATGACCTGGGCGGCCCGGTCGAGCGCACCGGTCTTCTCGAACATCTTGGAGGCGGTGAGGATCGCCTGATCGTTCTCCGGGGTCAGGTTGGCGATGCGCTCCCAGGCGTCGGCCGCGGCGCCCGGGTCGCGGCGCTTCTGCTCGTGCAGCGTCGCGAGCTTCTTCTCGATGGTGAGCTTCTTCTCGATGTCGGTCTCGGCGTTCGCCTCTTGCTCGTAGAGCCCGGCGAGGTCGTCCCAGCGCTGCGTCCTCTCGAGCAGTCGCGTGAGCGATTGCCGCGCCGGCTCGTCTGCGCGATCGATCGCGAGCAGCTGTCGCCACGCGTTGATCGCGCCGTCGATGTCGCGAAGGTTGCCCTCGCACAGGCCCGCCAGCTCGCGCAGGCGGTCGCGGCGAGTCTCGGTGGATTCGCCGGCTGCGCGAAGCGCGTTGACGAGGACGTCGCGCAGCGACGGGTAGTCCCGCTTGGTCCGAAGGTAATCCTCGACCCAGGCGAACGCCTCCGGGTGCGCAGGATCCGTGTCCAAGACCTCGCGGTACTTCTTGTAGGCCTCGTGTCGCTTGCCGGCCTGAACGAGCTCCTGGGCGACGTCGAGGGCGGCGATCGCCTTGCGGGCGTTCTCGGCGGCGCGTCGGCCGCCGTCACTGCCCTCGGCGTGCGTCGAAGCGAGCTGCTTGGTGGCGTTGGTGACGGTTTGCGAGCCAGGGTCGGCCGCGGGCGACTCGCTCGGCATGCGGCGCCCAATCTGCACGTAGAGCTCGCGCAGCTTGGCCGTCGCCTCGAGGTCGTTCAGGGCCCGCAGAGGCTCGAGGATCTGGATGGCGTGATCCGCCTCGCCCGCCGCCTCGTAGCTGGACGCCAGGATCCAGCGCGCGTCGGCCGCCATTGCGCCCGCGGGGTTCGCCGAAATGTACGCGAGGTAACGCACGGCCACGTCGTCGTCGCGCTGCATCGACTGCGCGTAGTACGCGTAGAGCTGCAGCGCGCGATCGTGACCCGGATCGATGTCGAGAGCGGCGGCCGAGTAGGCCAGCCCGTGCTCGCCGTCGTACATCTCGGCGAGGCCCGCGAGCAGCGCTGACGCGGTCGTGCGCTCCGAAGTGGGCACCGCTTCTCCAGCGGCGATGCGATCCACGACGGCCGCCGCGTACTGCTGCTGCAGGACGACGTCCTTGGCGTCAATCTCCCGGGCTCGCGCCAAGGTGGCGGCGGAGCCGGCGAGGTCTCCCGCGGCCCGCTGCGTCTCGGCCTCCGCGCGGAGGCGATCGAGCGCCCTCCGGACGCAATCGGGATCACCGGCGTGCAGGATATGGCCGCCCGGGACCACCTCGAGGTGGGCTCCCGGGAGCAGCCGCGCGAGTGCCTGGGCGTTGGCCATCGGCAGCAAGGAGTCGTCGTCGCCGGTCAGGATGACCGTCGGGCACTGGAGGCGTGCCAGGCGGCGCCCCGTCGAGTGTCCGAGGATCGAGCCGAAGTGGGCGAGGTAGATGCGGAGCGGCGTGGGCTCCGCGAGAAGCGCTTCGGGCCAGCCGGCCAGAAGCTCCTTGGCCCGCATGAAGTCCTTGCGCGAGAGGAGCAGGCGCGCAAACGATTGGTGGACGCCCGCCTGTGGCCGGAGACGGCCGCTGAACGGCAGCGACATGAAGCGCACGAGATCGCGCGCGCGCGGCATCCGCATGTGGGGAAAGCCAGCGCTGGTCGCCACGAGCACCAGGCCCGCGACGCGCGACGGGTGCCGCAGCGCCACGTGCTGGGCGATCATTCCGCCGAGGGAGATGCCGACGACGTATGCTCGCGCGATGCCCGCGTGCTCGAGCACCGCGGCGACGTCGTCCGCCATCGATCCCATCGAGTACGGCGGCCAATGCGGCCGGTCGCTACGGCCGACGCCGCGGTTGTCGACGGTCACGACCCTCCAGGGATCCGGCCCCTTCGTGAGCGTCTCGGGGACGTCGAACCAGAAACGCGACGACAGGCCCAGGCCCTGAATCAGCACGACCGATGGCCCGGTCTCGCCGCGCGTCTCGTAGTGAATGCGCGCCCTGCCGGCGCCGATCGCGAACGGCATGGTCTCCCGGGCTCTCGCCGACTATCTCACGAGCGCGATCCCATATGGTAGACCCCTTCGCACGAGGCCCTTGAGGTGAAGTTCGTCGACTCTTGCGAAGTAATGGCTGTCGCCGGCGACGGAGGCAAGGGGTGCGTCGCATTCCGCCGCGAGCGCTACATCCCGCACGGGGGGCCTTCGGGAGGCGACGGAGGCAAAGGGGGTGACATCGTCTTCGAGGGAGACGACGGCAAGACCACACTGCTCGACGTGGCGCTGACGCGCCGCCTCGTGGCCGAGGGCGGCGAGCCGGGTCGAGGCAAAGACCAGTACGGCAAGGGCGGCCGCGATCTCGTCGTGCAGGTGCCCGTCGGGACGCAGGGGTTCGACGCGGAGACGAGCGCGCTGCTCTTCGACGTCGATGCGGTGAGCAAGCGCGTCGTCGTCGTGCGCGGGGGCCGGGGCGGGCGGGGCAACATTCACTTCGCGTCGTCGTTCGATCGCGCGCCGCGCCGGGCGGAGCCGGGCGAGCCGGGGCAGGAGCGTCGGCTGCGGCTGGAGCTCAAGGTCTTGGCCGACGTCGGCCTCCTGGGTTTCCCGAACGTGGGCAAGAGCACGTTCATTCGTGCGATCTCGCGTGCCCGACCCAAGGTGGCCGACTACCCGTTCACGACCCTCGTTCCCCACCTCGGGGTCGTGGCCCTCGACACGGACGGGAGCCCGGCCCCCACGGCGCGCCGCGGACAGCACATCGGGGCAAGCTTCGTGGTGGCCGACATCCCGGGCCTCGTTCCGGGAGCTGCATCGGGGGCGGGCCTCGGCGTCCGTTTTCTCAAGCACGTCGAACGAACGCGCGCGCTCTTGCACCTCGTGACGCTCGATCCGGGCGAGGGCCGCGACCCGGTGAAGGACTTCGACGTCATCAACGCGGAGCTGGCCGTGTTCGACCCGCAGCTCGCTGCCCGACCGCAAGTGGTCGCCATGAGCAAAGGCGACCTGCCGGAGGTCCGCGAGGCGTGGACGAAGGCGAAGAAAAAGTTCGCCCGCCGCAAGATCGACCTGAAGCTCGTGTCGGCCGCGACGGGGGAGGGCGTGCGCGACCTCGTGCTCACCCTCCACGCGCTCGTGAAGAAGCCGTGAGCGACAAGACCGAGCAGCCCACGCCGCGCCGCCTCCGGAGAGCGCGCGAAGAGGGCGACAGCGGGGCGAGCGCGTACGCGTCCCACGCCGTGGCCTTCGTGGCGGCCCTCGCCGTGGCTCCCGCCGCAGCCGTCGCCCTCGCGTCGCACGCCTCGGCGGACTTGCGCGCGGCCCTCGGGAACGCGGCGCAGCGGGGAGGATGGTCCCTCGTCGTTGCCCACTTCGATCGCGTGGGCCTTGCAACCCAGGCCGTGACCCTCACGATGCCCGTCCTCGCCGCGGCCGGTCTCGCCGGAGCGGCCGCGCAGCTCGTGCAGACGGGAGGCGTGATCGCGGCCTCGCGACTGGCCCCGAGGCTCGACCGCATCGATCCGGCCGAGGGTCTGGCGAGGCTCTTCTCCGGGGCGCGCCTGTTCGCGGTGCTGCGCGCCATCGTTGCGGGCGTCGTGCTCAGCCTGCTCGCCTACCGCGAGTTGGCGGATCGCGCGATCGACTTCGCCCGGACCGCGGGACGGCCCGCCTGGATCGGCGCAGCGGCCACCGCCGCGAGCGAGCGGTTCGCCTGGCGCGCGGCCCTGCTCGGGTTGATTCTGGCGGCCGTCGACGTGCTCGTCCTGAGGCGGACTTGGATCGAGAGGCTCAAGATGACGAAGGCCGAAGTGCGCCGCGATCACAAGGACGCGGAGGGAGATCCGTCCGTGAAGGCCGCTCGCGAGCGCGCGTACCGCGAGCTCCTCGCGCAGGCCGCGATCGCAAACGTGCGCCGCGCGACCGTCGTCGTCGTCAACCCGACCCACCTCGCCTGCGCGCTCCGGTACGGGACGGGAAAGGACGAGGAGCCCGCCGACGAAGCCCCCGTCGTGGTGGCGAGCGGCGAGGGGGATCTGGCGGCGCGCATCGTCGATGCAGCGCGCGCATACGGCGTCCCCGTCGTGCGGGACGTGCCGCTGGCTCGGGCTCTGATCGAGCTGCAGATCGGCGATGCCATTCCGGAGGCCCTCTACGAAGCGGTCGCCGAGATCCTGCGCGACATTGCCGAGAGCGAGCAGCGCTAGGTCAGTCCACGCGGCCTGCGCCCAGCGGAAGGTGCTCGCGGGTCAGGTTGCGAAGGGGGGGATCGCCGCCGACGACGTGGAGGTCGTCCTCGACGCGTACCCCGCCGAGCGGGGCGATGGCGTCGACCGCGTGCCAGT
>PLIR01000189.1 GCA_003139415.1 Myxococcales bacterium | reverse complement strand
ACGAGCGCTTCCGACCGTTTCTCCTGGTGCAGCCAAGCGACGCCACGGAGTACGAGACGACGCTCATGTGACCTCTCGCGATCGCGGGACGCTACGGCCCCCACGAGTGGGCCGTCGCTACTTCGCGGTCTTGTACACGTTGCCGTTCGCAGTGTCGGTCCAGTAGACGCTCGTGGCGTCGACCGCGATGCCGCCGGGAAGCACCGGGGCAGCGGCGAGCGTGACGGGCGTGCCGCCGGCGATGGGGACCTTGCGTACGCTGCCGAGGCCCTCGATCCAGTAGACGTTTGCGGCGTCGACCGCGATGGCGGCTGGGACGACGGAGGAGGAAAGCGCGACCAGCGTGACCGGGGGGCCCCCGGTCACGGCGACCTTCATCACCGACGGCTCCGTCGGACCCGCGTCCTGACCCGTGGGGAGGTTCGTCCAGTACACGTTCGCGTCATCGGCCGCGATGGCGTTCGGGCTCTGATTCGCCACGAGGGTCGTCGGGCCGCTCCCCGCCATGAGCGGCACCGAGAGAATCGACGTGGCGGTCGACGCGTAGACGGCCGTCGCGTTGACGGCGACGCAAGGCTGCTGAAAGACACCGGCGAGCGTGAGACCCTTCGCGAGGTCGGTCTTGGCGCCGCCGTCGATCGGGACCTTCTGCACGGTGGCCGAGCCGGCCCAGTAGACGTTGGTCGAGTCCACGGCGACATCGAGCGGATCGTCCACCAGGTTGGCCACCAGCGTCTCGGCACCACCATCGCCGCCCGTGAGCGGAGCCTTCAGAATCGTGCCGTCGTCGGGGCCGGCCCAGTAGGCATTCGTGCCATCCATGGTGACCAGCCCACCCTGGTCGGTGTTGCTCGCGATCGCAACCGGCGTCCCGCCGGCCGACGGAACACTCATGATGCTGCCCATGCCGGTGAGGTTGCCCAGCGCCATGTACGTCGTCGTGAAGACGACATCGGTGCCGTTGGCCGCGATGCCGCCGACGTTCTTCTGTCCGGTGGCAAGCGTGACGACCGTGCTCTCGCCCCCGCTGCTAGAGCCGCCGCTCGACCCACTACTGGAGCCGGTGCCGGACCCACTACTGGAGCCACCGCTGGACCCACCCGCAGCGGCGTCTCCGCCGCTCGATCCGCCATCCGGCCCGCCTCCCGCACTGGACGAGCACGCGGCAGCGAACAGCAGGGGAACGCACGCGCCCACCATGGCGAAAGACGGGATCCTCATTCTCTACTCCGGGTCGGAACGAGCTGCAGGACGCAGCCCTTCGGGCACGGATACCACCGATCACTTCGACGGTGCGGCTGTCTTCGCCTTGGACGCGTTCGCGCGGTCGGGGATCCGCTGCGCATCCGTCGGAGAGAACGCCGTGACCTCCGAGGGAGTCTTGCTGGGCTGGCTCGACGACGCGCAAGCGCCGATGGCCAGCGGCACCAGCACCGACGCATAAAGGCCCGCCAAGGCCAAGTCGAAGGGACGCATCGACGTTCGAAACACCTTCATCGACGAACCTCCGCCGCTACCGCGCCCGACAACTACCAAGCGCCCCGGGAAGGAAGGTGTAAATTTGCCGGGCCGGCCCATCAGGATTCCATCAATTGACGCTTGGACACGACCGGGCAAGTGCCGCGATGCGCCGCTGAAACGCGGGTGACACGAGCGGCGCATCGGCCCCACCCGCGGTCAGCGCGCTTGCCGGGGTACAATCGCCGAGACGGCCATGGATCACTCGCCCCCCATCGAGCACAGCGTGCCGGTTGCCTACGCGGAGCCGCTTCTGCAGCTCGTGCGGCGGTGGAACGTCTCCGCCGAGGAACTCCTCGGCCACCTCGGTCTGACGGAGGCCGATGTGCAAGATCCGCGGCGACGCCTTGCGCTGCCCGTCTTCAGCGACCTCCTCGAGCGCGCGCGCACCCTCACGGGCGAGCCCGGCCTCGGGTTTTACCTCGGCCTGCAGAAGCGCGTCTCGATGTACGGCTACCTGGGCTTCGCCGCGATGAGCGCCGCCACGCTACGCGAGGCCATCGAGATGTTCATCCGCTTCACGCCGACATTGACGACTTCCGTCGGGCTGAGCCTGCACGTCGACGGGGGCATGGCCTCGCTCACCTTCGTCGAGAACGCCGACCTCGGGCCGTCGCGCGACGTGGGGCTGCTCAGTGTGCTCGTGGGCATGCGCCAGATCGCCTCGAGCCTCACGGGCCGCGAGCTCGAAGGCGAAAGCGCCGACCTGGCCTTGCCGGAGCTCCCGTACTTCCACCGGTTCCGGCACCTGCTGCCCAGAACGCGGTTCAATCAGCCGACGACGCGCGTGCTGTTCGACGCCGCCTACCTCGACTTGCCCCTGACGCAAGCCGACCGCCCTGCGGAGCGCCTCGCGCGCGAGCAGTGCGAGCGCGCGCTCGAGGCGTTGCCCTTCGACGGGAACATCGTCGAGCGGGCGCGCCGCGCCATCGGGACGCCGGACACCGAGGGTTTTTGCTCTCTCGAGGAGGTCGCCGGCGTTCTCCGCCTCTCTCCCCGCACCCTCAAGCGAAAGCTCGCCGCACGGGGGACCTCGTTCTCGTCACTGCTGGATGCGGAGCGGCGGGACCGGGCGCTGGTGATGCTGCAGTCGCACTCCGCCTCATTGCAGGACGTGGCCGACCGGCTCGGCTACTCCACGCTTTCGCACTTCGTCCGCGCGTTTCGCCGATGGACGGGCGTCACGCCGGCCGTCTACCGGCGGAGGTCGGCGTCGCCGCTCCCCTCGCGGCCCCAGCTGCGCGTGGTCCGCGTGCGACCACTCACTGGAACGTAACGGCGACGAGCCCCACCGACGACGGCCAGTTGGCGATCGTCAGCGCCTCGCCCACCGTGGATGGATCCTCCTGTCCCGGGGTGAAGCTGTAATCCACGAAGGCGGGCATCGTCGCCGGGAGGTAGACGTCGGTGAACGCGATGAAGAATGTGCTGTACGGAAGGCCCAGGTCCGTCTTGCCGTTCTGGTTGGCGTCGTCCATGAAGAGGCCAACGGTGCCTCCGGCCAGACTCGACGTGGCGAGCGCCTGATCGCCGGAGTTCGCGCTCGTCAGCACCTCGGTCCCGCCGACGGTGAGGGTCGCGCCGAGGTCCTGCCGGAACGCTCCTCCGTACCAGCGCGCCAGCACGGTCACCGAGTTGGCGCTGCGGATCGCATGGCCCGTGGTGAGCCCCGCGATGAGGCCGCCTACGGACGAACCGTCGCTGCTGCTCGCGGGCGTCAGCAGGCGCATGAGGCGGTTGTCGCGCACGAACGGCGTGAAGTACTGGTACCCGACGAGGTTGCCCTGCGCGTCGTAGCCCGCGATCTCGTACTCGACGCCTCGCTTGATCTGGATCGGGCCGAAGTGCCCGCTGGAGTCCGACGGAGGGACGGTGATGTCGGGACCTGGCACGCGCGGCGTACCGCTCAGCTCGTGCATCTGCACCATGCCCGTGACGGGCGTGTTGTCCGCGAACGTCTCTGCGACGCCCTCGATCGTGACGGGGTCATCGCCGCACTGCACCGTCGTGTACTGGGGGTCCTTGCCGCCGTTCAGGTAGCGGTACACCTGGATGAACGAGGGCGTGGACGCCGCGAGCGCAAAGTGGTCCTCCACCTCGAAGGTCACCTGGATCACGTTGCAGGGCGGAGGCCCGCCGTCCTCGCCGCCGTCGTCGCCCGCGTCGGAGGGAGGGAAGCCCGTGCCGGCGTCGCTCGGCACCGGGGCGCCGCCGTCGACCGAGAGGGTGCATACCGAGTCGCCGATGCAGTGGTTGGGGTGCCCACCAAGGTCATGCAAAGACGAGATGCTCAGCGTCTGCACGGCGCCGACGTTGAGCGCAGGGCTCTGCGGTGACGAAAAGTTGATGTAGTGGGCGACCTTGTCGGCGTGCAGGCCCAGGTACGTCCCGCAATGGGCCGTTCCCTGCGAGTGGCCGGCCAGGTCCACCTGGGTGAACGCGGGGTTGGCCGCGAGCACCTGGTCGACCAGGGCGTCGATCTTCCCGCAACCTTGGGGGTCGTTCGCGCTCGTGCAGTCCTCGCCCGGAGAGTCGCCGAGGGAGTTGTAGTCGATCGCCACGATGCGATCTTGGCAGTAGCCGTTGCTGCCGAGGAGCGCGGCGATGTGCTCGAAGTTGTCTCCCGAGCCGTAGGTGCCGTGCACGAAGACGATGGGGCGCAGCGACGTGTCGCAGTTCGTCGAGCTCACCACGACCGGGCACGTCAGGCCCGGAGGGGCCGCCGCGTCCGGGCTGCCGGACGACGAACCCGAGCTCCCGCACGCGCACAACGCGGACGCGACGAGCCCGAGCGTTGCCGCAGTCCTCGCCGCCCATAAGGCGAATCCTTCACGCCCCGCGATCTCCCCGATGACACGATGATGCATTCGTTTTCCTCGCCCGACACCGTGCTTTGCGGTCGCCGAGGGTGGTAGCCCAGCGCGTGCCAAAAGATGTCCCTCGGAGGCCACGGTTCACGTCACGTGGAGGGCAGCGTGTCGTCGGTGATCCCAATCTCAGCCACGTCGTCGTCGCGTTCCGACGACAGCCGACTTTTCCTCGATTCACGACCTCCCCCGTGCCCGTTGGTCATCAGGCGTGGCCGCTCGTGGCCCTCGACAGGACGCCGGCCGCCGTCTACGCCCTTTGCAGGTTGATTGGAGCAAATCCCATGAAAGACACGTCGTTGCGGGCGCGGGGCGGCGCCATCACGGTTGCGTTGGCAATCGCAGGGGCAGCCGTCCTCGCCTCGTCCACGGCGCGCGCGCATATCGTCCTGAACTATCCGACGCCCTGGACGGTGGACTCCGACGGTCTGGGCGATCCGCAGAAGGCCTTCCCCTGCGGCGTACAGTCGACCGACACGTACACCATGAGCAACGTGGTCACGGCGTTTTCTCCGGGCCAAACGATCACGGTGAAGTGGACCGAGGAAATCGCCCACGACGGATGGTTTCGCATCGCCCTTTCGTACGCGGACGGCGCAGAGTTCCAGAGCACGACGGATTTCCCCGAGCCGACCTACCAGACCACCAACGGCGCTTTCGGAACGATGTCGGTCGACGCGGGCATCGAGAACCCCGTCGTCCCGCCCGTTCTGGCCGACGGCCTGTGGCAGCACCTGGCGGTGAACGTCACGGCGCCCAAGCAATACTCGCAAGCCATCACCCTACCGACGCGTCCCTGTGCCCAGTGCGTCCTGCAGGTGATCCAGATCATGCTCAATCACCCGGTGAACCAGCCGGACAACGTGTCCGGAGCCGGCTTCACCTACCACCACTGCGCCTTCATCTCGATCGCGGCAGGCGGGGACGGCGGAACCCAACGAGTGGCGGACGCCGGAGCGGGTGACGGGGCGACGGTCGTGCAAGGCGGCTCGGGCTCGTCGAGCGGAACGAACGGGTCGAGCGGTTCGACGGGGTCGACGGGCTCGGGGAGCTCCGGTGGGACCACGGCATCGAGCGGCGCAGGCTCGTCGGGCTCGAGCGGGTCTTCGGGGTCGACGTCGAACGGCGCGTTCGGCACGGGCCAAAGCTCCGGTGGGGGATGCTCGTGCTCGACCATGGGCGCGAAAGGCGGAGGGATGCTCGCGGGGCTCACGGGGCTCGCCTTCTCCGCAGCGTTCGTCCGCCGGCGTCGGCAAAAGGGGCGTGACCCCGCGGATCAGTCTCGCAACATCAACGATTGAGAGCCCGGTCGGCCAGCTCCGCGAGCAAGCGCTCGATCCGCAGCATCCAGTCGAGGCGCGAACGCGAATGGGCGTAGTCCATCGCCGCGTAGAGGTGGGTTTGCTCGAGATCGAGTCGCTCCGGCGAGCGCTCGAGGAGGTCGACATAGTGCGCGACGAATCGCTCGCCCGGGAACCGCGTCCTCTTGGCGACCGCATAGCGGACGACCGCGTGGAGGGCGTGGCGGCCGGCAAAGGGCGTCTGAACCAGGTGCCATGCGCAAAGCCGCGACAGCGCGCTCCGCGCCTCGCCCGGTGACCTGACCGCGGCGAGCTTTGCGAGTGATACGGCATCGACATGGTCGCCGTCCGTCGCTGCGAGAACGGCCATCATGCGCCTCTCCTGCGGCCCGAGGCGTGCCCAGGCCCACCGGACGAGGAGCGAAACCTCGGGAAGGTCGTCCTCGTGCTCCACGGCCTTCACGTCGAGGACGCCATGGCGGGCGAGCCAGTCTCGCAGCGCGCCCACGGTGGCGGCGCCCGTTCTCACGAGCGCATCGGCGATATCCAGCGCCAGAGGATTCTGTCGAAGCCAAGCCGTGAGCTCGCGGACGCGCGTGAACGCGGCTTGCCCTGTCAGGGACCGCGGGGCCGACACCGGAAAGATCGTGACCCCGGAGAGCAAGCATCGTCGTGCCGTCACCACCCAGCTGACGGGCGACGACGCGAGCTCGTTCAGCAGGGTCGCCACGGCCGCGTCGTTCTCGTGGTTGTCGAGCACGACGAGGCACCGGCCCCTCGCGCCAAGCACCTCACGAAGCCCACGAAGGCGCGCGGCGCGCGCTCCGGGCGCGGCACCGAACCGAATCGCCATCATCTCGACCAACGTCGACGCGTCCCAAGGGCCCGAGCGAAACCAGTGCGTGCCGCCCGGAAAGGCGGAGCGCGCGCGGTGGCCGAGCGCAGACGCGAGCATCGATTTGCCGCTGCCGCCGGAACCAACGAGGGCGATCCGCGTCGGCCGTGGCGATTGGAGCAATCGGAGCAAGGTCCGGAGCTCGGC
Organism: Myxococcales bacterium; assembly: GCA_003139415.1. Classification (GTDB taxonomy): domain Bacteria; phylum Myxococcota_A; class Polyangia; order Polyangiales; family Polyangiaceae; genus Palsa-1150. The sequence continues at coordinate 7,217 of PLIR01000189.1, read as the reverse complement.
CTGGCGGCCTTTCAGGCCAAGAGGTCTGGGAGGGAAGAGGTTCGTATTCGGCTCTCGCATTTGTATTGATAGTTTCCGAACGTTCGTGCGCCGAATCTTGACGGTCGCCTGATCCGCCGCGACCTAGATTGCTGCAAGCTCCCGATGGGGCTGAAGGTTGAGGGTCTCATGAACAGGCACACACGTTTTCTCGGATTTGCGGCGCTTCTCGGTTCCGGACTGGTCCTAGGCTGCGAAGCCGCACCGGCCCCCAAGAGCCCGGCCGACCAGGCCGCGGCGTTCCACGAGGGCCGCTGCACGGCCCAAGCAGGCGACCGCGCGGTCGCGAAAGTCTTGGACGGCTCGGCCGTCGAGCGTGTCGAGCCGCTTTACAGTACGGCGACGTCGAACAAGACGACCAACCCCCGGTTGCTGGGCGCCGCCATCGAGGTCACACCGGTGCGCGGTGAGACGGCGGAGTGGCTCGCTCGTGCTCTCGAGTGCCACGGCGCGCAGCAGGTGATGCTGCACGCGAGTGGCGGCCCGACGAAGAGCGATCCGTTCTTTCTCCCCGAGTCGATGGTCGAAATCGACGTGGCATCGGCGGCGGACGGGTATCGCGTCACGGTGAGCAGCCCCTCGGTCGCGGAGGCCAATGAGATTCTCGATCGGGCGCGGGCCCTGACGCGCGATCGAGCCGAACGGCACGAGGGGCCGACGGCGTCGTTCGAAGTGCGTTGATGGTTGGCTGACAAGCTGAACGGCCGGCGGACGGGCTCGCTGGGGGGCTCGTTCGCCGGAGACGCGCCTTGCGTGCGACGGCCGGCGATTGCTGCGGGAACGCGGAGTCCTCGCACGTGCACAGCGCGTCAACAATGACGTCGCAAGCAAAGGCCCCACACCCAGCACGATCCACGTACGAGTCGATAGCGCCGCGAATATCGACTGGCACTGCGGTTGCTTTGTGAGGTCCACGAAAGGATCCACAACCAATGAGCACTCAGAGCGATCGGATGGAAGGCGTTGCGCAGCAGGTCGGCGGCAAGATCAAGGAGGTCGCCGGAAAGGTCCTCCGAGACGACGAGATGGTGGCCGAGGGCAAAGCCAAGCAAGTCGAGGGCAAGGCGCGCGAGGAAGCCGCCAAGGCCACCGAGCGCGGCAAGGGCAAGATCGAGGAAGCCGTGGGCGCGGTGAAGAACCGCGTCGGCGCCGTCTTCGGCGACGAGGAGCTGGAAGCCGAAGGCAAGGTGAAGGAGCTTCACGGCGAAGCCCGTCAGAAGGCCAACCGTTAGAGCAACCGTCGTTCCGATGGGAGAGAGAACCGCCAGGACGCCAGGGCCGCCAGGTGAACAATCCTGGGGTTCTTGATTGATCCAAACCAGGCGTCTTTTGGCGTCCTGGCGGTCGAATTCTCTTCTTCTCGTCGTCACGCTCCATGGTCGCCTCCTCCCTTCTCAGGCTGGCGACTCGCGCGGCAGCTCCACGCGAAACGTCGTCCCCGCTTCGGGCGTCGAATTCACGTCGATCGTGCCGTCGTGCGCGATGACGATCTGCCGGACGATGTAAAGTCCGAGGCCCAGGCCGTCGCCCGCCTGCCGCTGCGCACCGCGCCGGAACGGGTCGAAGATGTGCGGCCGCAACGCCTCGGGGATCACTCCCCCGTTGTGCACCTCGACGATCACCTTCGAGCCCTCGCCCCATACACGGACCTCGGCGCCCTGCTCCTGCGTGCCGTAGATGAGGGCATTGCCGACGAGGTTCGCGACCACCTGCGACAGCCTCTGCGCGTCCCACTTGCCCGCGAGCGGGGCCCCGCCGTCGTCGCCGTATTTCACGGCGAGCGTCCGATCGGGGTGCGCCACGCGCAGATCCTCGAAGACTTTGTCGGCGAAGCTCCGGAAACTTGCGGGGGACCGCTCGACGACGATCCCACCGCCGAGACGCGCGCGCGCCAGGTCGTTCAGCTGGTCGAGCATTCCTTTCATTCGATCGACGCCCGACCGCATGCGCGCGAGGATGCGCCTGGGACCTGGATCGGTGACGTCCGACTCGAGCAGGTGCACGCCCGTCAGCACGGTGCCGAGCGGCGAGCGCAAGTCGTGGCTCACCGCGGCGACGAACATCTCGTTGAGCCGGAGCATCTCGCGAAGCTCGGCGGCGAGCTGGTCGCGTTCGACCTGCTGCTTGTGGAGCTGCACGAAGACGTTCACCTTGTGGCGGAGCATCGCCGCGTCGATGGGCTTGAAGAGAAAGTCGACCGCGCCCACGTCGTAGCCGCGAAACATGCGGCTATGCTCGCGCGTCCCGGCTGTCAGAAAGATGATCGGGACGTGCCGCGTGCGCTCGGTGCCCCGCATCAATTCGGCGAGCTCGAAGCCGTCCATCTCCGGCATCTGCACGTCGAGCAGCGCCAGGGCCACATCGTGCACCAGCAAGAGCTCGAGCGCTTCGCGGCCCGAGATTGCCCGCAGCGGCTCGATGTCGTCCCGGTCGAGCAGCGCCTCGAGCACGCGCAGGTTTTCTTCGACGTCGTCGACGAGCAGCACCTTGACGCGGGCGTTGGCGGTCACGGTGCCATCACCATGGCGCGCAGCGCCGAAGCCATGCCCGCCAGCGGCACGGCGTGCGCGCTCGGCACCGCGGCAAGCACGGCGGCCGGCATGACCGGCACCTCCGTCGTCGCCGGCTCCTGCACCAGCGTCCGGCCTCCCCCCTCCGCGATGACCCGCGCCCCTTCCGCCCCGTCGTGACTCGCCCCCGTGAGCACCACCCCGACGAGGCTCGGGCCGAACGCGACCGCCGCCGACTCGAAGAGGACGTCGATGGACGGTCGCGAGAAATTCACGGGAGGCTCGATGGAGAGCGCGCAGCGCCGGTCGCGCGTGACGAGCAGATGGTAATCCGCCGGGGCGAAGTACACGCAGCCGCGCTCGATCGCGGCGAAAGACTCGGCCTCGAGCACGCGCATCGCGCACCGCGGGGCAAAGAGCTCCGCCAGGAGGTGCGGCGTGGACGGCAGCACGTGCACGACCACGAGCACGGGCGGGAAGTCGGCCGGGAGCTTCGGCAGCACTTCGCCGAGCGCGGCGACGGCGCCCGCCGACCCGCCCACGACGACGGCCTCGACGCCGGCGCGCGCGCCTAATGCCGCCGGTACCATCGTTCCTCCGCGTCGAAGGCGTCGAACCCCATCTCGTGGCGTGAGAACCGCAGCGTCTCTTTGGCGCCGAGCCCGAGAAAGCCGCGAAGGCTCAGCGCGTCGTGAAAGAGGCCGACGGCGCGGTCTTGGAGCTCGCGTTCGAAGTAAATGAGCACGTTTCGGCATGAGACGACTTGGACCTCCGAGAAGACTGCGTCGGTCGCGAGGCTGTGGTCCGAGAAGACCACGTTCTTGCGCAGCGTCCGATCGAACACCGCCGAACCATAGTTGGCCGTGTAGTAGCTGGAGAGCGAGCACGTGCCACCGCTCGCTTGATGATTGGCCGTGAACGCCCTCATTCGATCGAGCAGATAGATACCGGCCTCGGCCGCCTGCAAGGCACTCGGGTTGATGTCCGTCGCATAAATCATCGTCCGGTCGAGGAGGCCCTCTTCCAGGAGGAGGACCGCGAACGAGTAAACCTCTTCGCCGTTGGCGCAACCGGCGACCCAGAGCTTGATGGACGGATACGTCCGGAGCACCGGGACCACCCGCTCCCGAAACGCGCGAAAGTACCCCGGATCGCGGAAGAGGTCGCTCACCTGCACCGTCAGGTACTGAAGGAGCTGCGTGAAAGCCGCGGGATCCTGCACCACGAGCTCCTCGAGCCCCGAGAACGTCTTGCAGCCGAGCGCGATCATCCCTTGCACCGCGCGCCGCCGCACGGAAGCCGAGCTGTACCGGCGAAAGTCGTAGTGATAGCGCGAGTAGATCGTGTCGATCAGCCGACGAAGCTCGATGTCGTCGTCCATCACGTCTTCGGCATCCAGACACGCAAGAGAGAGAGCAGCATTTCGATGTCGAGCGGCTTGGCCAGGTAGTCGTTGGCCCCGGCGGCAAGGCACTTCTCCTGATCGTCGCGCATGGCCTTGGCCGTCAGCGCGATGATCGGGAGCTTGCTCCACGCGGGGTTCTTGCGGATCTCGCGGCTTGCCTCGAGGCCGTCCATCTCGGGCATCATGATGTCCATCAGAACGAGGTCGACCGACGGTTCCTTGGAGAGCGCGGCGAGCGCCTCCTTGCCGTTGCGCGCGATGGACACGCGCGCGCCCTTGGGCTCGAGCACGCTCGTTATCGCGAACACGTTGCGCACGTCGTCCTCCACGACCAGGATCGTGCGCCCCTCGAAGATGGCCTCGCGGTGGCGCGCGTCCTTGAGGAGGCGCTGCTGCTCGGGCGGCAGCTCGGCCTCGACCTGGTGCAGGAAGAGGGTCACCTCGTCGAGCAGGCGCTCGGGCGAGCGAGCGCCCTTCACGATGATCGACTTCGAGTGCCGGCGCAGGCGCTGCTCCTCGGCGGCCGACAGCGCGCGCCCCGTGTACACGATGACCGGCGGCACCGAGGAGCGCTCCTGGGTCGCCATCGTCTCGATGAGGTCGTAGCCGCTCGCCCCGGGCATTCCGAGGTCGGTCACGACGCAGTCGAACGTGCCGTTGCGTAGCAACCCGAGCGCGTCCTCCGCGTTTGCCGCCGTCGTGATCTCCACGTCGCTCCGCTCGAGCAGCTTCGCGACGCTCTCCCGAAGCTCGGTATCGTCTTCGACCACCAGGACGCGGCGCGCCCGATGGTCCGAGCGGTCCTCCAGCGTCTTGAGGGCCTGCACGAGCTGGTCGCGCTGCACGGGCTTCATCAGGTACGCGACGGCGCCCATCGAGAGCGCCGCCTCGGTGAAGTCCGTCGCGGAGATGACGTGGACCGGCACGTGCCGCGTCGTCGGATCGCGCTTGAGCCGATCCAGCACGGACAGCCCCGAACAATCGGGGAGCTTGATGTCGAGGACGATTCCCATCGGCGAGTACTTCTTCGCGAGCCGGAGCCCCTCGCGGCCCGTCGTCGCGATCACGGACTTGAAGCCCGCCTCCTCCGCGACGGCCGCGAGCGCTTGCCCGAACCCCTCGTCGTCCTCGACGACCAGCACGAGGCGGTCGCCTGGCTCGATCGCCGGGTCGTCGTGCGGCGTGGCGGACGCGACGCCATTGGTCGCGTGGGGCCTCGCTGACGACGACGGCGCCCGGACCGACGGTGCGGGGGTTCGCACGGACGACGCCACGAGCCCGGCCACCGGCTCGGTCGCCCCGCGGAACGACGTGGGCAGCGTGAGGACGAAGGTGCTGCCCCGCCCCACCTCGCTCGTCACCGCGATCTCGCCGCCGAGCAGGCGCGCCAGCTCGCGGGAGATCGACAACCCGAGGCCCGTCCCCCCAAACTTGCGGTTCGTCGTGCCGTCCGCCTGGCGGAACGCCTCGAAGATCATGTCGTGCTGCTCGTGAGGGATCCCGATGCCGGTGTCCCGCACCGCGAACGCGACGCCTTCCGGACGGGCCGAGATCTCGACCGCCACCTCGCCCCGCTCGGTGAACTTGAGCGCGTTCGATACGAGGTTCTTCAGGACCTGCTCGAGCCGATTCGCATCGGTCTCGATCGACGCGGGGACCCCCGGCGCCAGCGTGACCGTGAACCGGAGGTCCTTGTCGTCGGCCACCGGCTCGAAGGTGCGCTGCAGGTTGGTGCGCACCCGGTCGAGACCCACCGGTCCCGGGTGCACGTCGAGCTTGCCGGCCTCGATCTTGGAGAAGTCGAGCAGGTCGTTGATGATGCCGAGCAGGGCATCGGCCGAAGACTTGACGATCGTCAGGTATTGCCTCTGCTCGTCGGAGCCCGGGGTTTCGATGGCCAGCTCGGTCATGCCGAGGATGGCGTTCATCGGCGTGCGGATCTCGTGACTCATGTTCGCTAGGAACTCGCTCTTGGACCGGTTGGCGGCGTCGGCGTCTCGCGTGGCCTTCGTCAGGTTTTGGGTGAGGCGCTTGCGCTCCGTGATGTCGCGAATGTTGCACTGAATGACATTCTGTCTGCCCTCCCGATAGACGTTGCTGACGAACTCGACGGGGATATGGCGTCCGTCTTTGTGTTGCAGCGGAAGATCCTCATAGCGAATTCGGCCGAGCCTCTGCAGCGTCGCCATCGCCCTTTTGGACATTTCGGCATCCTTGAAAACACCGATTTCCCACAGCTCCTTTCCTAAGAAGTGCTCCCTGGGATAGCCCAGCAGATCGCCCATGAAGGGATTGACGTCCAGCACCTTGGTGGTCACCGCATCAAGGATCAGGATGCCATCGTGCGCCGATTCAAAGAGGCGCCTGTAGCGGACTTCTGAAATCTCCTTTTCCTTTTCCGCCTTCCGTCGATTGCTGATGTCATGGAAAACCAGCACCACGCCGGCGGCCCGCCCTGCGGCGTCCAAGATAGGAGCGGCGTTGCCATCGATCGGCCACTCCCCGCCATCCCGAGCGATGAGAACCGTCGATTCCGGCAGATCGACTACCGCGCTCTCGCGAATTACTTTTTCGCCGGGATTCTCGACCATCTGGGAGGTTTTGTCGTTCACGATATGGAAGATGTCCATCAAAGGCTTCTGCAAGGCATCGTTCTGGCCCCATCTCGTTAGCTTCTCGGCGGCAAGATTCATGAACGTGATGCGACTTTTCGAGTCGGTAATGATGACGGCTTTTCCGATGCTCGTCAGGGCACGATACCGGGTGAGCAACACGTGGATTTTCTCTTCGGCACCCTTCTGTCCCGTGATATCGCGGATGGAGAGTAGGATCGTTCCACTTTGAGCGTCGTCACCCGATAACCGTCGAGCGCCGATGAGCATCGTCCTGCGCCCCAGCGCCGGAAAATCATGTTCTATCTTGAAATCATCAAACTCGCCGTCCACCTTCGATAGTTCATTCAACCGCGTCAGGAGGGCCGGGATATTCCACTGGCCGTTGCCGAGATCGGCGAGTTGTTTCCCGATCGTCTGGTCAGTTGGGACCTGGAATGCATCGTAGAACGACTTGCTTGCCGACTTGACGCGGAGGTGCGTGTCGAGAACGAGTATCTGCTCTCGCACGGGATGAATGATGCTTTCCTGGAGAGTCAGGAAATCTTCATTAGTCGATGGGCACGAAGTGTCCATTCGTTCACCTTTTTCGAGGAGGAGCAGGACAACGAATAGATGGCTCCATGACTTACTAGTGCGAACTCTGCTGTG
>PLIR01000500.1 GCA_003139415.1 Myxococcales bacterium | reverse complement strand
GCTTCGGACCTCGATCTCCGTGGCGTGGAGGCCCGGCGATCCAAAGGGATGGGCGCCGCATCACCGTGCTGCACGTGGGGGCCCCGTCATCGCATGGAGCCGTCATCGAGCTCGACGAGCCGATGCTAAGGCACCGGTGGCACCGGATCGCCCCCGTCCGGACGGTGGGGCACGAGTCGCTTACTCGTACATGACGTATTCGGGTTGGGGGGAGAGGGCGAGCACTTGGCTCGCGCTCATCAGCGAGCCGCCGTTCTGCGTGTCCTCGTAGAAAAAGAGCTTGAAGCCCGGGTGAACGCCCGGCGCCATCCGCTGCATCAGGTTCGCGTACGTTGCGACCTTGGCGTATGGCGGGCCGAGGCCGTCGACGCTCTTCACGATGACGACGCCCGGGGGCGCGCGCATCGACGTCTCGTCCTTCACGACTTTGCGCACCACTTCGTGAAAGACGAGCACCTTCTCCGGCAAGTCGCCGGCGACGACGAGGCTCGCGAGGTAGTCGGCGACGCTGTTGATCACCGACGCTGTCGTCTGCCCCCAGAACTCGCCCGGCCGCTCGTTCGGCTTCATGGCCCACTCGGGATCCAGGGCGAGCCCTACGTCGGGCTCCCGCAAGAACGGTTCGAACGCTTTGACCTCGGTGAGAAAGTCCGAGTGACCTGGCTGAACGTTGAGCAGGAGAATGGCCTTCGCGAGGCGAGCCACGCGCAGGTATTCGCGGACGACGGAATCGTCCACGCGCCGTCGATACTTTCCGTCGGCCCCCGGCCAGGCTTGCACGATGACCGCGATGAGCTCGAACACGGGGAGAATCTTCGGGCCGGCGCCGCCGTCGCCGCCGTACTGCGATGCGCGCGCTTCGAGCACCTTCGCTTTGGCGGCGAGATCGCCCTGAAGCTCGCCGAGCGCGGGTGCGCCCGGCGTGCCGCAAAAGCCGACCAGACGGTGCTCGGGGAAGATGGTGCGGCCTCCACGCGGCAACTCGATGGGGGGCGGCGACGGCGGCACCGCCGGCTCGACGGGCTCGGGCTCGTGAGGCTCGACGGGCTCGATCGTCGTGACGGGCGCCGCGCGCGAGGAAACCAAGGCCTCCGGCGTCCGAGCGCTCATGCACGTCGGCAGCGCCGTCACGAGGACCGCAACGAGAAGCCCGCGGCGAGCGAGCGCAACGCTGACGGCCGTCGACATCGACGCAGCCTAGTGCCGAGCGAATGGATGGCAACGCGAACCGAAGCCGCGCTCGCCACGATTTCTACGTGCTAGCCGGCGCGTCGGCGGCGAAATCAACCGCGCGTGGCGTCGCGGCGATCGACCTCGTTCCACAGGACCGCGATCGCGTCCTCCGCGTGCACGCTGACCGGCCCGAGGCCGATGGGGCGTGCGCCCGCGGCCGACAACGACGCGCGTGTCGCCTCATCGAGGCCGAGATGGTCTCCCACGAAGAACACGTCGTCGGCGCCACCGAGCGCGGTCTCGGAGCGCAGGTCCGGAGCGCCCTCGTCGAGCATGTACAAGTGAGCGCCGCCGAGGTCCGCCAGGATCAACGAGAGCCCACCGTTCGCGAGCCCGACCCCGGGTCGCACCGGCACGAACGGCCCGCCCACGGCGCCGCCCCGTGCTGCGGCGTGGTGGACGCGCTCGAGGACGAGGGCCTTCTTGACCAAGATCCCGATGCTGCGCTCGTCGGGGCGAAGGAACGTGGCGGCTGCGCCCTCGAACCGCAGCGTACGCGGCGCCTTCGGCCCACCGCCGAGCAGCAGGTAAACGACGACGTCCCGTCGGATGCCGTGGGAGTAGAGCATCGCCGCGCGCACGCAGCGGAGCAGGACGTCGAGTCGTCCGCCGGTGCCGGGGACGTCATCGAGGAGAAACTCCCCCGAGGCGCTCGCCTTCTGTCCCACGATGACGAAGCGGCGCACGAAGTCCTCTCGCCGCGAGGATCGCACACGAGCACTCGCGGCGCCCCTTTTGTCGTGGCATCCTCGCCACGATGCGGTCGCCGCTTCCCATCGTTTACCTGCCTGGCGGGGGTGGACGCTCGTCGTTCTGGCGGCCTGTGGCGGATCGGTTGTGGCGTTGCGGGTCTCCCATCGTCCTCGGATATCCCGGGTTCGGGGATGTGCCGCTCGACACGACGCTGCACACGCTGTCCGATCTCTATGCCTCCGTCCTCGCGGTCTTGCCCGCGCGGTTTCACCTCGTCGCGCAGTCGATGGGCAACGTCCTCGCGCTCCGCGCGGCCCTCGAGCACCCCGAGCGCGTCGCGAGCCTTGTCCTCTGTGCCGTCACGGGTGGGATCGACGTCCGGGCCCTCGGCGGCGCCGAGTGGCGCGACGCGCTGCGGATCGAGCAGCTCGGCGCCCCGACGTGGTTCGTCGACGACGCCAGCGACTTCACCGGTCGCCTCGGCGAGATCCGGATACCGACCCTCGTGCTGTCGGGCGACGCCGATCCTCTGAGCCCTGTGCGGGCCGGGGAGTTTCTGCGCGACCGCATCCCGTCGGCCCGCTTGCGGGTTGTCGCGGGCGGCACACACGCGATGGCCCACGACGAGCCCGATCGCATCGCCGGCCTGATCGAGCCTCTCTACGCCGCGGCGCCCTGAACCTGCGCAGACCGGAGACGGGCGCGTCAGCCCAGGAACGTCAGACCGCGCGTGGCAAAGAAGACGCCCACGTCCAGCGCGAAGACCAAGAGGACGAGGATCAGCGGCTTGATGAGCCGCGACGCGACGACGGCGAGATCTGCACGCAGGCCGACCGTGGCGAGTGCGACCGGCAAGGCGACCGCCTGGATCTCGCCGACCGTATCCCGGACCACCGGTCCGAAGGGCACGACCAGGAAGAGGACCCCGACGAGAAAGAACGCCACGAGGTACCAGGGCACCGTGGCTTGCCGCCGCAGGAAACGCGCGGCGAGCGGGAGCGACACGACGAGGAGCGCGATCCGAAAGGCCTTCACGGCCATCGCGAACGTCACGACCTCGGGATCCATGCCGTGGACCGCCCGCCGGACGAACGACGTCTGGTGCAGCGTCTCTCCGGCGAGCGCCGCGTACTGCATGGGCTCGAGCGAGCCCTTCAAGACGAAGCCAAGAAAGGCGAGCGCCAGCGAGACCGCGATTGTGTTGTCGACGAGGGCCGTCGCAGTCTCGTCGGGCTCGCACTCGGTGACCGGGGTCGTGATCGCGATGGCCGAAGCGCCGCACACCGCCGATCCGAACCCGAGGCAGAACAGCATCCGCCGGCTCAGCCCGAACCAGGGGATTTTGCCGATGCCCAGAATGGCGGCGAAGGTGACGGCCACGACGATCGCCGCCTGCACGAGCGTCCCGGCGTGCGTGTTCACCATCGCGCCCAGCTCGAGGTTCTTGCCGTAGAGGGCCACCCCGACGGGCAGGAAGATCGCCTCGGCGGTCGCCAGCCCGGGGAGGAGCTTGAAGAAGATGTCCATCCGGTCGCCGAGCGCGCGCCGGACGATCATCCCGAGCACGACCGCCACGACGAGCGCGTCGGCTTGCGGGACCTGCCGCTGGAGCAGCCGGGAGGCGACGGCGATCGCAAAGGCGACGGCGCCCCCGGCGATCCCTTCGCGTGCGACGTCCTTCAGCTCACCGATTCGCATGGGTCACCTGAGATCCTCCGGCAGCGGCAGGGCGGAACCCTCGACGAGGGGGGCGATCTCGCGGCGCATGAAGTGCACCGAGAGGGTACCGCCGACTTTCTTGTACTCGGCTACCAGGGTCGACAGCGTGGACAGGTCGGCGGTCGACGTCACCGTTCCCGCCGCCGTCACGACGACCCCCGGCACCTTCGAGGCGATCTGCAGCGCGGTGCGCGAGCCGACGATCACCATGAACCGGCGAATGATCGCCGACATCAGCTCGCGGTATTGCGGAGTGACACTCATCCCCAAGACCAAGACCCAGAAGGCCCAAGACCCAGTGTCGCCTCGCGCCGCGCACGCCGGCAAGGGGGGGCCGGCTCCGGTCACGGTTCGGTCATCTCGGGGTCTGGTCCGCGAGGTCTCGTGGACCGTGCTTAACCTGTGGGGCTTGGGGGTCACGAGGGGGAGGGCGGCGCAATATTTCCATGCAAATCCGTGTCGGCTACGAGCTGCTTTATGATTTCGAGCAGCCGACGCCAGTGCTCTTGGTGCTCAACGTCCACTACAGCCGCGCTTCGGACATCGTCCGGCCGGACCTGATCGTCGTCACCCCCAGCGTCCCCATCGGTTCGTACCGCGACGTCTTCGGCAACTGGTGCAGCCGGATCCTCGCGCCCGCGGGGCGTACTCGCATCTTCGGCGACGGGATCGTGAACGACTCGGGCATGCAGGAGCCCACCGTCCCCAATGCGATGCAGCACATGGTGCACCTCCTCCCGGAGGAGACGCTGCCCTTCTTGCTCGGGAGCCGTTACTGCGACACCGAGCGGCTGCTCGAGATTGCCTGGAAGCGGTTCGCGACGGCGCCGCTCGGCTGGGGGCGGGTGCAGGCCATCTGCGACTACGTCCACAATCACATCCAGTTCGGGTACGAGCACGCACGGTCGACGAGGACGGCGTCGGAGGCGCACGCCGAACGAAAGGGCGTCTGCCGCGACTACGCCCACCTCGCCATCACGCTGTGCCGATGCATGAACATTCCGGCGCGGTATTGCACCGGCTATCTGGGCGACATCGGCGTTCCTCCGCCGTACGGCCCGATGGATTTCTCGGCGTGGTTCGAGGCGTACCTGGGTGGCCAGTGGTACGCGTTCGACGCGCGAAACAATACGCCGCGCATCGGCCGCATCCTCATTGCACGCGGTCGTGACGCGGCGGACGTGGCCATCACGACGACGTTTGGCCCGAACAAGCTCGCGGGCTTCAAAGTCTGGACCGACCAGGTCGGCTGACACGCCGTCGTCGCCGCGGCGAGACGAAGGCGAGATCGTGCTTTACTCAGTACCGTGCGCTTGTTGCCGGAGTTCGTTTGCGTACCTCTCGGCCTGCTGGCGGGCTCCGCGATCCTCTGCTGGGCGGGGATCGGGTGCGGGGGCGCCTCCTCCTCGTCGCCCTTCGGGGGCTCGAGCCCGACCGACGCCTCGCCCGCGGTCGACAGTGACGAACAACCGGATGCGATGGCGCATTCGGTGGCGGACGCCGCGACGCTCGCCTTCGCCCTTCCAGACGGTGCCCGGGGGGCTTCGGGATGTCAGCCCGGGACGTATGCGGGCCAATACACCGGCACGTTCGACACGTTGATACCGACGACCGGTCCGGTTGCGATCACCCTGACAAGGCAGACCGTGTCGACCGGCGAGAACGAACTCGTCACCAACGGCGGTACCTGGGACACGACATGGGGCCCGTCCGCGGGCGACGCGTCCATTCCCCTCGAAGAGGGGCACGCCACCCTCGTGGGCGAGCTCGATTGCAGCGCCGGCTCGTTCACCGCGATGGGGGAGAACGCGTACTTCACCATCCTGGGCCAGGACTCGGGCACCTTCACCCTAAACCTCAATGGCGCCTACGACGCCGCCACCGAGACGATCTCCGGCATGTTCACGTACACGTCGAACGACGGCAACGGCCAGGGCACCTGGCAAGTGACGCTCACGGATTGACCCGGCCGCCGGCCCCGCGTCAGTGCGATATGGCGAGACTATAGACTTCGACCCGGCCGCCTTCGGTTTCGTCGCCTGCGTTGTCTTCGAGGTAGGATCCAATTTTGAAGTAGAGCCCCTGCCGCTCCCAGGCCGGGTCCACTTCGCCGTGATACCGCTCGCCGCCGTTGATGTCGACGCGAAGCTGTCTCGAGGGATCCAGGTTAATCCGGTACGAGAACTTCGTCCCCTGGGGCAGATCCTCCACGAGGACGTGCTCGTCGCTCTTCTTCGCCTCGGGCGTGGGCCGCACCTGCGCGACAAGCTTGCCCGTCTGGGCCCCCTTCG
>PLIR01000228.1 GCA_003139415.1 Myxococcales bacterium | reverse complement strand
GATGCCTCTGTCAGCGATGCACGGGCCCGTGTCAGCTTCGCACATGCCCGTGCAAGCCAGAGGCAACGACGGGTAACCCGAACGGGCGATCGTGTCGGCCAAAGAGATGGCTCGCTCAGGCTCGTCGGACTGCCTCTGCGCTTCACCGACGGGTCTTTCGCCTTTGAAACGCGACGAGGAAGCCAGCAACGGTCCCGAGCGAGGTGCATCGAACGCAGCTTATGGCCTGCGCCGGCGCGCCAGGCGCGAAGGTGTGCTCTTTTAGGCTCGTCCCATGACCCGCTACCAGAAGTTCGTCGTGGCCCTGCTGGCCTTCCTGCAGTTCACCGTCATCCTCGACTTCATGACGCTGTCGCCGCTTGGCGCAGTCTTGATGCCGGCGCTGAGGATCACCCCGGCCCAGTTCGGCCTCGTCGTCTCGATCTACGCGTTCAGCGCCGGCACCTCGGGGTTTCTTGCCGCCGGCTTCGCCGACCGCTTCGACCGCAAGAAGTTCCTGCTCTTCTTTTACTGCGGCTTCGTGCTGGGCACGCTGCTCTGCGGCATGGCGGCGAGCTACCACGTCCTGCTGGTCGCGCGGATGGTCACGGGCGTCTTCGGGGGGGTGATCGGATCGATCGTGTTCGCCATCACCACGGATCTCTTCCCGTTCGAAATGCGCGGGCGGGTGATGGGGTTCGTCCAGACGGCCTTCGCGGGGAGCCAGGTCCTCGGCATCCCGGCCGGCCTCTTTTTCTCCAATCTCTGGGGCTGGCACGCGCCGTTCCTCATGATCGTCGCCGTGAGCACCGTCGTCGGCGTGATCATCGTGCTCCGGCTCCAGCCGATCGTGGGGCACCTGCAGGCCAAGGGCAGCCGCATCGGCCCCATCGGCCACCTGCGGGCCACGATCACCCAGGGGCGTTACGTGCAGGCCTTCGCCACGACGGCGCTCCTCAGTACGGGCGGTTTCATGCTGATGCCGTTCAGCAGCGCGTTCACCGTCCACAACCTGGGGATTACGATCGACAAGCTGCCGCTGCTCTATCTCATCACCGGCTTTTGCACGATCTTCACCGGGCCGCTCGTGGGCCGCGCGGCCGACCGGTTCGGCAAGTTCAAGACCTTCGTGTTCGGGACGTCGCTCACCGTCCTCATGGTCCTCATCTACACGCACCTCGGCAGGACGCCGCTGCCGCTGCTGATCGCGGTCAACGTGGTGCTCTTCGTGGGCATCTTTTCGCGGATGATCCCGTCGCAGGCCCTGATGTCGGCGATCCCTTCGCCCGACACCCGCGGCTCGTTCATGTCGGTCAGCTCGTCGGTGCAGCAGATCTCAGGAGGGTTCGCCGCCGCGATCGCAGGCCTGGTGGTGGTCGAGGGGTCGGGTGGATACCTCCTTCACTTCGAATGGCTCGGTTACATCGTCGTCGGCACTTCGCTCGTCACGCTGTTCTTGATGAACCGAATCCACCGGATGATCCCCGAGCAGATCAAGGCAACGACCCCGCCGGTGGCGGCCCCGGCTTCGTAGAAGAGCGAAGCCTGGCTTACTCTCCGCGTTCCAACCAAACCCGCACCTCGCCCGGCTCATCGCCGGGCTCGACGTGAACGACCCGAGGACGGCAGCAAACCGCGCAGTCCTCCGTGTACGTCTGTCGCGAGCCTCCTCCCTCGTCCACGTGCAGCTCCTCTTGCTCGCCGCAGAAAGGGCACGCGACGGCCGCAGACGACAGTCGCGGGCGGCGTTTCTTGCGCTTCGTCTTGGCGATCAATCTCTCCTCTTCTAGCAGCCTGCCAGGCCGCCGGGAGACCGCAACGGGCGAGTCGGTGCGCTCATCGGAGCCGGCATGGCAAAGACCATCGTGGTGGTGGGGTTCGGACCGGGCATTTCGACGGCCGTCGCGGAGAAGTTCGGCGCTTCGGGCTTCTCGGTCGCGCTCGTCGCGCGAAGCGAGGACAGGCTCGCCGCGGGCGTCAAAGCGCTGAAGGCGAAGGGAATCGAGAGCGCCGCCTTCAGCGCCGACGCCGGAGACCCCGCTGCGATCCGCGCGGCCATCGCGAAGGCTCGCGCCGCGCTCGGGCCCATCACGGTCCTGCAGTGGAACGCGTACGGGGGCGCCTCGGCAGGCGACTTCGTGACCGCCGACCCTGGCGCCATCCGGAGCCTCTTCGACGTGGCCATCAGCGGGCTCCTCGCGGCGGTTCAGGAAGCGCTGCCGGATCTGAAGCAGTCGAAGGAGGGTGCCGTCCTGGTCACCAACGGCGCGTTCGGCGAGAACAATCCGCAGATGGACGAGTACGCCGTCAACTTGAAGGCCATGGGCCTGGCGCTCGCCAACGCGGCGAAGCACAAGCTCGTCGGCCTGCTCTCGCAGCGGCTCAAAGCCGACGGCGTCTACGTCGGAGAGGTGATGGTCGCAGGTTCGGTCAAGGGCAGCGCCTGGGACAAGGGCAGCGCGAACCTCGAAGGCGCGGCGATCGCGAACAAGTTCTGGGAGCTCTACAAGGCTCGCGGAGACGTCCGAGCGCGTATCAGCTGAGCGGGCAGATGCCCGCGCAGGTGCCCGGTGTCCGTCACCCGAGCGGCCCCCTTGCGTCGCTCGGCCCGACGGGATGAGCATTGGGGCAATGCCCTACATCGCCAGAGAGCACCGACCCAAGCTCGATCCCTTGATCGACGACCTCGCCGGCGCGATCGCCCTCATCGCCGGAGAGCAACCCGACGCCACCGCATACGCCGGTCTCCTCAACTATGCCCTGACCCGCGTGACCATGCAGGTCATCAGGAAGTGCTGCGGCGCGGTCCGCTACGGCACGGTTGCGACGGTGTCGGGGGTGTTGAAGAACGTGAACGACGAGTTCTACCGGCGCGTCGCGGCCCCCTACGAGGACAAGCAGATCACCAGGAACGGCGACGTGCCCGAGTACGAGTGACGCGCGCCGTGACCGAGTCGCTCGGCGCGCGACCGGTCACACGTCGGCGCGGGGCGCGACGAACAGCGTCTGCGTCGCCACCCCGAGATAGCCCTCTTCGTCGAACAGGTCGGCCCGCGTCTGGCCGATTCCGTCGTCTTCGATGAGGGTCTCGGCGCGCATCCCCACCCATTCGGTCCGCGGGGCGCGGCGCGTGCTCACCGTGAGCTCGACGGGAACGAACATGTACTTTCGCGGATCGAGCGCCGCGCTGATGCCGTTGGCCGAATCGACCATCAGCATCAGCCGCTCGAGGGCGGAGAGCGGCTCGCCCTCGATGAGCGGCAGGAGGGCCCGCGCGTATGCCGTCGCGGGGCCGAGCTCCCCGAACGCCCCATCGACGAAGCGCCACTCCAGCGCCTCGCCGTAACCGAAAAAGGGAAGATCGACGAAGGGCTTTTGCGTCTGAGGTCCAGGGAGCGGCGGAGGGCGCCGCGCGTCGAGCACCGCGCTGACCCGTCCCGCCTGCGCGGCCAGTCGCCACGCCGACGCTTCCATGACGACCTTCCCCCCCGACGACAACCGTGCCCGCGTGAGATCGATGCGAGCGCCCGGCCGGACTTGCTCCGCCGACACGGTGAGCTCCGCGGCCGGAACCGGCCCGAAGAAGTCGAGCGCGATGCGGCCGACGCGCCCGTCGGCGCGGGGGTGCGCGCGCTCGATGGCATGAAGGAGCAACGTGGCCGGAGGGCTGCCATGCGAGAGGCGTGGGTCCCACGGGCCGACGGTGGCCGCCGTGGAAGCGAAGCGATCACCCGAGATCGGCTGATAGAACGCTGTGGGCATGGTCCAGGCCGTATAGGGTCGACGTCCCCCTCGTGCTAGGGGCGAGACCCCCATGCTCGACTCGACGACGGCCCACCCGTCGGACGCCACGCGGACGCCAATAGGGACGCCGCTGCGCCGCTTGCTCGCGCTGTCGTGGCCGGTCGTCGTGGCGCGCGCCACGCAGTCGGTGATCGGATTCAGCGACGCGCTCATGGTGTCGCCGCTTGGCGAAGAATCGCTCGCCGCCGTGACGACAGGCGCGTTCAACACCTTCTGCCTCGTCATCCTGCCGATGGGGACCTGCTTCATCCTCCAGAGCTTCGCGGCGCAGCTCCGAGGCAGGGGCGACCTCTTCGCGGTCCGGCGGTACGCCTGGTATGGGCTCATCCTCGCGCTCGTCGCCGGCATCTCGGCGGGGTGTGTGATCCCCTTCTTGCCGTTCGTCGTGCGTCGCCTCGGCTATGCGCCGGGCGTCGAGCACGCGATGGTCGCCTACATGTCGATCCGGTTGCTCTCCGTCGGCGCCGTCGTGGGGACAGAGGCGCTCGGCAACTGGTACGGGGGCCTCGGCAACACGCGGGTGCACATGATCGCCGGGGCCACGGCGATGGGGATCAACGTCCTCGGCTGCTACGCGCTGATTCAGCCACGCTTCGGGTTGCCGGGCTTCGGCGTCGCGGGCTCGGGGTGGGCGAGCGTCGTCGCGAGCTATTCGGGCTTCGCGGTGGTCGCGGTCACGTTCTGGCGAGGACGCGACCCCGCGGGACGCGGCTCGGGCGGCCTGCGCATGTCGGAGTTCGCGCGTGTCCTTCGCTTCGGAGTTCCGAACGGGGCCAACTGGTTTCTCGAGTTCGGCGCGTTCGCCCTCTTCGTGAACCTCGTGGCCGGCCACCTCGGGACGAGCGTCCTTGCGGCGTTCAACGTCGTGCTCCAGATCAACTCGGTCTCGTTCATGCCCGCGTGGGGTGTCTCGACGGCCGGGGCGATCCTCGTCGGCGAGGCGATCGGGCGGCGCGCCCGGAACGAGGTGTGGCCGCTGGTGCGCCTCACGGGGATGGTGGCCGTCGGATGGATGGTCACCGTGGGGATGCTCTATTTGATCGCCCCCGCCACGCTCATTCGCCTGTTCGCGTCGCACGGTTCGGACCGGATCGTGACGGCGGGCACCACGATGCTGACCTTGGCGGCCGTCTGGCAGCTCTTCGACGGCATCGGCATCACGTTCTCCGAGGCGCTCCGCGCGGCCGGCGACACGTCGTGGCCCATGGCGGTCCGCATCACGCTGGCGTGGGGCGTGTTCGTCCCGCTCGCCTGGGTAGCAGTGCGCTGGCGCGGCGGAGGCGTCACGACGCTGATGCTCGTGCTCATCCTCTACATCGTCCTCATCGCGGTGGTGATGGCGTCGCGCTTCGCGTCGGGTCGCTGGCGCCGGATCGAACTCATCGAGCCAGCCCCACTCGACGCCCCAGGTTCGACGTGAACACCCCCTGCGGGTCGTACTTCGCCTTCACCTCGAGCCACGCGTCGATCTGCGGGTACATCGCACGGAACGTGATCGCGTCGAGGTACGAGTCCTTGCCGAGGTACACGCGCCCGCCCGCGTCGAGGACCGCCGCGTCGAGGCGCTTCATCAGCGCCGCGGTGTTGGTCCGGATCGGAAAGTCGATCGCGAGGGTGTAGCCTTCGCGCGGAAACGAGAGCGGCGCCTCGCTCGCCCTCCCGAAGCGCTTGAGGACGTTGAGGAACGGCAGCTCGCCGGCCGAGAAGATCGCCGTCAGGGTGTCGTGCAAGCGCCGGAGCCCATCGGCGAACGGGATGACGAACTGGTACTGCGTGAAGCCTCGCCGTCCGTACGCGCGGTTCCAGTGCGCGATGCCGTCGAGCGGGTAAAAGAAGTCGTCGTAGTGACCGAACGACGGCTTGCGCGCCTGGATCCGCTGGATGGCCGCGTCGAGGACCCGAATGCTCGCTCGGTTGAGCGTGATCTCCGGGAAGCGAAAAGGGACAGTTAGCCTCGGCGGTCCGGAGACTCGCAAGGGGTTCGCCGCGAGACGGGCCGGCAGCTCGCCGCGATTGGCGTGATCGCCGACGACGACCACTCCACGCCCGAGCCGGCTGCCGGTGGCGAACACGTCGATCGTGGCGACGGAGTACGGGAACGTGCGGTCGTACTCGTCGAGAGTGGCCAGCATCGCCTCGAGTCCACCGGCGCGAATGGCCTTCTGGCGAAAGTACGTCGTCTCGACCTTGCGCAGCCGGACCGTCGCCGTGAGCACGACCCCGAGCAATCCCATCCCGCCGAAGGTGGCCCAGAAGAGATCGGCGTTCTCGGTGCGGTTCGCCGTGACGATGTCGCCGCTCGCGAGCAGCACCGTCATCGTCTCGACGCAGGCGCTGAAGCATCCCTGAACGTGGTGGGCTTTCCCGTGCACGTCGTTCGCGATGCAGCCGCCGACCGTGACGAACTTCGTGCCGGGGGTGATCATCGGAAACCAGCCTCTCGGGGCGAAGTCGCGGATGATGTCGGCGAGGCTGACGCCCGACTCGCACGTGAGCGTGCCCGTGGCGTCGTCGAAGGCGAGATACCGATCGAACCGGCCGAGACCGACGACGCGCCCGTGGGCGTTGAGGGCGGCGTCCCCGTAGCTTCGCCCGAGGCCGCGGGCGATCGTACCGGCGCGATCGATGGACGCCTTGATCTGCGCCTCGCTCTCCGGCTCTTTGAGCACGGAGTCGGCGTGCAGGTTGGCTCCCCAACCGGACAGGCGGGTCATGGGCGGATCCATTAGCGCACGTCGAGTGTGACGCGTACGTGCAAGCTCCGCAGCGGCTCCTCCTTGCTACTTGCCGGCGGCGCGCCCGGCCCCTCTTCGTCGAACGAGACTTCCGCCCGACCGCGCGCGAACGCGGTCATCACGGCGTCGAGGGGCGATCCCGGCACCGGCACCGCCGGCCAGACCGGTGCGTAGGCCGTACCCCGAGCGGGATCCTGCACGCCCTCGGGGCGCAGACCGAAGAGGGCGCCGTCGGGCGTCAGCGGCACGGCGCCGAAGTACGCGAGGGCGAGCGAACGCATCGCGGCGCCGTCGTCGGCGTGCTCCGGGGCGCCCCGGAGCAGCGCCTCGGCCAGGGCCGCCGACCGCGCATGGCGGTTCTCGAGGAGGCCCGTCTCGAACAGCCACGCGAGCGCGGTCCACAGGCCGCCGCCCTTTTGGGGCGCGAGATCGATGGCAAGCTGAGCACCGTTCGTCCCCGCCGCCGGCGCCTTCGGGCCCTTGCCGTCGAGGCGATCGTCGATGACCGCGCGCAGCACGGACTCGCGCAGCGCCAAGAAGATGGCTCCGTCGGCGATCGCGTAAAAGAGCTGCACGTTGCTGACCTCCTTGCCAAACTGCTCGCGCGCCTTCAGGCGATTGAGCCCGATGCGGACGATCGGCACGCCGCGGTGGGTGCTCGACTCTCCCCACTCGAAGAGACCGGGCGCCGTCTCGTTGGCGATGGCCCGGATGCCTGCGAGCGCCAGCGTCGCGCCGAGCGGATTGCGAATGCCGACCGCGGCATAGACCCGCAGCGACGGCAGCTCGTCGAGCAGCTGGTCGTCGGAGTCCTTGGGCCACCCGGCATCCGTGGGCGCCTCGATGAGGGCCCTCTCGCCCTGAGACGTGACGTCACGGCTGAGGGTCGCGAGCAAGGCTTGGTCTTGGATGCCGAGCATGGCCCAGTCCCCGAGCCAGTCGAGCTTGAGCTCGTGCCGGTCGGAGAGGGACTTCAGATAGGACATCGCCTGGCGGAGCTCCGAGTTCTCGCCGATGCCGATGACCATGCGCGCGCCGCTACCACCGACGCCGGCGACCTCGAACCTTGCCCGTCCCGCCTCGTCGCGGATGTGCGCGTATTCGCTCTGGTCGAGCAGCGGGAGCTCCCGGAGATCGAAGGTCATCCGCGCGCCGGCGCCGCCGGCCATCGGGTCGAGCGCGACACGAAGGGCGACGGGGTCGATGTACCTCGACCAGTCGTACTGGTACGACCGCGCGAATCGTTCGTACCCGGCCTTTTCCGAAGCGCTGACGCGATCGGGCGACGGCAGGTCGATGAGCGGTGTCAGCCCGCCGGCCGCGCCCCATCGAGAGCGGGCGGCTTCTCCGGGGCGCCAGGCGATGGCCCCGCCCCCCACGTGCGAGAGCTCGGGTCGCGCGAGCAGGCCGCTCGAGAGAAGGTCGTCGACCGAGCCGGGGCTCTTGCCGTTGAGCAGACCGTAGAGCAGCGCCGCGAAGCCGGGCGTCATGAGCTCTGCGAGGGCGACCTGACGGCGCGCCTCGGCGATCTTCTGGCGCGGGCCGACCACCTCCGCGACGAAGCGGTCGCCCATGTATGCGAGCGCGTCGGCGCGCGTCGCGGCGTCGCGCGCGAGCATGTACCGAAAGTCGGGCTCGTCGGCGAGCCGAGGACTCTTGCCTTGCACGGCCGCGAGGACGCGCGCCAGGGCCCCGGGGCTGTTGGATACGATGGCGACGTCGTCGATCGTCACGCGATGCTGCCGCACGGCGCCGTCGGCCGAACGAGCGACTCTCACGTCCAGCCCAGCGATCGGCACCGTCTCGGTCGTGACGCGCCCGTGCGCTTGTTCGTGCGCCGCCAGCGCGGCCGCGACCCCGGAGTCGAAGAGCGCGGCGCTCTTGAGGCGAAAGAGGACGGTGACGTCCGCCCCTTCTTTCACGTATGGATCGCTGCCGACGAGAGCGAGCTCCGAAACGGCCGCGGGGCCGAGGGTGCTCGTGAGGGGTCCGCGATCGAGGCCGAGCTGCGCCATGTACCGCCCCACGAGGCCGTGGTCCTCCGCGTCTCCGCTCGTGACTTGCGCCGCGGCGGTGCCCCAGGACTCGACCTGATCGAGCAGCCGTAGGAGCGCCGAGACGCCCGCGACACGGACGAAGTAGAAGTCGGCCGGCACGAGCGCCGCGAGCGGCTCCTGCGGGACCGTCGCGCCAAGATGCTGGAGCATCTCGCTCCACGGGTGGCGCACGAGCTTGGGCCCCGCGAGCGAGGCGAGGGGCAAGGTGGCCGGCTCGCGCGCGCTCGACAGGAACAGCGAGCGATCGCTCTGCAGGGCCTCCTGGATGGCCGTGGCGCCGGTCGTCGTCTCCATCAGCGCCGCCAGATCGTCGGTGCGGCGCGGTGCGGGGCTCAGCGCCATGCGCCGGGATGAACCCGAGGCTCTCGAGGGCCCCGCGAGCGCCGCCAGCTCGCCAAGCCTCTGCGACGCGAACGCCTTGAAGGGGCCGCCGCCGAGCCGACCCGCGAGCGCGACCATCCAGTCTGCGACGAGCGCCCGGTCGCTCGTGCCCGACGGGACATCGGCGTGAAAGTGACGGTGGATGCCGGCGGCGGTGTCGGTGACCCCGACGAAGAGGTCTCCTGAGAGCGGCGTGCCCGCGGCCGAAGCCGGACGCCTCACCCATGCGAAAAAGGGAGGCGGGGCGCCGTCGTCGGGTCGCGTCCTCTTCCCGACCCCGGCGTCGAAGCGTGTCGCGAAAGCGAAGAGCGGCGGAACGGACACCGCGAGATCGTCGACGCGGACGCCCTCGCTGTTCGGGAACTCGACGAGCAGCGTCTCGAAGTGCGCATCGACCGCGCGCCGCACCACCCTGCCGGCGACGGGCTGCGAGTCCTCGACCGGGGGGATCGACCCCGTCCGCAGCGTCGGGACGGGATCGTCGGGAGGGTCGGGAGCGGGCGACGGCTCGAGGGCGGCCGTCGCGGACGCGCTGGGTGCCGGCGGCGCCGCCACGACGGGCGCGGCATGGCCGCCGCACGACGTCGCAGAGCAAACCACGCAAAGGAGCAGTAGGACTGAGCGGATGGAGAGCGCGGCGCGCTTGGGGACGAGCATGACGATGCTCCCCATTTGTATCGTGTTCGCGTCAATCGGAGGGGACGGTTGACCCTTGACCAGATTTTCAGTCGATCGGCGTGAAATCGACCTTGTCTCGTACCCCGCACTCGGGGCAATGCCATCCGTCCGGGACGCTCGCCCATGGGGTACCGGCGGCGAAGCCTTCGCGCGGGTGGCCCTCGCGCTCGTCGTAGACGTATGCGCAGCCCGGGCAGCGGAAGCGGCCCGTCGAACGGGCGACGGGCGACGACGGGGTCCGACGGTCCGAGATTCCAGTCGCCCCTTCCTGATCCCGCTGCAGACGTTGCTGCAGGTTGGCGCGCGACAAGTCCCCTCCGTAGTGGGCAGCGACGCGGTGATCCATGACCCGTCTCCAGAGGGGAGGAACGAGCGCGACCAAGATCATGGTCGCGTACCCTGAAGGTAGGTTCGGCGCCTTGTCGAAGCTACGGAGCGCCTGGTAGCGCCGCGTCGGGTGGGCGTGGTGGTCGCTGTGGCGCTGCAGATGGTAGAGAAAGACGTTCGACACGACGTGGTTGCTGTTCCAGCTGTGCGACGGCAGGCAGCGCTCGAAGCGGCCGTCTGCTCCACGTTGACGAAGCAGTCCGTAGTGCTCCAGGTAGTTGACGACCTCGAGGAGCGAGAAGCCGATCACCGCCTGCACGAGCAAATAGGGGATGATCGCCCGGCCGAACGCGACGACGAGCGCGCCGTACAGCACGACCGTCATCGCCCAGGCGTTGAGGAGATCGTTCTTCCAGGTCCAGAACGAGCTCCCGACGAGGCGGAGCCGCTTGCGCTCGACCTCGCAGCTCGACACGAAGCTGCCAGCGACCGTGCGCGGCCAGAAGGCATAGAAGCTCTCTCCGAAGCGCGAACTGGCCGGGTCCTCGGGGGTGGCGACGCGCACGTGATGGCCGCGATTGTGCTCGACGTAGAAGTGGCCGTACGCCGACTGCGCCAGCGCGATCTTGCTCAGCCAACGCTCGACGTTGTCGCGCTTGTGGCCAAGCTCGTGCGCCGTGTTGATCGCGATCCCTCCGACACAGCCCACCGTCAGCGTGAGCCCGACCTTCGACACCAAGGAGAGTTCGCTGCGGCCCCAGCACCAGCAGGCCAGCACCAAAGAGGCGTACTGCAGCGGGAGGTAGGCAAACGTGCACCAGCGGTAGTAGCGGTCGTCTTCCAGCCGGGCGAGCGCCGCGTCCGGCGGGTTCTTCGCGTCGGGCCCGATGGCGAAGTCGAGGAGCGGGATCACGACGAAGACGATCAACGGACCGGCAAACCAGAAGACCGCGAGCCCGGTGAGGGACGCCAGGCCCCACGCAATGAAGGGCAGAAGAGGGACGAGGATCCCGAGGAGCCAGGCGTAGCGCTTGGGGTCGCGCCAAGCTCCGTCGAGAGCAGCAGGGCTACCCCCCACCGAATGTCCCGCGCTGGGGCCGATCTCGGACACGGTATTTCCGAAGCTCGGATGCATGGACCCTTCTCCTTTGTCTGCAACTATCTCGACTTCGGCGGCAACGCGCCCAGGGGGGCCGGGCCAATTTTCGGTCACTCTGGGCCAGGAGCCAACGAGCACCTCGGGGCGGCGACGGCGTGCGCCGCCGGTCGGGGCAGCGCATGCGGCGAAGGGCGAGAGAATGGGACGGGTGGTCGCGGTTACGGCCTTGTCGGCGTCCCTCAAGCGTGGTTCGGTGGCCGCCATCATGAAGCCTTCGCGTTGCTCTTTTCCCGCAGCAAGCCTCTTGCTCGTCCTTTTCGCACCTCTGGGTGTTTCCGGCTGCAAGGGCCACGGTGCGGGCGCTCCCGACGCCCAGGCTCGCGACGGCGGCTTGGCGGTGGCCGTTCCCACCGGTCTGCCCGCGCCCGCGGATGTCGCCGCGCCGCCCGGCGACGCAGCGAGGACGGCGAGCGGTCTGGCGAGCAAGGTGCTCACCCCCGGCACGGGCACCGATCACCCGGGCCCGAACGACTCGGTGAAGGTGGACTATTCGGGTTGGACCGCCGAGGGCAAGATGTTCGACAGCTCGGTCGCGCCCCTGCAACCCGGGCGCAAGGCGGCTCCGGTCACCATGTCGCTGTCGCGCGTCATCCCCGGATGGACCGAAGGGGTGCAGCTGATGGTGGTGGGCGAGAAGCGACGCTTGTGGATCCCGGAGGAGCTCGCGTACAAGGGCAGGTCCGGACCGCAGGGGATGCTCGTCTTCGACATCCAGCTTCTCGACTTCACGCCCGGTCCCAAGGCTCCGCCCGACGTCGCGGAAGCGCCGTCCGACGCGGAGAAGACAAAGGACGGTCTGGCGAGCAAGGTGACGCAGAAGGGCACGGGGACGACGCACCCCCAGGCGAACGACGGCGTGCGCGTGAACTACTCGATCTGGCAAACCGACGGAAAGCTCATCGACGCGTCGAAGGACAAGCCGGCGGCGCGCCCCGTCAGCGGCTTCTCCGAGGGGTGGGCCGAAGGTCTGAAGCTGATGGTGGTGGGCGAGAAGCGAACGCTCTGGGTGCCGAGCACCCTCGCGATCCCGCCGCGGCCCGGCGCGACGCCGGCGGCGGTCACGATGCTCGTCGAGCTGCTCGAGATTCTCCCCGGACCCAAGACGCCCTCCGACGTGAAGGCGCCACCGAAGGACTCGATCGTCGAGAAGGACGGGCTGGCGACCAAGGTGCTCGCGAAGGGCACGGGGACGGCGCACCCCACGCGTTCGAACAGCGTGACCGTCAAGTACGCCGGCTGGACCACGGACGGGAAGATGTTCGACTCCTCGTACACGCGCGGCGAGCCCGCGACCCTCAACGTCGCGGCCGTCATCCCGGGATGGGCCGAAGCGCTGCAGATGATGGTCGAGGGTGAGAAGCGCCGCATGTGGATCCCCGAGAAGCTCGCCTACGCGGGCAAGCCGGGCGCGCCCGCAGGGATGCTCGTGTTCGACGTGGAGCTGATCAAGGTCCTCGACGCGCCCAGGCACACCTTCCCCGGCCCGGGTCCGGGAGGGATGGAGGGCCATCCGCCGATGCCGCTCCCCCCCCCGAGCCACTGAGCCGCCCGATACGAGCTCTGTCCAACGATGCTTTCACGCCTGGACGAGGAGCCCGCACGCCGTGAGGCGGTCGACGCTGGCCTCGACAAGCTGTTCGAGCTCGACGTCGGACACCGCGCCGTTGCCGTCCAGCGCGCGCGCCTCCCGCGCCAGATCCTGCCGCGTTCGTGTCCCGTCGAGACGAGCCAGCACCCAGCGAACGATCGTGTCGGGAATCAGCACCTCTTGATGGAGGCGGTTGGTGACGACGCCCCCGTGCTGCGCGTGCCATCGCGCAACGGGGCACGCCACCGGACGCTCCCCCGCGCGCGACGTCACGGCGGGATCATGATCGTAGAGATCGAGCCCGCCCGCGGCGATCCATAGATCGAAGAGCTCCGAGGCAAGGGAGCTCTGGGCCGTCTCCGTCGCATCGGCGAGAAGGGCGCGGCGCGCGAGGTCGTCGAACCCGAGCGCGCGCGGCGCCACGCTCGCGAGTTCGTGGAGAGCACGGCGTGTCGGCGGGTCGGAGACCTGGACGACGACGTCTCCGTCCGTGAACGCCTCCTGACGTGCCCCAGGAACGCGCGAGTCGCGCGGACGGAGCCGACTGGCCAGGCGAAGCCGGCGAATCGCAGCGGGCTGAAGGTCGGGGGACGTTTGCCACGCCGCGGTGCGAGCGGCGTCGGCGCGCACGAGAAGCGCCCGCCGAAACGCGGTGCACCGGACGAAGTCGAGCAGTTGCTGTGCAGCGGCTGGGGCGAGGGCTCGCGCCCGTTCGCGGGCCTCGCTCGGGAGCAGATCGAGAGACGTCGTGGCCGGAACGGCGTCGCCCAGATACGACATCCCGGCCGCCGAGGCCTCGTCGAGGAACGCGCCGACGAGGAGCGGATGATGCTCGGGCGCCAGGTACTCGTGAAAAGCGTAGGCCGGACCCGTCTCGTCGAGGCGACGCGCCACCGCGGCCAGGTGGCCGCGGGCGTCGGCGTGCTCCGGGGCGAGCTGCGCCCCCAACCATGCCAGCGAGGCGCCGGCGTCCTCGACCCGCTGCCCAAGGGAAGCAGAGAAGCGGAGCCAATCGCGCGCCGCCAGCCGCTCGTACCAGCCCGGCAACACGTTGAAGCTGACGCAAGCCAACCCGTTGTCGCTCAGCGCCCCGGCCATGCGCCCGAGCAAGACGGGCCGGGCTGTCTCGCGGATCCACGACAGCACGCCGTGGCAGATTACGTAGTCGAAGGAGCCCTCCGCGAGCTCTACGTCCTCGAAGCGCCCTCGCACGAACGACACATTCGAGATTCCCGCGTCGTCGGCGACCTGGCGGGCCTCGTCGATCTGGCGTGACGAGCCGTCGACGCCGACGAGTGTCGCCCCAGGTAGGCCCGCCGCGATCGGGAGCAGGTTGCCTCCGCGACCGCACCCGAGCTCGAGGATGCGAGCGGTGGCGACGGGCGGCGGGGTCCAGCCGGAAAGGCGGGCGACGGCGGCGATACGACCCGGGTGGGTCTCGGCGTACGCGTGCTCCGTGTAAGGGCGCTCGTCGTAGAGGTCTCGCGTCATCGGCGCGCATTATCGCGGGCGACGACTAGAACCGCACCCCGATCTGAGCGTGAGCGGCGACGGCCGGGCTGACGTTGTCGTTTCTCGGGAGCCACACCACGCTGGCGTCGGCGCCGAGGAATAGCAGCCCGAAGGCCATCGTCATCGTGACGCCCGGCTCGAGGTAAAGCTCGTTGGCCGTGCCGTCGAGGGGTACGAGCGTCTGGCCGACGACGATCTGCTCGGGGCTGCTCTCGTGAAGGGAGACGTCCCCGATACCGAGCAGGGGCCGCAGCGTGACGCGAGGGGACACGTGGACGTCGAAGCCTACCTCGAAGCCGTACCGCGTCGACCGCGACGTCGTCGTGACGAAGGCGGTCGACGTGGCCGGCGTGCAGACCGGGAAGACCGGGCCGACGCACGACTGGATCGCCGTCCCCCCGAACCAATGGAGCACAGCCACGCCCGCGTAGATGTTGAAGAATGACGCCCCCGCGCGACCGCCCAGCTCGAGGCCGACCGGGGCGATGGACCCTGCCGGACCCGTTGCAGCCCCGACTTCGCCCGCGATCTCGACCTCGACGGGACCGAGCGCCCAGGCCTGCGCCGGAATGGCCGACGCGCCCATGGCGACGGCGACCGCGAAACACCCGAAACGACGGCGGCTCTTGATCCGACGGGACGTCTGTAGAACGTATGCTCGGGTCATCTGGTCCCGTGCCCGCCCGATATCCCCGATGAGACTAACCTATCTGTTTTCGCCCCTGCTCGTTTCGCTCCTGCTGGGCTGCGCCCCCGAGTCCATGCAGGCCGTCACCCCGCGCCCCGCGGCCCATCCCGACGTGCCCCGTGAAGGGGGCGTCAACCACGCCGACGACGCCGACCAACGACTGAGAAGCACCAGCGATCAGGCGGCCCACGTCCAGGACATTCTCGAGGAGCCGGTCCACATGCAGGACGAGCCGGTCTACATCATCGAAGGAAACCGCGACCAGTGAAGCGCGGGCACTCTTACCCGCCGGACCTCGCCCGCTACGTGCAAGAGCACTGGCCGGCCGCGAGGCCGCTGCGAATTCGCCAAGACCTCCTGTGCGAAGCGCTATCGGTCGCGTACCAGGCCTCGCTGACTACGGAGGAAGCGCGCCCGATCCGCTTCCGCCTCTTGCTTGCGCCGTTCGACGAGCTCCCGGCCGACGGCGTGCCGAACCATGGCGTCCTGCGGCTCCGGTTCGAGCCGAGCCGGTTGCTCCACTTCGACGAACTGCGCCGGCTGAGCCCATCGGTGCCGTTCGAGACGTCGCTCATCGGCGTCCACGTCGAGGACGACAAGCTGCGCATCTGGGGCATCGCGCACTCGGGACCGGCCTGGCTTGCGCCGTCGTGGGGCGGGCGCAGCGTCGTTCCCAACTGGACGTACGATCCGATCATCCACGCGACAGGGCCTGGACAGCTCGCCGTGCGCTGCGCGGGCACGATGGTGGGCGGTCTCGAGCGGGGGCTGCTGGTCGACGCGTTGATGGACGTCTNNCGTCTTCGACTCCGAGTGGATTCCGGCTCTCTTCGCCCGCCAGCGGGCCATCGTTCGCGAGGAGCACGCCGCCCTCCAGGCCAAGACGGCGTCGCCCACCTTGGCCGAGGACTCGCTGATCGGCCGCGTCGGGCAGCAGATGATCCGCCGGACGATCCAGCTCGTTCGGGGGGCGCGCCACGGCGGCATGATCCTCGTGGCCGACACGTCGAACCCGGGCGCGCTCGCGGGCGTGAGGCTCAAGTACCGGTTCGGCCAAGACGAGCCGTCGCACCGATACCGGACGCTTCTTTTTCGGATCCTCGACACTCTGGCAGGGGCCACGTCCAAAGCGTCCATCGGCTGGTCCGACTTCGCCTCGGACGGGAGCACCGCGCTCGAGAGGCTCGAACAATCCGTGTTCGAGTTGAGCCGGCTGATCGCCAACCTCACCGCCGTCGACGGCGCCGTCGTCCTCGACAAGCGGCTGGGGCTCGTCGGCTTCGGCGCCGAAGTGTCGGCGGAGCTGCCCACCCCGGAGCGGGTGTGGCGGGCGCTCGACACCGAAGGGCACGAGCGCGAGCCCAACGACCTGGAGAACGTCGGCACCCGCCACCGCGCGGCGTACCGCTTCGTCAACGATCATCCCGACGGCCTGGCGATCGTCGTCTCCCATGATGGGGGGGTCACGTTCGTCGCGAAGCGTGAGGACGCGATCGTGTTCTGGGAGCAATCGGTGAGCCCGTGAAGGGCCGTAGTCACGATGCTGTCGCGTAGCTCGACGAGGGGATCGAGAACGCTCGCGCCGCGGGCGAGTCCGGGCGGGCCATGACCCAGAGCCAGTACGTGGGGCCGAACCGCCGCAACGCCACGCGCACGAAGCCCGCGTCGACGCACGCCGCGAGGAACGGGGCCTCCCACGGATTCCAGTCCCAGGGCTGGAAGCGCTCGGCGTCCTCGGACGCGAGGACCACGACGTCGAGCTGTTCGGCCAGGAGCGCCTGCGGCTCGCGCTTGCCGGTAGTCGCGATGCGAGCGTCGTTCAGACCGACGAGGTCGAGCGTCCACCACCCCGACAGGTAAGGAACGGCGCCGGCGTCGCCGATGGCCAAGCGGGCCCCGGGCGTGCCGAGGGCGCGCAGCTCGCGGCCGAGCCGTTCGTGCGCTTGCGAGAGGCCGTCTCCGTATTCCACTGCCCCGGCAATCGCTCCCCGCGCACCCGCGAGCTCCAGACCGGACGAGAGCATCACGAGGGTCGCCGCACCCGCGCGCGCGAAGCCGACCCGAACGCGCGTCGAGACGGCGAGGCGAGCGAGGCCGATGCCGGCCAGCACCGCGCAGAACGGATCGAGCGGGGCGAGGTACCGGTGTTCGTAGCCCATCTGGTGCTGCGGCAGGACGAAGAACGCCGTCAGGACCGCCGCCGCGAAGAGCGCAGGCCGGAGCGAGCGAGCTGGCCTCGCGAGCCCCGCGAGCACGAGGACGCCGAAGTGCAGGAGCGGACCCTCGAGCCAGTCGCGCACGTCGGGCCATCCCGGGAGGCGCTCCGGCGTCCCGAGCTTGATGTAGAACGGGAGCGGAAACGGGAGGCCATAGTACCCGAAGCGCCAGGCTTCGTAGATGCCGATCGGCAACACCCAGGCGAGGAGGCTACGGCCGACGAGCGACCGGGCCTCCTCGCGCGGGAGCAGCGCCGCGCATGTCCCCACGACCACGGCGGCGGCGAGGTTGCCTTCGGGCCGCGTCAGGCCGAGCAGCAGTGCGAGGACGACCAGCGAGCGAGCGGCGCGCGCCGACCCGCGCACGAGATCCGCGGCCGTCGCGAACATCGCCGTCAGCACCAGCGTGAAGAGCGCCGTCTCCATCCCCGACACGGCGTGAATCGCCGTCGCGGGGATCGCCGCAAGACAAACCGCCGTGCCCACGAAGGCCCACGCTCCCCCTTCCCTGCCCGCTTCCCCTCGGCCCCATGTCGCCTCGGCGCGCGCCCATTGCGCGGCGACAATCCAGGTGGCGAAGGTGGCCGCGATGCCGAGCCACTTCGCAGCGAGGACGGCGTCCACGCCGAGAAGGTGCGGGACAACGAGCAGGACCATCCACGAGAACGTCGTGTAGCCCTCGGCCCGTGGTCCGGTGGCATTGAACGTGAAGCCAAGCCCCTCGGCGACGTTGCGGCTGTAGCGACACGTGATGTACGCGTCGTCCACTGTGAAGGGCCAAGCCTTCGCGATCCCCGTGGCGAGGACGACGAACGCAACTGCCGCGAGCGCGCGCGGCAGCAGGGCGTTGGCTGTAACGGGCACGAGGCGGCGCCACTCTACCGCCTTCATCGCGCCGCGAGGGCCTCGGCGACCAGATCGTACGATCGCTTGCGCGCGGCGTGATCGTGGACGTGGGTCAGTACCATCACCTCGTCGGCCACCGATGCGGCAACGAGCGCCCCGAGCTCCTCTCTCACGCGCGCGCCGCTGCCCACGAGCACACGCGCCCCCCGCGGCATGCGCAAGGCCTCCTCGTGCGGCTCGTACCGGTACGCGAGGGCCTCCTCGACGCTCGGCAGCGGGCGATCGCGGATCCCCTGGAGGAACCAGACCATGGAGAGGTCGCCCGAGAGCGCCAATTGCTCCGCCTCGTCGTCGCTCTCGGCGCAGATGACGCCGAGCGCCAGGATGGCCCAGGGCTCCCGGCGTCGCGACGACGGGA
>PLIR01000060.1 GCA_003139415.1 Myxococcales bacterium | reverse complement strand
CGCGGGCGCAAGCGCGGGCGCGGGCGCACGGCTGGGCGGGGGGGTTGCGGGCTTCGAGGGGGCTTGCGGGGCCGGTTGCGCACCCTGCGGGCGGGGGGCGCGGGGGAAGCCCAGGGTGCCGGCGTCTTCGTGCCACTCGACGTAGGCGCGCAGAGAGGCGGCGAGGTTTGCAAAGTCGGCGCGCAGGTCGTCAGGCATCGGGGCGTCCTGCCATGCTCAGCGCGTGAAGTGAACCTTGGTCGTGACGGTGCTGGCGATGGGGTTGCCGTCGTGGTCGAGGGCGGGGGGGATTTTCAGGGTGAGGGCGTACTTGCGGGCCTCGCGGCCGAAGCCGTTGCCCGGATCGGTCAGGACACGCACCGACGACACGATGCCGTCGGCCAGGATCTCCATCTGAAGGACGACGTAGGCCTCGTCGATCTGCGCGGTGTCCGCTTCGACCGGGAAAGGGACGTTCCACTCCTTGGCGCCGATCGAGGCCTTGCGTGTGCGGTCCGGGCCGGGGGGCGGAGGCGGGGGGGCCGGCGGGGCCTCGCTGGGCGCCTTCGCCGCGGCGAGGCCTCGCACGGCCTTGGTGCCCGTGCCGTTCGAAGCCGTGATGCCGCCCGCGTACGAGTCGGCGTTGCCCGTCACGATCGTGTCCCTGGTGAGATCGACCGGCTCGTTGGGATCGGGCTCGCGCGTGAGCACCTTGGCGGCTTGGGCGGGGGCGGCGGCGAGCGGCGGGGGCGCCTCGTGCGGGGCGGCTTTCACCGGCTGCTCGGCGGTGGGCTCGGCCTTGGCCTCTGGCTCCGGCGGTGGAGGAGGCGGCGGGGGTTCGTCGACGACGACCTCGATCTCCTGCGGGGGCACAGCGGCGGTGACGTTCGTCTCGGCGACGAGCCGCGTGATGCCCTGCGCCGACGCGCTCAGGAGGAACATCAGGAGCAGCGCCCCCACGTAGTACCCGATCCACGCGGCCGGGCCGGAGGTCTGGGCATCGAGCCCGAGCACCTTCGTCATCGGATCGTCGAAGACCATCACCGTGCCGTCGCCGGTCGCGAGCGCGAGCCCCGCGTGCCGGACGCCGTTGGTCCCCGAACCGGCCGCGCCGGACGGCTTGCCGTGGGGGGGCTTGCGGGAGCTACGGGTGTTCGAGGATGCCATGAGCGGCGGCTGCGTCCCTCGGGTTCAGTGCGATGGCGCGGCGGCGACCGGCGTGACGCCGAAGGCGATCTTGCTCACGTGCGCCTGCTTCAGGAGATCGAGCACGTGGATGACGCGCCCGTGGGTGACCGCGGCGTCGGCCTTGATGACCGCGCGCAAGTCGGGGTGCTGGGCTTGCGCCTCGCGCGCCAGCGGCAGGATCGCGTCGTCGCTCGGGATCTGATTCGCGTCGACCATCGCTCGACCGTCGGCGCTCATCACGATGCTGAAGACGACCTGCAGGTCGCTCGTCCCCGTGGCCGCCTTGGGCAAGTCGAGGGGCACCGTTTGGTTCAAGACGATCTTCGTCGTTACCATGAAGATGATGAGGAGCACGAGGGTGATGTCGACCAGCGGGGTCACGTTGATCCCGGTAATCGCGTCGTCGGCTTGCGTCGAACCTCCAGCCATCGGACGTCTCCCTCAGTTCTTCCTGTCCGAGTCCTCGGCCTTGGTGCGCGCGGCGCCCGCGCTGCTGCCCCGCTCGGGACGGGGCGCCTCGGCGCCGCCGCCCTCGGCCGCCGGTACCGCCTTCAAGTGGGCGAGCAAGAGGTGGCCGAGCGCTTCGGTGTTGGCGACGGTGGAGCGAACGACGCGCTGGAACGCATTGAACGCCGCCACGGCCGGGATCGCGATGAGGATCCCGATGGCGGTGGCGACGAGCGCCTCCGAGATGCGCGCCATGACCGCCTCGGGCGCGAGCTGTGTCGCCGCGCCGGCGGCGGCCGACTTTGCCTTGCTCAGCTCGTCGAACGCCGCGACGATCCCGATGACCGTACCGAGCAGGCCGATGAACGGGGCGTTATTTCCCAGCGTCCCGAGGAACGCGAGCCGCTTCTCGAGCTTGAGCCGCTGCAGGGCGCTCGCGCCGTCCATCGCCTCGATGGCCGACTCGACGCCGCGATCGGATTCGACGATGCCCGCCACCACGACCGCCGCCTCGGCGCTTCGCGACTCTTCGAGCCGGCGCCGCGCGCCCTCCATGTCGTTGCCGCGCAAGAAGCGCCCGAGGTCGCGCATCAGCGCGTCGATGTCGTCGCGGAGCGACCAATAGAGCCACGCGCGCTCCAGCATCACGGCCAGGGAGATGATGCTAAGGACGAGCATCAGCGCGAGGATCCACCCCGTGCCGAGGCCGACCATCGCGCTCTTCACTCGTTCGATCAGGGAATTCACGTCTCGTCCTCTCGTTGTCCGTTGGCTGGGTCCTGCGCGTCTCCCGCTTCTTCTCGCGCTGGCCCTGCCTCGCTGGGCTCTTGGATCGTGGCGGCGGCTCCGAGCACCGTCGTGGCGTACGCACCCTTCGGTAGCACGAAGTAAACCCGTATGCAGGTTGATGCATTTCCGACTGGGTTGCGATTGGACGGCTCACC
The DNA here is from genome assembly GCA_003139415.1 of Myxococcales bacterium. Taxonomy (GTDB): domain Bacteria; phylum Myxococcota_A; class Polyangia; order Polyangiales; family Polyangiaceae; genus Palsa-1150. Next base: position 2,647 of record PLIR01000060.1, on the reverse strand, counting down.
CACCTCCCAGCGGAGCCCTTCGACCCAGAGGCGGAGCGCCCGGCGGCTGCCCTCGCCGAGCGAGCGCGTTTTGCCGAGATCGAAGTCGTCGCCCAGGACCGTGCTCGCGACGCTGCGCTCGATCGCCTCCGGCTCGCCGCTCGGCCAGCGCATCCTCGCGCCGATGATCGGGCCGGTCGCCGAGACCTCACCCGACGCCGCCCGCGCGCGATCCGTCTGAACGTCCGCGCAGACGAAGAGGCCGCCGGACGCTCGAACCTTGAGGAGGTCCCCCTCGAGCGCCGTTGTCCACGATCCGTCGCCCACACGGCGAGCGAGGACGGCGTTGTAGACCTCCGATTGGAGCGACGACCAGAGGAGGCGCTGGATGCGTGGGTCGCGCGGCGGCCGCTCTTGGCCTCGCAACCACGCCAGGGCGCGCTTGGCGTTGTCGCCGCTCGCGCCGAAGCGCTGCGCGCCGAAGGCGTTGGGGACGCCCTCCGCGCCCACCCGCGCGAGCACGCCGGTCACCTCGGCGACGCGATCGGCGGCGACGTTCCGCAGCACGATCGCGAAGCGGTTTCCGGCGAGGTGGCCGGGCTTCAGCTTGTTGCCGTGAAGGGCCGCCTCGTGCACCGTGATGCCCTCGAGCGACAGGGCCTGCGCGCGCCGTACGAGGTCGACGGGGTCGATGCCGCGCGGGACTTCGAGCGACATCGTCTGCGTCGTCACCGCGCGGCGGTCCTTCATTCCGGCGAAGCCCGCCGCGCGCGGGTCGCACGAGAGGGCGCGCGCGATCATGCGTACGGCGTCGAGCGTCGTGCGGTCGGTCTTGGTGAAGCGCACGTAGACGTGGCCTCCCGCGCCGCTCGGCGCGTACGCGGGGATCTCCTCGACCACGAAGTCTTCGGGGCGCTCCTTCAAGAGCGCGACGGGCAGGTCGCTCACCCCGTCACCCCAGCTCGTGCGGCATCTCGGCGCGCGGGCTGCGGAAGAACTGCAGCGGTGAGTAGAGGAGGAAATCGCTCACGCGCGAAGTGTAGAGGCACGCGTACTCCTCGACCTGCGCGCCGAAGATCGACTGCTCGTTCTCTTCCTTGAGGAGCGAACCCCAGAAGGGGTGGAAGCGCTGATCGACGCGGCGCTCGATGGCCCCGAGCTCGTCGTCGACGTGGCGCAGCCGCCCGCGGACGCGCTCGATCGCGCGCTTGGTCCGCGTCCGCTCGACCTCGGTGTGACTGGACCCGTTGAGCGCCGCGCCGTTCGTCTTGCCGCCGTGCGCGTGCTCGATCTTGCGGGAGAGCTCTCTGTACCGCGCCTGGTAAAAGCGCAGCTCGTCTTCGAGGCGATCGCGGTGATCGGCCAGGTGCTCGGCGCTCGCGTAGTCCTCGCGGCACGACTCGTGGGCGATCACCTCGCCCTCGAGCTCCTGGATGATCATCGCGGTGCGCCAGGCGCTCTCCTTCTTGCTGCGCAGGATGTCGCCGTAGATGTGGTCGCCGACGTAGAGCACCTCGTCTCCGGAGACGCCCAGGCCCCGCTCGAGATCCACCAGGTTGCCGCCCTCGTAGATCTTGCCTCTCTCGAGCGGGAACACCGCGGGCACGGGCGCCCCGCCGCCGGCGGTGTGCTCGAGCAAGGGCCGGGAATCCTGGAAGAACGCCGGCTTCGTCGCCGCCACGATGACGACGTCGAAGTAGTTGCGCCAGTGCGGGTACTCCGTCATCTCGCCGCCGAGCAGGTACGTCATCATCTTGTCGGTGTAGGCCCAGCGCGAGTTGGTGAGGAGAAAGAGCTTTTTGCCCGCGCTGCGGAGCTTGTGCAGCGTGGGGGCGAGCTCGCGGTCCTTGGCGACGAAGCGCGGGAAATCCGCGGCCACCGTCTCGAGGATGGTGCCGTCGCGGTGCGCCTCGTCGATGCTCTCGCGGATGTCGGTGAACGTCTTGGCGTAGTCGACGTTGAAGGCCCGCTGCTCGAGCGCGTCGACGAGCGCCGCGTAGAGCGCCGCCTCGCTCAGCGCGTAGAGCGTGTCGATCCAGTGGTAGCGCGGCGTCGCGGGGCGGATCTTCTTCGCGTGATAGAGCCTCCGCAGCTCGTCTTTGTCGAGCTCGCGCAGGCCGTGGTAGCCCTTGGTGACGTGCTTGTAGCGGTTCATCTTGAGCACGTGGCCGAACCGCTTGTCGATGAGCAGGCCGCGGACCGGGAAGTCCGTCGAGTAGGGCACCGAGCGGATGAAGTCGGGATATCCACGCTTGACGAGCTTGTCGATCGTGGCGCGGATCGAGAGCTCGTCCATCTCGCGCTGTTTGTAGATCGCGAGCGTGTAGTCCATGTCGAACCCAACCCACGCGATGTTCGCCATGCGAAGGTTGTGGTTGCAGAAGATGCGGCGCTGGCGCGGGATCCCTGGCCCGTGTCCGCGCGCGAGAAACTCGTCGAGCGGTAAGCTGAGCTGATGGGGGTTCACGGGGAGGCCGACGTCTCTGGCGCTACGATGAATCGTAGCATGCGCATCCTCGTCCTCGTGACCGGCCAGCCCGTGGCCGAGGTCCTCGAGCGTCGCGGCGACTTCACCCGACTCTTGCGCGAAGCGTCGGGCGACGCGCGGCTCTTCCGTGCCCACGACCTCCGGACCGACGCGCCGCCGCCTGGCCCGCGGGATGCCGAT
>PLIR01000283.1 GCA_003139415.1 Myxococcales bacterium | reverse complement strand
GAGGGGGACTGCCCCGTCTACACGGCCATGAGCGGCCAGGACCGCTGGATTCCCACGCTGGCCGGGTCGAGCTTCGCCCAGTTTCTGCGCATCCTGTCGACCGCCATGGAGATCGCCGCCGGCTTCGGCGACGCCATCATGGACGACGAGGACGAGGACGCGTTCCGCGAGGCGCTCGGCCCCAAAGTGAAGGTCATCGACACCGCCGCCCTGCGCGCCGGCCACTGGACGTAGCCGCCGGGCGGGCGTGTCTTCCCGAGGGTCGCGACGATGAGCGAGACCGCCTACGCCGACAGCCGCTACCGCGTCCCCGAGATCGAGCACCGCTACGGTCCGAACGTCGTGCTCCTCGACGATCCGATCGGCTGGAGCCTGCTCGCGCGCTTCTGCGCGCTCGACACGAAGCAGCCGGCCGTCACGCGGCTCGCGCGCGACCTCTTCGCCGCCCTGGCCCGGACGGTCCTCGCGGCGGAGCTCCCGAGGGCGCGGCTCGACGTTCCGACGCGGATGGTGACGACGTCGCCGCAGGCCGTCGTGCGCACTGCTGGCATCGCGCCCGGGACGCAAGCCGTGACGGTGGGTATTGCGCGCGCGGGGACGGTGCCGTCGCAGGTCGTCTACGAGCTGCTGAACGAGCTCCTCGATCCGGTGGGCGTCCGGCAAGACCACCTCTCGATGTCGCGCGTGACGGACGCCAGCGGCCGCGTGACGGGGACGGCGTGGCACGACGCCAAGATTGGCCGCGAGGTCGATGGCCGCATCGTCCTTTTTCCCGATCCGATGGGCGCCACGGGCTCGACGATCGTCAGCGCGCTCGATCACTACAAGACGCGCCTCGACGGCGTCCCCGCGCGCTGCGTCGCCATTCACTTGATCGTGACCCCCGAGTACCTGCGCCACGTTCTGCGCGCCCACCCCGACACGCGCATCTACGCCTTGCGGCTCGATCGCGGCCTGAGTCCTCCTGACGTCCTTCAGACGGTCCCCGGGACACGCTGGGACGACGAGCGCGGACTCGACGACCACCAGTACATCATCCCGGGCGCCGGCGGCGTCGGCGAAGTGATGAACAACGCGTGGGTGTGACGCGACGGATCAAGCCCGTTTTGTGAGCAGTTCGGCGATCGCGTCGAGGTTGGCCTCGGTTGCGTCGCCGATGGCGCGTGCGAGGGGGAGCTGGGCAGCGGCTGCGGCGAGGTAGAGTGGGACGGCTTCCGGGAGCTTGGCGTGGAGCGTCGCCAGGTGCTTCCGAAGCCCCGCGACGTCGCCCCGCCGCACCGGTCCCGTGAGCGCTTCGGGGAAGCCCAGGGAGGCGACGTTCTCGGCCACGCTACGCAGCAGCGGGCCGAGCATGGCGGGGGCGACCTTCCGAGGGACGCCGCCACGCACGAGCAGCTCGGCGCCCACGGCGGCGAGGGCGGCGGCGCCGTTGGCCACGAGCCCCGCTGCGGCGTGGTAGGCGATGGTGTCGAGGCCCGGGAGCTCGCGCGCGACCATGCCGAGCCTCCTCGCCACGGCGCGGGCGCGCCGGACCGCGCTCGCGTCGCCCTGGAGGCGGACGTGACCCTTTGCAAGGCTCGGCGCTCGGCGGGCCGATGCGAACGCGATCATCGGGTGCATCTGTGCGACCCCGGCGCACGCGCCCCGGAGCGGCGCCAGCGCCTCGGCGTCGAGTGCCCCCGCGACGTGCACGGCGACGGCGCGTCGCGGAACGATCCCTGCCGCTCGCATCGATTCCGCGACGAGGCGGACGTCGCGATCGCGCACGGCGACGATGACGATGTCCGCCTCGATCCGCCGCGGCAACCCCTTGCGAGCTGCGCGCAACGTGACGAGCGCGCCGGTCGCGCGCAGCGCCCGCGCGAGGGAAGTCCCCACCTTCCCGGCGCCGTAGATGAAGACCCGGCTCGTGTTCTTGGGCCGCCGTTCACGGCGGCGCGTCATAGAGCCTCCGCCTGCGCACGTGATCGAGCACGGTGCGCGGCACGAGGGCCGCGAGCTCGGCCCAGGCGCCGCGGGCGATGGCCCCGCGCACCTGCGTGCTGGAGACATCGGGCAACAGGGCGGGGCCAGCTCCGGGGGCGTCGACGCCGGGGCGCCCGAGGACGATCGGCGGCGCGAGCATCGCGACGTTCTCGTAGGCTACCCAGCGCGAAGTCTCCGCGAGGATGTCGGCGCCGATCACGAGCCGCAGGCACCAGTCCGGGTGGCTTTGCGCGAGGTGCTCGAGGGTCCGGATCGTCACGCTCTCGCCAAGCTCCTGCTCGACCCGCGACACTTCGAGCCTCGGCATCCAGCCCATCGCGGCCTCGCACATCTGCACGCGATCCTCGAACGGAGCCAGCGCCTTGGCGAACGCGTGCTTGAAGGCCGGCACGACGAGGACGCGGTCGACGTCCTCGGTGCTGAGCACGAGCGCGCACGCGAGCACGTGCCCCACGTGCGGCGGATTGAAGCTGCCCCCGAAGACGGCGACGTTCACGGAAGGCGGCCTAGCCCTTCACGCTCAGCTTGGTCATGTGCGGCGCCGTCAGCTTCTCCGACTGCGCGGGCAGCCCGTCGGGGCCGAAGAAGGTCGCGATCACCTCCTCGCCCGAGTCGTCGAGAACGACCGCCCCACCCCCCGCGCTGCCAACGGGCCCCGGCGTGATGAACCACCGCGGTCCGATCCGCTTGGCGAGCGGACCGTCGCCCTTGCCGTAGGCGAGGAACGTCGCCGCGAAGATGTCCTCTTCGTCGAGCATGGCCTTGTCGTGGACCAGGATCGCGACGCGATCGCCGAACATCTCGACGCTGCGGAGCTCGCGCACCGGCAGGCTCTCGAGCGACTTGAGCCTCAACCTCGCCCGCTCGGCGCGCAAGAACTCCTGGATCTGCTCCGGGGTGCCTTCGGCCGCCATCGCGTACGCGCGGTCCCACACGCCCTGGTCGCTTGCGTCGGCCCCGACGAGCGACTCGGCCCACAGCGCGACCGTGTCCTCGAGCGCGTCGTCGCTGCCGAGGTAGATCGCCCGCGTCACGCGCGCGCTGTTGAGGAGCAGCTCCGCCATGCGGGCAAGGCCCGCGAGATCGCCGTTTGCCGGTCCGAGGAGGCCGAGTCTCACGAGGGGATGGGTCGAGCGTACCGTGGCCGCGTCCACAAAGGGGATAGGGCGAGCGGGCGCGTCCCGCCCGCGGCTCGGCTCGACCGCTGGCGATCCGGTGCTTACGCTCTCCGGGTGCAGCAGGGCGGAAAGCCGACGTTCATGGTGCCCGACAAGGCGGGCGAGGCGATCCGTGCCCGCGTCGATCCAAAGGCGCCGCTCACCGTGGCCGACGCGGCCACGCAGACGGGCCTGGCGTTGCGCGATGCAGAGAGCGGCTTGACGTGGCTCTCCACGGAGTACCGAGGGCAGCTCCGCGTGACGAGCGAGGGCACGCTACTCCACGTCTTTCCCACGGGGTTCACCAAGCCGTGGGAGGGACGCGACGCGCGCAAGCGTGTGCTGCAGGCGGCGGGCCGCGGTCTCATGGGCGCGCTGCGCTTCGCCGTCCGCGCGTGGGTGGCCGTCGTCCTCGTGGGCTACGCGGCGATCTTCGTCGGGTTGCTGCTCGCGATGACTTTCGCGCGGCAGGGCAACGACGACCGCCGCAGCAACGACTTGCCGGGCGGCGCGCTCGCCTACGGCCTGCTCCGCGTCGTCGGTGACGCGTTCTTCTGGACGTTCCACCCGTGGTCGCCCTTCTCGGTCTATTCGTACTCGGGCTACGGCCGCTACGGCGCCGACGCGTTCGAGAGTCGCCGCTACGGCCGGCCGCGCGCGCAGGGGCCCAAGGTTCCCTTGTACGAGCAGGTCAATCGCTTCTTCTTCGGGCCCCACCCGCCGGCCGAAGAACCGCGCCAGGAGGAGCGGCGCCTGGTCGAGGCCATCCGCGCGGGCAAGGGCCGCATCGGGCTGGGCGACGTGATGCGCGTCACCGGCCTGCCGCGGGAACAGGCAGACCCATTGATGGCCCGCCTGATGCTCGACTACGACGGCGACGTCGGCGTCAGCGAGGACGGCGGCATCGTTTATCGGTTCCCGGAGGTCCGCAAGACGGCCGGCGACTCGGCGCCCTCCGCCCTGCCCCCGGCCGCGTGGGACCGTGGGCCCAAGCCGGTGGGGCCGCTCACCGGCAACTCGCTCGGCGCCAACCTCGCCATCGCCGGGCTCAACGCGTTCAACTTGATGATGGGCCTCTGGTCGATCGAAAACGGGCTGACGCTCGAGCGCGCGGCGCACCTCTTCGATCGCGTCCCGCACCCGATCGTCGACACCGGGCTGCCGATTGCCCTCGGCGTCGTCCCGCTGGTGTTCTCGGCGCTGCTCTTCGCCCTTCCGCTCGGGCGGGCGCTCTTCCGGCCGCTGCGCCAGCGGGCCTTCCTCGAGGAGAAGGGCCGCCTCGCG
>PLIR01000323.1 GCA_003139415.1 Myxococcales bacterium | reverse complement strand
GCCGCCGCGAGCAGCGCGCTCAGCGCCTCCGCGCCGAAGCCATCGAGGGCCTGGCCCGCGCGCTCGGCCACGTCGTCGTCCGCCAGCGCCTCGACGAGGAGCGGCACGTCGGCGACCCGATGGAGGAGACCGAGGACGAGCAGGGCCGACCCTCGGGCTCGGACGTCTTCGACCTCGCGCGCCGCGCGCCGGACGTTCTCCGCGCCGACGGGCGACTCCGCCAGCTCGACGCGAGCGCGCTCGAGGAGTTCGGGATCGGAGTTCCCCTCGGCCACGAAGTCCCCAAGCGCGACGATCGCCTCGCGCGAGATGGTCGGCGACGAATCGCCCGTCGCGGCGGCGAGGACGCCGATGGCCGCCGGCTCGCGCGCCCGCGCCGCAGCGGCGACGACATGGCGGCGCAGAATCGGATCGTTCACGAACGGCTCGAAGACCGACCAGGGGACGCGCGCGTCGAGACGCCCGAGCGAGTCGAAGACGGCGATTCGGAGAAAGACGTCGCCCGCCCTCACCTCCGCCAGGAGCGCCGCGATCGCGCGGGCCCGAGACTCTTCCCCCGCCAGGGCCGCATTGCCGAGGGCCTCGGCGGCCGTCACCCGAACGTTCGGGTCCTCGTCCGACAGCAGGCGCACGAGCGCCGCGGTGCCGCGGGGGTCGGCGACGCCTCCGAGCACCTCCACCGCAAGCTTTCGCGCGTCGGCGTCGAGCCGGCCGAACGCCTCGAGGGTGGCCCCCACGGCGTCCGGCCCGATCGCCACGAGCGCCTCGACCGCCGCGTTGCGAAGCCCGATGTTCACGACGTCCTCCATCGCGCCCAGCAGCGCGGCGACGACCTCCTCGCGACGCTCGAGCGCGGGCGCGACCAGGGTGCCCTCTTTGCGGACGCGCCAGTCGTCGTCGGCGAGGGCGCGCAGCAGCAGCTCGGGCGCCTCGCGGCCCCGCACCTTGGCGATCTGGTGCACCGCGACCCGACGGGCCTCGGGCTCGGCCTGCTCGAGCAGCCAGCGGACGGCGCCCGCCGCGTCGCTCACGTCGACGACCCCTGCGGCAACCCCGGCGGACGGGAACCGGGCCCGATCTTTCCGGTGGCCAGGAGGGGATCGACGAGATCGTGCAGCCGCGACGTATCCAGGACGAACACGAGGCCGCCGGAGTAGTTGGTCACGCCCGCAAAGCCCCTCGCGTCTTCGTGGCCGCCGAGCGTCGGCGTCGGGCGCAGGTCGGCGCCGCCCGTGCCGAAGACCTCCGTCACGGCGTCGACGAGGAGGGCGACGAGCCGCCCCGCCACGTCGACGATGACCCACTTGCCCTTCGATCCCTTCGTCGCGTTGGCCTCGGCCGGGGCCAACGGCGGGAGGGAAAAGCGGATGCGCAGGTCGACGACCGGCACGATCTCGCCGCGGTAGTCGGCGACGCCGATGACCTGGCGCGGCGCGTGCGGCACGGGAAAGACCGGCATCGGGTTCACGATCTCCTTCACCCGCGCGATCGGCACCGCATATCCGATGTCGGCGACCACGAACCCGACGAGGCTCTTCGTCGGATCGTGACGGTTCTTGCGGGCGAGGGAGCGCTTGGCGATCGTCATGGCGACTCCGCGAGGGGGCGCAGATCGAGCAAGATGAGCATCGCCCCTTCCACCCCGGCGGGCCGGCCGATGCCTGCGATGTGGGCCGCCTGGTCGCCGCCGAGCACGTTGGACGGCTCGATCTCCTCCGGAGAGAGCCGCCACACCTGCTGGACCTCGTCCACGACGAATCCGATGTGCTCGGTGCCGCCGTCGACCAGCAGGATCCGCGAGCGATGATCCATGGGCGCCGGCGGCAGGCGGATGCGGGTGCGAAGATCGATCACCGTGACCAGACGCCCGCGGACGCTGACGACGCCGACGACCGTCCGCGGGGCGCGCGGCACCCCCGTGATGGGGGGTGGCCGTAGGATCTCGGCGAGCTGCGCGATCGGCACGGCGTACGTCTCTCCGGCCAGGCCGAACGCGATGTACTCGGTCCGCGTGCCGGCCTCGCCGGCGCGCATGGCCGCTCGCTTCCCGGCGCGCACTTTCGAGAGCGTGGGCATGGGCCGCTAGGACCTCACCGCCTCGGCGGCGCCGAAGAACCGCGTCTCGCCCGGAACCAGGACCTCCTCGAGCAAGGCGGCTGCGTCGAGGACGAGGGCCACGCGCTGGTCGCCGAGCTCGGTCGCGCCCGCGAAGCCGCGGACCCGCGCCAGCGAGCGACCGAGGGGCTTGATGACGATGTCTTGCTGGCCGATGAGCTCATCGACGATGAGCCCCATTCGCCTGTCGCCCACCTGCGCGATGACCACGAACGAGCGGGCGCGGCGCGACGACGTCGTCAGGCCGAAGAGCCGATCGAGGCGGCAGACGGGCAGCGACACGCCGCGCACGCTGAGCACCTCGCGGAGCTCCACCGTCCGGAGCGCCGCCTCGTCGAACGCGATCGCTTCCTCGATGCTCGCCAGCGGGATGGCGAAGGGCCGTCCGCCGATCTCCACGAGCAGGACATTGATGATGGCCAGCGTGATCGGCAGCGTGATCGTCATCTTCGTGCCGATGCCGACGTCGCTCGTGATGTCGACGACGCCGCCGAGCTTCGAGATGTTGGTCCGGACGATGTCGAGCCCCACGCCACGACCGCTGAGATCCGTGGCGACCTCCTTCGTGGTGAAGCCCGGCATGAACACCAGGGCGAAGACCTCGCGCTGGCTCATCTCTTTGGCCTCGTCGGCGGTCACCACGCCGCGCCGTATGGCGGCCGCCGTGAGCGCCTTCGGATCCATGCCCGAGCCGTCGTCTTCGACCTCGATGACGACATGGTTGCCCTTCTGGAACGCGTTGAGCGCGATCGTCCCCACGACGGGCTTTCCCACGCTCAGCCGGTCGTCGCGCGCCTCGATGCCGTGGTCGATGGCGTTGCGGATCATGTGCATGAGCGGATCCGAGAGCTCCTCGACGATGAGCTTGTCGATCTCGGTCTCGGCCCCCGTGATGACGAGGTTCACCTCTTTCAAGTGCTCGCGCGAAATCTGGCGCACGATGCGGGCGAGTTTGTCGAACGCTTGGCCCAGCGGGACCATGCGCACCTCGAGGATCCCGTTCTGCATCTGCGCGAGGTGGCGCTCGAAGGAGCGGTTGAGGCGCGCGAGCTCCGTCGCGAACTCGCGGGGCTCGACGTAGCGGCCGCGAGCCCGCTCGGTCAGCCGGGCAATCGCCGTCTTTACGATGGCGAGCTCCCCGACGATGTTCATCAGCCGGTCGAGCTTGCGGATGTCGACGCGCACCGTCTGACTGACCGACCGAAGGGACATCTCGCCCTGCCCGGGCGCCCGCGCCGACGACGCCTTGCCGCCCGCGGTGACGGCGGGCACGTTCGACGTCCCCGTCGGCCGCGGACCCTCGAGCACGGAAGGCCTGGACTCGCGCTCCTGGCCGGTCGGCGCCAAGCCAGGGTGCACCGAAGGCACGGCGCCGGCGGCCGACGCGGCCGCGGGTCCCTGCGGCGCACCCGTCATGTGGATCGAGAGGGCCGCGGTCGTTGGCTCCCGCCGCTGCACCTCTTCGACCGTCACGCCGGAGCTGCGGATCGCCGCGGAGAGGACGCCGAGCGGCGCCTTGCTGGCCATCAGGATCTCGAGCTCGATCGTGTCGGCGTCGCTGCTCGATCCCGTCGGCAGGTACGTGATGATCTCGCCGTGGGGGCGCGCGTTGGCTTTGACCGCGTCGAGGGCGGTGTCGATCGTCGCGAGCGAGAACAGCGCCCGGATGCGATAGAGGCCAAAGCCTTGCTGGATGTTGGCGCGAAGGCGGTGCTCCTCGTACTCCGTCAGGACACCGAGCAAACCCGGGTCGAGCTCGTACTGGGCGACGGCGCCCACGCCTTCGCCCGTCCGGCGCCCCGAGACCTGGCCCAGGGCGAGCAGCAGCTGCTCGACGTCGTGCACCGGATCTTCGGCTTCGCCCTTCTCGGCGGCCAGGATGCGGGCGTAAAGGGAGACGGCCCGAAAGAGGAGGTCGAGGACACCGACGCCGATGTCGATTCGGCCGAGCCGCAGCTCGTCGAGCAAGTCCTCGAGCTGGTGCGAGAGGCCCGCCATGCGCGTTGCGCCGAAGAGGCCAGAGAGCCCCTTTAGCGTATGCACGCCGCGGAACACGTCGTTGATGATCTCCGGATCGACGCGGCCCTTTTTGAGCAGGTCGTCCAGCATCAGAAGGTCGCGGCCGAGGCCATCGACGAGCTCTTGAGCCTCGCTGAAGAAGTCGTCGCGTGCGCCGCCGTCGCCCCGACCGCCGCCGTCGCTCATGGGGCCCGATGACCTCCGCTGGGCGGCCCGCTCGACGGGTGCGCCGGTCCCGCCAGCAGCTCGGCGCAGCTTGCGCGGAGCTGCTCCGGGGTGAAGGGCTTCGGCAGATAGACGTTCGCGCCGAGCGCGATGCCGCGCTCTGCATCGTGCTGGGCGCGCAACGTCGAGATGACGAGCAGCGGCGTCTGCCGGTGGTGCGCGGAGCGCCGGATGAAGCGGATCAGCTCCAGCCCGTTGATGTCGGTCATGTTGATGTCGGTGACGATCAGGTCGTACCGATCGCGCGGCAGGAGGCGCATCGCATCGAAGCCGCACGTCGCCTCGACGACCTGGCAGCCCCCGAGCGCGTCGGCGAACTCCGGGGCCTCGAGTACGGCGCGCACGAAGGCGCGGGTCGAAACGGAGTCTTCGACGACTAAGACTCGGCGCATTGAATCACGGCAAAGCGTACTACGAACGCAAAGGAGGAGAGCGCACCAAATCGGTGTACCTTTCTCACCGCTTGTCCGCTCTTTCCCCTTCGCCTCCTTCCCCCGCAACGGCCGCGGTGCTCGTCATCGGCGACGAGATCCTCTCGGGCAAAGTCCAGGAGGCGAACGTGGCGACGCTCGCGGTCGCGCTCCGCGGGCTCGGCGTGCTCCTTCGCCGGGTCGTCGTCGTCATGGATGACATCGACACGATCGCGCGCGAGGTCGCCCTCCTCTCGAAGACGCACGATTGGCTGTTCACCAGCGGCGGCGTCGGGCCGACCCACGACGACGTCACCGTCGAGGCCGTGGCCAAGGCGTTCGGGGTTCGCGTGGTCTCGTCGCCCGAGATGGAGGCGATGCTCCGTGCACACTACAAGGAGCGGTGCACGCCGGGGCACCTGAGGATGGCCCTCATCCCGGAAGGCGCCTCGCTCGAGGTCACCGGCGACATCACGTGGCCCACCATCCGCCTCACGAACACGTGGCTCTTGCCGGGCATCCCGGAGGTCTTCCGGATGAAGCTCCCCGTCGTCGTTGCGCACATCGGCGCTGGCCGAGCGTTCGTGTCGCACGCCGCCTACGTCCGGATGGAGGAGAGCGACCTCAAGCCGTCGCTCGATCGCGTCGTGGCCCAGTTCACCGACGTCGCGGTGGGGTCGTACCCCAAGTGGTTCGACCCCTCCTACAAGACGAAGGTCACCTTCGACAGCCGCGACGCAGCGCGCGCTCGCGCCGCCAGGGACGCCTTCGTCTCCTGGCTGGATCCCGCCCTCGTGACGCTCCGAGACTAGAGTTCCAGGAGGCCGGAACCGCTCGGGACCGCCATCTCTTCGCAAAAGAGCGAAAGATCAGGGTGCCGGTCGAGGCTAGTGACAGGTTGGCCGACGGCTCGCTACTATTCCTGTGTTCTTCCAACTCTTTCGTGTTCTCTTCCGGGCGCAAACGCCGAGCCCACGAGCAGACCGCCCATGTGGAAGCTGGCCATCGAGGACGACGAAGGAAAGCGGATCGTTCTTCCGCTCACGCTCGACCAGTACACGATCGGGCGGAAGGAAGGGAACGCCATCCGGCTCACGGAGCGCAACGTCTCTCGCGAGCACGCGCGCATCTACAAGAAGAACGGCGCAGCGCGAAAGCCCGCCGAAGGCGCCGGGCCCGCCGAGTCGGGGTTCGTCCTCGAAGATCTGACGAGCTATAACGGCGTCTTCGTCAACGGCCTGCGGGTGACCCACGCGCAGCCCCTCGTCAACGGCGACCTCGTCCAGATCGGCGACTACCGCATCGTCCTCCAAGACGAGGCGACCGCCGCCGAGCCCGAGGCCGGCATCAGCAGCGACGTCAAGCAGACGGTCCCAGGGGTACGCAGCCCGCATGCAGCGCAGCTCTCGCGACCGAACCGCCTCGTCATGCTGGCGGGCCCGATGCCGGGGACGGAGTTCCCGCTCGAGGGCGAGCGCCTGACGATCGGGCGCGCCACGGAGGCGAGCATCTCGGTCAACCACAACTCGGTGTCGCGAATTCACTGCGAGGTGCACGCGCTCGACGACGGACGCTTCGAGGTGATCGACAAGGAGTCGAGCAACGGAGTCCGCGTCAACGGAACGGATCTGCGCCGAGGGATCATGGAGCCGGGCGACGTGATCGAGCTCGGCGATGTGCAGTTCAAGTTCGTGGCGGCCGGCCAGATCTTTCGGCCGAGCCAGGCCCCTCCCCTCGCGGCGCTGGGCGACCGCGAGGCCACCGACACGTTCAGCACCCGCCGCCGATCGAACGTGCTGCCGATCGCCATCTTCACGTCCGTCGTCGCGTTGGGCACGCTCGGCGCGTGGCTATACACGCGGCGTGCGCCGGAGCCGCACGCGGCCTCGGAGGCAGCGCCCTCGGGGCCGCCGTCGCCAGCGCGGATCGCGCTCGACGAGGCGAAGGCCCTCTGCGCGGCCGGAGACTGCGACGCCGCGCACGCGAAGCTTGCCGCGATCGACGACGCCTCGCCGCTGCGCGCCTCGCCCGAGTTCCGCGACGTCGAGACGAAGTGGGCCGATCAGGTGCTCGCACACGCCGACGCTGAGCCCGACACCAACATCAAGCAGTCGCTCTACCAGCGAGTGGCGCAGGACATGGCCGTCGACTCCGCCCGTCGAAGGGCCGCCGCCGACAAGCTCCAGCAGCTCGAGGCCGTCTCCAACGGGCTGCCGCCCCTGCCCGCGGCGACGATCGTCACCTCGGCCAGGACCGCGCGGGAGGAGACGGTCGCCGCCGTCGCGCACGCGGACGCTCCCAAGCGTTCGAGCGCCAGCGTCGCCGATCCAGCGCCGAGCCCGCAGCCCGCGGCGTCGCCGAAGGCGCCCGCGGGCACCGACGATCGCGAACGTCAGCTCGCCCTTCAGGGCACGCAGGAGTCCAAGGCCCTCTTGAAGCAGCAGCTCGAACAGCGCGTCGCCCGGGGCACGGCATCGGAAGTCGAGATTCGCCTCCTCGTCAGCACGTGCAAGGATCTCGGCGATCGCTCTTGCGTCCAGTCGGCCCGAGCCGCCCTCGCAAAGCTGCAGAACCAGTAGAACGTATCGCGTTCTAGGGAATCGGGGCGGGCGAGACGCCGTGTGCGGTGGCGTTGGCGCAGCCCAGCTCGACGCCCGTTGGGCCGTCGGCCGTCTTGACGATCTTGAATTCGACGCGGCGGTTCTGCTCCCAGGCCGTCTCGTTGTGGGCTTCGTCGACCGGGCAGTATTCGCCGTACCCCTTGCTGCGGAGGCGCGGCGCCTCGAGGCCCCGCGCCACGAGCGCGCGCACGACAGAGTTCACGCGGTCCTGGGTGAGCTTCAGGTTGTACTCGTCGCTCGCGCGTTCGTCGGCGTGGCCGGCCACCTCGACGAGCGTGAACTCGGGGTGGTGCTGCAGCGTGGTCGCCACGGCGTCGAGGATCTTGTTCGACTCCGGCAGGATCTCCGCGCTGGCCTTGCGGAACTTGATCTTGTCGAGGATGACGATGTTGTTGTCCTGGATGATGACGCTCCCCTTGTCGGGGCACCCGTCCTCGTCCTCGAAGCCGTTGTACGTCTCGGGATCGTTGGGGCACTTGTCCTTCACGTCCGGAATGCCGTCGCGGTCGTTGTCCGGATCGGGACAACCATCGGCGTCCTCGAAGCCGTCCTTGTCCTCCGGGTCATTCGGGCACTTGTCGCGCTTGTCCGGGATCCCGTCCTGGTCGTTGTCGGGATCGGGGCAGCCGTCGGCGTCCTG
>PLIR01000451.1 GCA_003139415.1 Myxococcales bacterium | reverse complement strand
CGCGGTCCGGCACGTTACTCTCTCTTCCGATGAACCTTGCGCAGCTCTACCTCTTGCCCTGGCTCGTGCGCGGGTTCGCGTTCGTGTGGGGGTGTCTGTGGGGGAGCTTTCTCAACGTCGTCATTTATCGCGTACCACGGGGCATGAGCGTCGTGCGGCCCGGGTCTCACTGTCCGGGGTGCGGGGTTGCGGTCGCGCCGTGGGACAACATCCCGATTGTCTCGTGGGTGCTGCTCGGTGGGCGGGCGCGCTGCTGCGGCGTCCGGATCTCTCCGCGGTACGTCGTCGTCGAGGCGATCGGGGGGATCGTGGCGGTCGCCGTCTTGGAGCTGGTCCTGCGCACCCTCCCGGGGTGGACGGGCATCGGGCACGCAGGCGCCGTCTTTCTGGCGGACTTTGCGCTCGCGATGGCCCTCGTGGCGGCCGCCTTCATCGATGCGGAGCACATGTACCTGCCCGACGCGATCACGATCGGCGGCACGCTCTTCGGGCTCGCCACCCCTGCGCTGCGAGGGCTCGGCTGGGCGGATGTCTTCGCCGGGGCGGCGGTGGGGTTCGTCGGCATCTGGTTGCCGTTCGTCGTAGGGTACGAGGCCATTCGCGGCCGGCCCGGCATGGGGCTCGGCGACGCCAAGCTCGTCATGCTCGCCGGCGCCTGGTTCGGGTGGCCGGGCGTCTTGTTTGCGCTCTTTGGCGGCGCGCTTCAGGCGACGGTCGCGGCGCTGGTGACCCTCGCGGCACACGGGAAGATCGAGGAGCCGGCGGCTGTCCGCGCCGACCGCGAGGAGCTGCAGCGCGCCGCCGATGCGGGCGACACCGAGGCGAAGCAAATGCTGGCGGACGATCCCCTCGGCAAACCACCCGATGAAGGGATCCTGGCGGCCCGGATGCCATTTGGCCCGTTTCTGTGCCTCGCCATCATCGAATGGATGCTGGCCGGGCCCTGGCTCAGGGACCGCTTCTTCGCCCTCGGGATGTAGGACGACCGCGACGCGCGGGGACTACCGCTTTTCGACCGGCACGTACGGGCGGAGGGTGGGGCCGGTGTAGATCTGGCGGGGACGGGCGATCTTGGTCGTCGTGTCCTCGACCATCTCCTTCCAATGGGCGATCCAGCCGGGGAGGCGCCCGAGGGCAAAGAGCACCGTGAACGTGTTCGTCGGGAAGCCCATCGCGCGATAGATGATGCCCGAGTAGAAGTCGACGTTCGGGTAGAGCTTGCGCTCGATGAAGTAGCTGTCTTTGAGCGCTGCCTCCTCGAGGGCCTTGGCGATGTCGAGGAGCGGGTCCTTCTTGCCCAACTTGCCGAGCACCTTGTCGGCCGCGGATTTGATGATCTTCGCCCGCGGATCGAAGTTTTTGTACACGCGGTGGCCGAAGCCCATCAGCTTGAAGCTGCTGTCCTTGTCTTTGGCCAGGGCGACGTACTTCTTCACGTCGCCGCCGTCGGCGTTGATGGCCATCAGCATCTCGAGCACTTCTTGGTTGGCGCCGCCGTGAAGGGGGCCCCAGAGCGCACAGATGCCGGCGCTGATCGTGGCGAAGAGGTTCGCCTTGCTCGATCCGACCATGCGGACCGTGCTCGTCGAACAGTTCTGCTCGTGGTCGGCGTGGAGGATGAGCAGAAGGTTCATGACCTTCACCAGCTCGGGATCCACGTGGTAGTCCTCGGCCGGGACCGAGAACATCATGTTGAGGAAGTTCTCGCAGTAGGAGAGCGAGTTCTTCGGATAGACGAACGGCTGCCCGACGGACTTCTTGTAGGCGAACGACGCGATCGTCCGCACCTTGGACACCAGGCGGGCGATCGTGATGTCGCGCTGGTCGACGTTGTCCGGGTCGAGCGAGTCGGGGTAGTAGCTGGAGAGGGCCGACACCATCGCGCTGAGGATCGCCATCGGGTGCGCGGTGGCGGAGAAGCCCTCGAAGAAGTGCTTCATGTCCTCGTGCAGGAGCGAGTGGCGCGTGAGCTTTTCGCTCCAGCTCGCGAGCTGCGCCTCGTTGGGCAGGTTC
Source organism: Myxococcales bacterium (assembly GCA_003139415.1). Classification (GTDB taxonomy): domain Bacteria; phylum Myxococcota_A; class Polyangia; order Polyangiales; family Polyangiaceae; genus Palsa-1150. The sequence goes on along the minus strand of PLIR01000451.1, from coordinate 30,970 downwards.
CCGTAGATGAGGAGGTAGGCCACCTCGACGAACGACGACTTCTCTGCGAGCTCCTCGATCGGGATGCCGCGGTACCGGAGGATCCCCTTGTCGCCGTCGATGAACGTGATCGCGCTCTTGACCGAGGCGGTGTTCATGAACGCTGGGTCGATCGTAACGGTGCCCGTCTTGGCGCGAAGCTGGGCGATGTCGATCGCACGCTCGCCTTCCGATCCCGTGATCACGGGCGCCTCGAGCCGGGTGTCCCCCAACGTGATGATGGCTTTGTCGGTCACAGGATCCTCCGCGGAGAATGTGCCCGCACTATAGGCCAAAAAACACGCTGGCGCAGTGCGCAATCGTCCGCGTGCGGTGCTCCCATCTCTCTATCGTCTACGGTCCGCGCCACTTGAGTCGCCGCTCGTCGGCCTGGGCGAGGGCAAGTCGGCGCTGCTCCTGAACAAGAGAAGCGTAAGTCGGCGGCACCCGGGGATCGCGCCCGAGCTCGAGGAGAACCCGGAGCGCCGCCTCGGCGTCGTCCATGGCCCGGTGGGCGTTCTCGAGGGCGACGCCCAAGCGCGCGGCCACGTCGCCGAGGGCGCGGGACCGCTCTTCCTGCTGGATTTCGCGAGCCCAAACGAGCGGATCGAGCCACTCGACGTCCCGGCGAAGGGCCGGGGGCAAGCCTTCGGCCAGCCCGGCCCGCGCGACCTCGTTGGCGAGGAATGCCCGGTCGAACGGGGCGTTGTACGCGGCGGGGATGCAGTTCGCCAGCATGGCGACGACTTCGGCGACCACGGCGCCGAACAAGGGGGCGTCGCGAACCAGGTCATCGGTAATCTTGTGCACCTCGCTCGCCTCGGGCGAGATGGGCCGGCCCGGGTTGACGAGCCAGTTGCGGCGCTCGACGACCTGACCCCCTCGCGCGATGACGATCCCGATCTCCACGATCCGGTCGACCGAGGCGTCCTTGCCGGTCGTTTCGAGGTCGATGAGCGCGATCGGCAGCGACGCCCACGGCGCGTCCGCGGCGTGGCCCTCGATGAGCCCCCGGACGATCGCCCGCAAGAGGTGCGCGATCCCGGCGTAATGGCGCCCCGTCGGGAAGCACCCGCACGCATCGAGCGAGACGGCTCTCATTTCTTCTTCGCCGCGGCGATCTCGCCCTTGACCCACTCCTCGAGATCCATCTTCAGATTGTACTCGCGCCCGTTGATGTAGATGGTCGGCGTGCCCTTGACGCCGAGGTCGTCGGCGACCTTTCGGTCGGCGTCGATCTGGGCCTTGGTGGCCGGCGCCGCCTCGTCGGCATGAAACCGGGCCATGTCCAGCCCGAGGGCCTTGGCGTAACCGTCGAGGTCCGTGTCCTCGAGCTTGCCGGCTGCCGCGAAGAGGACGCGATCCATTTCCCAGAACTTGCCCTGGTCCGATGCGGCGATCGCGGCGCGGGCCGACGGCTCGCCGCGCGGGTGCATCGGCAGGGGCATGAATTTGTACACCACGCGCACCGATTCCTTGTGCGCCTCGTAGACCTCGTCGATTACGGGGGCCACGCGCTGGCAATACGGGCACTCGAAGTCCGCGAACTCCACGATCGTGACCGGCGCGTTGTCCGGGCCACGTGAGGGCGACCCATCGAGGGGGATGCTCTTCACGCCGTTGGCGTCGAACCGCTCCTTGTAGATCTGGTCCACCTGGTCGGGCGAGAGCCCCTCGCGGACAGCCTTGGCGATCGCCTCGGCGACGGCGAGGCACCCCGTGCACGCGCGCTTCTCGAGGACGCATTGCGCGACGGGGACCGGCTCCGAAGGGCAAGGGGCGGCGAACTGGTTCACGTACCGCGTGAACTCTCGCTTCTCGCGCGGCGTGAAGTCATGGGTGTCGATGCCCGGCAGTTCGACGTTGCCCGAAGACGCCGCGGTCGGAGTGTTGGCGGGCCCGCCGCAGCCCGACGCCGCGAACGCAAACACCGCCAGCACAGCCAAACGGCTCCTCATCGAAACGCTCCTCCGCGTCGTTTTCAACGCGTCTCTGTGAGGCGCCCTGCCGGGGACGGCGCGCGCGCACGCCCGATCATGGATGACCCGCGCCGGACCCGGGCGGAGCCGCCTCGGAGGAGCGATCGTCGCGGGGCACCTCGGTGATCGGCGGGACGCCGAGTTCTCCGGCGACGCGCTCCTCCAGCGACTCGTCGTTCTCGACGTCGAGCTCGCGGCCATTGATGAAGATGGCCGGCGTCCCCCTGAGGTTGATGTCTTCGCCGAGCTTGTGGGCCTTGACGATGGCGTCGCTCACGGCCGGCGAGTTGACGTCCGCCTTCCAGCGGGGCAAATCGAGCCGCAGCATCTGCGCGTATCGCTCGAGGTCCGCGTCCTCCAGGTGCTGCTGGCGCTCGAAGAGCAGGTGCTCCATCTCCCAGAAGCGCCCTTGCAGGCCCGCCGCCAGCGCCGCACGCGCGGCAGGCTCTCCGCGCGTATGAAACGGCAGCGTGAACGTCTTGTAGACGAGGCGCACCTTGCCCGCGTGGACCTGCATGATCGCGTCGATGAGGGGGACGGCGGCGGCGCAGTGCGGGCACTCGAAGTCCGCGAACTCGACGATGGTGACGGGTGCGTCTTCCGGGCCGCGCGACGGCGAGCCGTCGATCGGCAGTGTCTTCACGGCGGATGGGTCGAAACGTTCCCGGTAGGCGTGCTCGATCTGCGAGTCGGACGCGCCGGCACGGACCGCCCGCGCAACCCACTTGGCGGCCTGAGTGCAGGCGGGGCAGGCGCGCTTCTCCTGGACGCACTGCGCCACGGGAATGGGCGCGTCGGGGCAAGGCGCGAGCACCGACGAGACCAGGCCGCTCCAGATGTGCCGCTCGCGTGGGGTCATCGAACTCGTATCGACCCCTGCCAGGACGACGTCCTTCACCTCGGGGGCGGCGCTGCTGGACGCTGCCGGCGACGCTTGCGATGCGCCCGCCTGCGAGTCGCGACACCCGACCGCGCCCGCGGCGCCCGCGACCAAGACGGCGAGGCTCAAGCCGAAGCGGCCGACGCCGGAGACCTTCATCGTGCGCGAGGCGGTCCGCAAGGCAGGCCCACGTGTAGCGTCTTTTTCGGGGCGGTTCCACCCCGGACGGGGCACGGCTAGTACCTCGACGCAGAGGTTTCGAGAGTCGAGGGTCGAGGTACTAGCAAATCGGCGGGAGCCGATTTGGGGGGCTGAAGGGGGCGTAGCCCCCGGGAATGTCTAGTACCTCGCCGGCAGCGAAGCTGCGGAATTCGGCCGGTGCAACCGGTCGAATTCATTGCGGCGAGGTACTAGGGTGAACGCGCCTTGACGCTGCTCGCGCGCTTGCAGGATCCTGGGTTCACGCCGCGGGCAGGAGAAGTCGACGCGCTCATCGACTTTCTGGTCGACGAGAAGCTAGCGAAGGCTGCCGCGCGGGCCATCGGCCGGGTCGGGCCGGCTGCGCTCGAGCCGCTGCGCGCACGCCTCGTGGGGGCGCGTCCGCCGCTGCGCGCGCACATCGTCCGGGCGATGGGGCGCCTGACAGACGACGCGCGGGCCGTGGAGACCCTGCTCGAGGCGCTCGACGACGGCGACCCGAAGACGCGCCGCAACGCGGCCATGGAGCTCGGGCATGTCCAGCGTCCGGGAGTCGAGGCGGCGCTGCTCCGCTCATGGACCCGCGATCCGCGACCCGAGATGCGACGGACGATCGCGGCCTCGCTGGGCAAGATTGGGGGCGCGGACGCGCTCCCCACGCTCGGCGAGGCGGCGCGGGCCGAGGACCCCGAGCTCGTCCGGATCGCGCAGAAGTCCCTCGCGATGGTCGAGCGAACCGCCTCCCGCGGCGAAAGGGGGCGGATCGACGGCTCGCGATTGGCCGCTGCACCGGTGGACGTCATCGCGTTCGCGCGGCAGGGGCTAGAGGACATGCTGGCCGACGAGCTGTCGCGCGTCGCGGCCGTGTCGCAGGTGCGCGTCGTCGGTCCCGGGCGGGTGCGCGTCCGCCTCGTGGGTGCGCTCGACGCCCTGTTTGGGGCGCGGACGATGCTTTCCCTTCGGTTTCCGCTCCCGCCCGAGGCGGTCGGGGATGGCTCTGGCGCGAACGGCGGACTCGCGGAGGGCGTGGCGCGCGCGGCGACGAGCGACGCGGCAAGGGCCATCGTGGGGGCTTGGACGGTGGGCCCCGCGCGCTACCGGATTGCGTGGGCCGATGGGTCTCACAAGCGCGCGGCGACGTGGGATGCGGCGGCCGCGATCCGCAAGCGCGCCCCCGAGTACGTCAACGACCCGACGTCCTCGCTCTGGGAGCTCGTGCTGGAGCAAAAGAGCGGCGGCGCGCAGGGCCAGGTCATCGAGGCCTCGCTCGAACCGCGGGCTCTCGAGGATCCGCGGTTCGTCTGGCGGCGCGGCGACGTGCCGGCTGCGTCTCACCCCACCGTCGCGGCGGCGCTCGCGCGCGTCGCCGGTGTCCGCGACGACGACGTCGCATGGGATCCCTTCGTCGGATCGGGCGCCGAATTGATCGAGCGCGCGCTGCGGGGCCCCTATCGCGCGCTCCACGGCACCGACAACGACCCGCGCGCGCTGGCCGTCGCGCGCGCAAACGCGGAGGCCGCGCACGTGCCCCTGACCCTCGAGCACGGAGACGCGCTCGGCCCCGCGCCCGCCGGCGTGACACTGGTCATCACGAACCCGCCGATGGGCCGGCGCGCGTCTCGCACGCTCGGGACCGATGCGATGCTCGATCGGTTCGTCACGCACGCAGCCGGGGTGCTCGTGCCGGGCGGCCGCTTCGTCTGGATCGCCCCGTGGCCTCAGCGCTCGCGCGCGGCGGGCGCCGAGGCGGGGCTGACGCTCGACTGGGCACGCACCCTCGACATGGGCGGCTTCGATGCCGAAATCCAGCGCTGGCTTCGCTAGCGCTACGCGTTCTCAGACTGCGGTCGGGGCGATCGAGGGCGTGGTCGCGGCAGCCGTCTGTTTGGTGAAGAAGTCGATGAGATCGATGCGCGTCACGATCGCGACGACTCGGTCGCCGTCTTCGACGATGGCGGCCTTCGAGTCGGAGAGCACCCCCTGCAAGAGCTCCACTTTCGTGTTCGGGGTGACGGTCGCGTAGTCGTCCTCGGCGACCTCGGTGATGGCCGAGTCGAGCGTCTTGCCACCCGACACGAGCGCTCGAAGGACGTCGACCTCCGCCACGATGCCCGAGAGCTTGCCGCGCGAATCGACCACCGGGAGCTGGCTGATGCTCGTCGACTTCATCAGCGCCACGACGTCGCGCAGCTTGGCGTCGGGGTGCGCCGTGACGAGCGGCCGGCTCTCGCGAGCCGCGAGGAGATCGCTCACCGTCCCGAGGCCCGGCGCGTCCTCGAGGAAGCCGTTCTCGCGCATCCATTCGTCGTTGAAGATCTTCGAGAGGTACTTGTGGCCTGCGTCGGCCAAAAAGACGAGGATGCGCGCCGGGCGGGCGCCGGCGCCTTCGCCGACCACGGCCTCGCCGCGGTCGACCATGGTGCGCGCGTACTTCACGGCGCCCGAGACGGCCGCGCCCCCGGACCCGCCGACGAAGAGCCCCTCGAGACGCGTCATGTCCCGCGTCATGAGGAAGCACTCCTTGTCGTCGACGCGGATCACGTCATCCAAGATCTTGAGGTCCATGGTCGAAGGGAAGAAGTCCTCTCCGATGCCCTCGACCTTGTACGAGAAGGGCTTCGTGATGCGCCCCGTCTTGACGAAGTCGTAGTAGAGCGACCCAACCGGATCGACGCCGACGACCTTCATGCTCGGCTTCTTCTCGCGCAGGTACTTGCCGGTGCCCGAGAGCGTGCCTCCGGTGCCCATGCCCGCGCAGAACACCTCGAAGTCGCCGCCCGTCTGCTTCCAGATCTCCGGTCCGCTCGACAGGTAGTGGGCCTCGGGGTTGGCCGGGTTGCGATACTGGTTGGCGTAAAAGCAGTTCGGCGTCTCGCGGGCGATGCGCTCGGCCACCTGGTAGTAGCTGCGAGGATCTTCCGGCTCGACGGCGGTCGGGCACACGACGACGCGGGCGCCGAACGCGCGCAGGTGGCTGATCTTCTCCTGGCTCATCTTGTCCGGCATCACGAAGACGCACTTGTACCCGCGCAGGGCCGCGAGCAGCGCGAGCGACGCGCCGGTGTTACCGCTCGTCGCCTCGACGATGGTGCCGCCGGTCTTCAGCCCGTCCTCTTCGGCGCGGCGGAGCATGTTCGACGCGAGCCGGTCTTTGTGGCTGCCTCCGGGGTTGAGAAACTCGCACTTGACGTAGATCTCCACCGGCAATCCCGCGGTCACGCGCGACAGGCGCACGATGGGTGTGTTTCCGACGGCCTTGCTGATGTCGACGAGCGCGCCCTGCATCGGTGGTCTCATGGTGTGGCCCCGCTGGGTTTTTACGGCGTGACGGGTCTCGTGACGATCGACGCGAGCATCCGCCCGCTCTCCTTGCCGTCGCGGCGGAACGAGTGGAACCGCACCGACTCGTGGCGCGTGCACCCGGGTACGTCGTCGATGCGCGCCGCCTCGACCCCGGCCTCGCGCAGCTGCTGGCGTACGGCGGCGCGCAGGTCGACGAAGACCTTTTCGGGCGATGCGTGAGGGTAGGGCGTGATGACGGTGGCGCCGGGGACTGCGCGCGAGATCTCCTCGGCGACGTCGCGACCCACTTCGAAGCAGCAGGGCCCTATGCATGGCCCGATCGCGGCGACGAGCCCGCCCCCGCCCAGCGCCTTGACCCCAGCGCCGATGACGCCCGCCGTCACCCCGCGCCAGCCCGCGTGGACTGCTGCGACGTCGCCCGTCTCGGTCGACGCCAAGAGCACGGGCACGCAATCGGCGACGCGGACCCCCACGGCGACCCGGCCGAAGGCAGCCCTCGCGACGAGGGCGTCGGCCTCGCACGCCCGGGCTTGGGCGGCGCCGGCCTCCTGCGCAAGAGCGACCTTGGCTCCGTGGACCTGCTTGACCTGCACGACCGCGCGCGGCGCGCCCTCCCCTTCGCCCGGACGGGGCGGGGGGGCCGGACCAAACAGCGCCTCGAGGATATCGGTGTCCGAGGCGCGCCGGTCGGGAAAGACATGGGCAAAGCCTGCCCCGCCCAAGATATTGCTGCGCGTCATCACGGCCGGACTCCGGTTCATGATGCGCCGAACCCACTCGTGATACCACTTTGGATCGACCGACATGCCGGCGCCGGATCCGTTCCTCGGACGTACCATCCTGAACGGCGCCTTCCACATCGAGCTCAAGATCGGCTCTGGGGGCATGGGCGCCGTGTACAAGGCGCATCAGCCCGAGATGAACCGCTTCGTGGCGGTGAAGATATTGCACCCCAAGCTCGCCGACCGGAAGGACCTGGTGTCGCGCTTTGGCCGCGAAGCGCGCGCGCTGAGCCAGCTCTCGCACCCCAACACCGTGCGGGTCTTCGACTACGGCGAGCTCGAGGACGGCCCCCTCTACATCATCATGGAGTTCCTCGAGGGCCGGAACCTCAACCAGAGCGTCCGGGTCGAAGGGCCCTTCGCCGTGGAGCGGGCGCTGCCGATCCTCATCCAGTCGTGCGGCGCGCTCGACGAAGCGCACAAGGCCGGCATCATCCACCGCGACCTCAAGCCCGAGAACATCTTCCTCGTCCAGAGCGCCTCGTTCCGAGACTTCCCCAAGCTGCTCGACTTTGGGCTGGCCAAGGTGGGTGAGCAGCAGATGCGACCGGGCTCGGTGGTGTTGACCCAGGAGGGGATGGTCTTCGGGACGCCGGAGTTCATGAGCCCCGAGCAGGCCCAGGGCAAGACGTTGACGGCCGCGAGCGACGTCTACTCGCTCGCCGTCATCCTGTACGAGGTGCTCACCGGGAAGCTGCCTTTCGATGCGCGAAACGCGATGGAGCACATCCAGCACCACGTGACGGGCAGGCCCATCTCGATCAACCACCGCGCACCGGGCAAGACGTTTCCGCCGCTGCTCGAGCAGGTCGTCCACCGCGCGCTCGCCAAGCGGCCGGAAGAGCGCTTCGCCACGGCGGCCGACTTCGGGACGGCGCTGCAGTGGGTGTTCAACGGGGCGTCGCAGCTGCCGCCGCATCTGGCTCCGCCCTCCCAGCGCCCCGACGCGCGGGCCGCCGTGCCCGTCACCACCTCGACGCCGGTCGCAGGGGCCGGCCGCCAAGCAGTGGTGGTGCACGGCCACTCCAAGCCCACGCTGCCAGAGCTCCGGGGCGACCGCCGCAACATGAGCGTCCGGCTCCTCGTGGCGGTTGCGGTCTCGTTCACGCTGCTCGGCATCGCGCTGGCGCTCGTCCTGGTGAGGCTCCTAAACCACTGACGGGCGTGATCCCCGAGTCCGGACTAGACGGTCTGGATGGCCACGCGGGGTCGCCAGAGGCTGGTCGAGGGGGGCGAAACGCTCTTCGGCGCCGCGGCGAAGAAGGGCATCGAGCGCGGGGCGCCGCTCGCCGACCGGATGCGGCCCGAGAGCCTGGCAGACGTCGTCGGGCAGGCGCAGGTGCTCGGTCCGCAGGGGCTCCTCGCGCGCGCGATCGGCGCCGACCGCGTGCGGTCCACCATCTTGTGGGGGCCGCCGGGGAGCGGCAAGACGACGATCGCGCGGGTCATCGCGCACGCCACGAAGTCCTTCTTCGTCGCCTTCAGCGCGGTCCTCGGCAGCGTCGGGGAGCTACGCGAGATCGTCGCCGCCGCGCGCGACCGCCTCGCCTTCCACGGCCAGCGCACGATCGTCTTCGTCGACGAGATCCACAGGTTCAACAAGGGGCAACAGGACGCGTTTCTCCCGCACGTCGAAGACGGGACGATCGTCATGGTGGGCGCGACGACCGAGAACCCGAGCTTCGCAGTGAATGCCGCGCTGCTCTCCCGCTGCAAGGTGTTCCGCCTCGAGCCGCTCGCCCCGGGCGACATCGTCGAGCTCCTGCGTCGAGCGCTCGCAGACGAGGCGCACGGCCTCGGCGCGAAGCACCTGTCGGCCGACGACGACGCGATCGCGGCGATCGCGCGGGCGTCGGGGGGCGACGCGCGGCGCGCGCTATCGACGCTCGAGGTCGTGGCCGACTGGCTCGATACGACGGGCGGCAAGGCCGTCACCCTCGACGTCGTCGCCGCGGCCGAGAGCCATCGCCCCCTGCTCTACGACAAGGCGGGCGAAGAGCACTACAACGTCGTCAGCGCGTTCATCAAATCGATGCGCGGCAGCGATCCGGACGCCGCGGTCTACTGGATGATGCGAATGCTGGCGGCCGGCGACGACCCGCTGTTCGTGTCGCGGAGGATGCTCATCTTCGCCAGCGAGGACGTCGGCAACGCCGATCCGAACGCGCTCGTCGTCACGGGAGCGGCCGACGCTGCGCTGCGACGAGTCGGGATGCCGGAGGGGACGTACCCCCTGGCGCAGGCCTGCATCTATCTAGCCACTGCCCCCAAGTCGAACGCAGCCAACGTCGCGTGGCACCGCGCCAAGGAGCTCATCGACCAGCACGGCGCGCTGCCCGTGCCGAAGAAGCTGCGCAACGCCGTCACCGCCTTGATGCGCGAGGAGGGCTACGGAGCCGGCTACAAGTACGCACACGACTTCGACGAGGGCGTACCGCTCGGCGAGACGTATCTACCCGACGAGATCGCCGACGCCCGGCTCTACGAGCCGACGGACCGGGGTCACGAGGCCGATGTGCGCACTCGCCACGCCAAGCTACGCGGCACGCGCAGGTGACGGCGGAAAGGCGCGGCTACTTGAGGGTCGCGAGCGCCGCCTCGAGCTCGGACAGCGCGTGTCCGTCGCCCTTGGTCCGGGCGGCCTGTACGCCCGAATCCAGCCACGCCCGGGCCTCGTCGACCCGACCCATCGACTCGAGCATCTGTCCGCACATCAGGTACATGGGTACGTAGTCGGGCGCCTGCGAGCGAAGGGTCTCGAACGTCGTCAGCGCCTCGTCTTTGCGGTCGAGGCTGCGATATTCCATCGCGAGGCCGTACCACGCGAACGGATCGGCTTGGCCGGCCGCCGTGATCTTCCGCAAAAACTCGAGCCGCTTGGATAGTGCCGCCATGCTCGCGCGAGGAGCCATAGCACGGGCCCCTGGGGTATGATTGGACGCCATGTCCTCGTGCCCCGTCTGCGGCGCCGAAGGGGCCAGCCCCAACGCGCCTTGCGCCGTTTGTGGCGCGGCGGCGTCGGGGCACGCGGGGCGGGCGGCGATGCCGGAGCTCGAACTCGATCTCCCCAAGTCGCCCGCCAAGCCGGCCCCCATGGCCAACAAGGTGGCCGAACCCGAGGCCCGCCTCGAGCTCGCGGTGGATCTTCGCGCGGCTCACGCGAGCCAGGAGATGATGTTCGGGGGGGCGATGCCGTCGAACCGCGCCGCCATCGTGCACCGGGGGGCGCCGATCGTTCAGGCCATCGGCGACGTCTCGTTCGATGCGCGCCTCCTCGCCGATTACGGTCAGCCCCCGGAGAGCTGGTTCGCCCTTCCGTTCTACGCGTGGCGGGTGATCCGGCGCCAGGGTGAGCTCAAGGCGGCGCTCGAGGGGCGACGCGCAGAGTCCGAGCGAACGCGGCGCGAGGCCGAGGACGCGTTCGTCGCCTTCGCGGGACGCGTGCGCACCGCGATGGAGGCCGACGCGGAGAAGGCGTCGGAGTTCGCCGGCATCCTCATCGAGCTGCGCAAGGCGGAGGACATCCTTCGGTCTCGCGACAGCGTTCTCGCGAGCGAGCAGGACGCGCACAACGCCCGGCTCGCGTCGGTCGCCGTGCGCCTCTCGAAGCTCGAGGCCGAGCTGGCGCAGGCGCAGGCCGCCGAGCGCAAGATCGCGATCGAGCTCGCGACGGCGCAGGCGGCCCTCAGCCGCGAGGAGACAAAGCTCAAGCGCGCGGAGGCCGAGCTTCGCGCCGCGCAGCGGCGGCAGGAATCGTCGGACGAGGGCGTCGCGACATGACGATCCAGGCCGAGCTCGAAGAGGACCCGCAAATCTCGCAAGCGCGACGCCGCATCGGCTTGGTCCTGCAAGACAAGTGGCGCATCGATGACCTGCTCGGCGTCGGCGGGATGGCGGCCGTCTACGGCGCGACGCACCGCAACGGCAAGCGCGTCGCCGTGAAGATGCTGCACACGGAGTTCAGCCACGACGACGAGATCCGAGCGCGGTTCCTCCAGGAGGGCTACGCCGCGAACGCCATCCAGCACGACGGGGCGGTCAGTGTGCTCGACGACGACGTCGCCCCCGATGGAGCGGCCTTCATCGTGATGGAGCTCCTCGACGGCGAGACGGTCGAGCGTCGCTGGGAGAAGAGCGCGCGGCGGCTGCCCGTCGCCGAGGTGCTCACGATCGCCGACCAGCTGCTCGATGTCCTCGTCTCGGCCCACGAGCGGAGCGTCGTGCACAGGGACATCAAGCCCGAGAACCTCTTCATCACGCGGGCTGGCACGCTCAAGGTGCTCGATTTCGGGATCGCGAAGCTCTTCCAGCGTTCGGACTCGAAATCGCAGGCGACGCGGGCCGGGATGGTGATGGGGACGCCGGCGTTCATGGCCCCCGAGCAGGCCCTGGCACGCTGGGACGAGGTCGACGGGCGGACCGACCTCTGGGCGGTGGGCGCGACGATGTTCACGCTGCTGACGGGCCAGCACGTGCACGACGCGCCGTCGCCGCAGGAGCAGGTCATCCGGAGCGCGACCGCGCCGGCCCGTCCCATCGGCGCCGTGGCGTCGGGGGTTCCCGAGCGCGTGGCGGCGATCGTGGATCGGGCCCTCGAGTTCGAACGGACGAAGCGCTTTCCGGACGCGCGCGCGATGCAGGAGGCCGTACGCGCGGAGCTCAGTTCGTCGCCCGGCGGGACGGTCACCGTGTCGGCCCTGGCGCGGCCGTCCGGCACCCTCCCCCGAGTGGCGGCGGCGGACGCGATCACGCACCCATCGGCCGAGACGCTCTTCGACACGACGCGCGCCTCGGTGCCGTCGGTCCACTCGCTGGCGCTGGAGCGCGAGTCACGGCTCACGGAGGCGGGCAAGCTCCGGGTGGTCATCGCGAACGCGCAGGGCGCCTATACGGCGGCCAAGAAGCGGGCGGTGGACGTGGCCGCGGACGTCGAGGCGGCCCGCGCGGAGCAGAGTTCGCTCGAGCAATGGGTGAGCCGGCAGGTCGGGACGCGCACGGCGGCCGTGGAGAGCGCGCGGGCGGCGGTGCGGCAGCAGATGATCGCGCTCGCGCGGCAAGCCATCGAGGACCGCAAGACCTTCGGTGGCGAGTTCGACGTCGCGCGGGCGAACGTGAACAAGCTCGGGCGAGTGTCGGCGGCGGCGACACGCGACGTGGTGGTGCACGAGGCGGCGCTCGACGTGTACGACGCCCCGTCGCTGCGCAAGGGCGTCGTGCTCATGGGCATCGGGGCCATCCTCGCGCTCGCTCTGCTCGCCGCGCCCATCGTGTGGCGCGCCACCCGCGTCATCGAGCCGCCGATCCCGACGACCACCACGACGGCGCCAGTTCGCTAGCGCTTGAGGCAACAGCCTTTACAGCAGGGCGTCTTGGGCCGTCGCGTCGTCGATCGTGCCCTCTTCGCGGAGGCGTTCGATGGCGCTCTGGAACGTTTCCATGCCGTAGGGGTGGGCGCCCTTTTCCATCAGCGACTTGAGGGGCGGGTTGTTCTCGGGTCGGCGGATGCTCTCGCGGACGGACTGGGAGGCGACGAGGACCTCGGCGGCGAGGACGACGCCTGCGCCGTCGGCGCGTGGAAGGAGGCGCTGCGCGATGACGCCCTGGAGGCAAGTCGCGATGCGGAACCGGTTCTCGGCCGCGTCGCCCTTCATCAGCGCCAGCATGCGGTTGACGGTGCGGATCGTGTCGCTCGTGTGCAAAGACGCCATGACGAGGTGGCCCGTCTCCGCCGCCTTCAAGGCGATCTCCATCGTCTCTTCGTCTCGGATCTCGCCGACGAAGATGACGTCGGGGTCTTGCCGGAGGGCCGCGCGGAGCGCCGCCGCGAAGCTCGCCGTGTCGAGGCCGACCTCGCGCTGGCTGATGCTGGACATCACGTCGCGGTGCACGAACTCGATGGGATCCTCGACCGTGACGATGTGAAGGTGCTGCGTCTCGTTCAGGTGGGCGATCATGCTGGCGATCGACGTGCTCTTGCCGTTGCCGGCCGCGCCGACGACGAGCACCATCCCGTTGTGCCTCTCGGCGAGCTCCGTCGTCACCGGCATCGGCAGGCCGAGGGTGGCCATCGGGGGGATCTCGTTCGGAATGAAGCGCATGACCACGGCGAGGCTGCCGCGCTGCCGATAGACGTTGACTCGAAAGCGGCCGATGTTCGGCGCCACGTACGACGTGTCGTACTCCTTGAGCTCCGCGAGGCGCGCGACGACGTCGGGGCTCGTGATCAGGTGGCGCGCGACGGCCTCGGTATCCTCGGCGGTGATCTTCTCGGTGCGGAAGTAGATGATGTCGCCCCGGACGCGCACGCCCGGCGGCTGGCCGACTTTGATGTGCACGTCGCTCGCCTTGCTGGCGATGGCCTTCGTCAGGAGCGACCGCAGCAGATTCTCGTCGGCGTAGGGGCTGGTCACGTGGCGCGCCTGGCCTCCGAGCTCGAGATTAGCAGGCCTTGCGGGCTGCCAATCACGAAGCGACGACGCCGATGTAGGGCAGATTGCGGTATTTCTCCGCGACGTCGAGGCCGTAGCCGACGACGAAGTGGTCGTCGATCGTGAAGCCCAGGTAGTCGATGGCGACGGCCACGCGCGCTCGCACCGGCTTGTGGAGTAGCGCGCACACGCGCACGCTCGCGGGCGAGCGGGTACCGAGCAGCTCGACGAGGTGCGCCATCGTCAGGCCGGTATCGACGATGTCCTCGACCAGCAGCACGTGCTCGTTCTCGATCGGTCGCGTCAGGTCGTACGTGATCTGCACGACGCCGCTCGTCTCCGTCCCCTCCCCGTACGATCGCACTCCCAGGAAGTCGACGCGGAGCGGGAGGTCGATCGCGCGCGCCAGGTCGGCCGCGAACACGAAGCTCCCTTTGAGCACGCTCACCAGCACTAGGCTCTTGTCCGCGTAGTCGCGCGCGATCTCCTCGCCGAGAACGCGCACCCGCGCGGCGATCTGCTCGGCCGAGAACATGCAAGCGGGGCGGTCCATGACTCGGCTTCGTAGGGTATCAGCTTTGCTGTCATCCCGAGCGGAGCGAGGGATCCCATGGCCTCGGCCTTTCCGCGCTCTCCGTGGGGTCCTTCGCTTCGCTCAGGATGACAGCAAACCGAGCGCATCTCGACGATGGTGGCTCGCTACTTGGCGATCGCGTGCACCTCCAGGTCGACGCCATCGGTCGTCACCGTCACCGCTCCGTCGGTGTCCGTTCGCCAGACTCGGGCGGCGGCGACGCCGAGGGCGGCCAGGGTTGCCGGGCTGGGATGGCCGAAGCGGTTGCGGCGACCGACCGAGATGACGGCCTCGCGCGGCGCGACGGCGGCGAGAAAGGCAGGCGATGACGACGTCGCGCTGCCGTGGTGACCGACCTTGAGCACATCGGCGCGCAGCCTGTCGGGCGCCGTAGCAAGGATCGAAGCCTCCTCCTCGCGCTGCGCGTCGCCAACCATGAGGATGGCGCGCGCGCCGTAGACGAAGCGAAGGACGAACGAGTTGTCGTTGGCCTGGCGATCGGGCGAGTACGCCGGACACGGGGCGAGCACGTCGATCCGCAGTCCGCCGAGCGTCCGAACACCGCATAGGTCGTTCGGCCGCAGGATGGGCGCGCCGCGCGCCCGAGCGCCGGCGAGGACCGCCGCGTATCCGCCGGCTAGCTGCTCGCCCTCCCCTTCTCCCGTGTCCCACAAGGCGCCCACATGGACGGCGTCGAGGCCCGCCACCAGGCCCCCAAAATGATCCGGGTGCGGATGGGTGAGCACGACCGCGGCGAGCGACCGCCGGCGCCGCGCGCGTAGCTCCGGCGCGAGGACGCGGGCGCCCACGTCGATCGGACTGCCGACGAGGCCCCCTCCGTCGACCACGATCGCCTCGCCGTTCGGCAGGTCGACGATGGCCGAATCGCCCTGGCCGACGTCGAGAAAGGTGACGCGCAGCACGGCCCGCGGCGCCCCCACGCGCCGGGTCTGGACCTCCAAGACGAGGAGCAGTGCTGCGGTCGACGCGACGATCGCCGCGCGAAAAGGCGACCTCAGAGCGACCGCGGCCATCGCGCACACCAGGGCCGCGAACTGCCAGGAAGTCGGCTGCGGTACGTCGATCGTGAGCGCCGGCGTGGAGAAGATGCGCGCGATGGCGCGGACGAGGAGCAACGCCCCGGTAGCCACGACGGCGCAGCCCCGTTCGGCCGAGGGCCACCAGGAGAGGATGGCGTGCGCAAGGCACATTGGGAGTGCGGCCGACTCGCCGAGTGGCACGGCCAGGAGGTTGGCGATGGCGCCCCCGAGAGGCATGGTCGGCGCGAACCGAGCAAGGATCGGCGCGCATGGGATCGACGCGGCCACGGTGGTGGATGACGCACGAAGGACGGCCGCAGCGCGCGCGGGCCCGCGCTCGGCGAAGACCTCGCCCAAAGGCCGCGCGTACACGATGAGGCCCGCGGTGGCTGCCGCGGAGAGCGCGAACGACAAGTCGAAAGCCACGAGTGGATCCATCAGCGCCATCGCCACCACCGACAGGCCGAACGCACGGACTACGTCGCCGTGGCGGCCGAGGGCGCGAGCTCCGAGGGCGGCGGTGGCCATCCAGGCCGCCCGGACCGTCGATCCGCCGCCGCCCGCGAACTCCGCGTAGAGCCAGGCAACGGGGATCCCGACGAACGCCGAGAGGCGGCCCGCGTCGGTACGCGCCGCGATCGACTCGACGCGGACGAGCGCACCATGGAGCACCCGGACGATCAACGCCAGCACCAGGACGAGATGCATCCCGGAGACGGCGAGCAGGTGCGACAAGCCGCTTGCACGAAAGCTCTGGTCGTCGAGGGCGGCGAGGTCGCTCTCCCCGAGGACGAGCGCGCGCGCCATGGGGGCGATGTCGGGCGCGAAGGTCGCCTCGATCCGACGCCGCACCCGGGCTCGCTGGCGGTCGACCCACGCGGCGAGCGTCGTGGAGCGCCGGACCATGCGCACGTCGAGGGCGCCCCCGGTGCGGAAGACGCTGCGACGGGCCTCCGCCGGGCGAGGGTCTCCCACGGCCGCGTTCCACAGCCGCTGTGGAGGCGCAAGCGTGGCGACGACCTCGACACGATCGCCCGTCGCCAGATCATCCGGGCCGCCATAGAGCGTTGCGCGGCCGGCCCACGGCTCCGGCACGCCGTCGCACACGACGCCGGCGAGGACGGCATCCCAGCGCAGGACGTCGCGGACACGGACGGGCGACGCGTCGACCGTGGCGCGCGCGCTGCAACGGGCCGGTTGCGGGATGGCCGCGTCGGCCCGGGCGCGCTCCCTCTCGTAGCCGGCGACCGTGAGGTGGCCACGGAGCAGCCCGATGGCGACGAGCGTGACGGCAACGAGCGCCGTCGCCGCGTCCGCCCGCCGGGCCCTCCACGCGAGGGCAAGGACGAAGCCGCCAACGCCGGCGACTTCCCACGGCGCGATCGTGGCCACCCCGCCGGCGGCCAGGGCGACGCCCGCGACGACCACGCGGTCGATTGGTCGGGCAAGGGCGTCGTGCACCACGGCGAGCGGAGCAGGCTGCGTGCCGCGCCCCCGCCTCGCTCGAACGAGGCCGAACTGGATGTCCCGCCTGCCTGCGGGCGGGCAGCCGAGGCGGCCCGTCGTCGCCCGGGGCCGTCCGCGGACAGCTCGCGCTAGTCTTCCCAGCCGAACGCTTTATATTGCCGCCGATGCAGCACGATGCAAAAGGCACCCATGCGGGCGGCGCGGACAACAACGCCGTCGCCGACCGGGGGGGCGCCGAAGGGCCGGCCTCGGGCTCAGCCGAGGCGACAGACGCGCCCCCGGCGAGCGAACGCAGCGAAGCGAAGGCGGAGCTCGCACGCGTGAAAGACGCGCTGCTCCGGACGGCCGCCGACTTCGACAACTTCCGAAAGCGCTCGCGCCGCGAGATGGACGAGGCTCGCCGCGGCGGACGCGAGGATCTCCTGCGCGTGCTGCTCCCCGTGTTCGACAACCTGGAACGCGCCATCCACAGCGCCCAGCGCTCGAGCGACGTAAAAGCGATGACGGAAGGCCTCGCGATGGTGCAACGTCAGTTCGTGGACGCGCTGGGACGCGAAGGGATCGCGCGCATCATCACGGTCGGGAGGGCCTTCGACCCCGGCGTGCACGAGGCCATCCAGCAGGTCGAGACCTCGGACCACCCGCCCGGGACGATCATCGCCGAAGTTCAGCCAGGGTATACTCAGGGCGAGCGGCTCCTTCGGGCCGCGATGGTGGTCGTCGCCCGGCCCAAACCAGGCGACGCGTCAGCCGGAGAGGGTCAGGGCGAGGCCAACTAGGCCCGCGAGGCGCGATGGGAAAGATCATCGGGATCGACCTAGGGACGACGAACTCGTGCGTCGCAGTGGCCGAAACGACGGGAAGCGGAAAGCTCGAGGTCAGCATCATCCCGAACGCCGAGGGGGCTCGAACGACTCCGTCCGTCGTCGCCTTCACGGCGACGGGCGAGCGCCTCGCGGGGCAGCCGGCCAAGCGGCAGGCGGTCACCAACGCGGCCAACACCGTCTATGCCGTCAAGCGGCTGATGGGGCAGAAGTTCACCCACCCGGAGGTCACGCGCCAGGCCGAGACGGCGCCCTACAAGATCTTCGCGGCCCCGAATGGGGATGCCTGGATCAAGGTGGGCGATCGCGAGATGTCGCCCCCCGAGGTGAGCGCCGTCGTCCTGACGAAGATGCGCGAGATCGCCGAGGCCTTCGTCGGTGAGAAGGTCACCGAGGCCGTCGTGACGGTCCCGGCGTACTTCGACGACGCGCAGCGCCAGGCGACGAAAGACGCCGGCAAGATCGCGGGCCTCGACGTCAAGCGCATCATCAACGAGCCGACGGCGGCGGCNNAGACCGAGCCCAATGGGCATCGATCGGACTGGCGGCCGATGCCGCTGGGGCAGGATTCGCCCGGCTCACTCGAAGTGAAGGGGGACGTTGTCGTGCAAACACGACCCCGCGCAGTGTGCGAGTTCCCCCTCTCGCAGCTCAAAGCGATCGGGTTCGATCCCGAAAATGCTCAGGGCAACATGCACATCGGGCTTAGTAAGACGGGCGAACCGTACGTGCTCGACGATTCGCACTATAAAGACATGCAGCGAACGCAGCAACCGGTTCAGGGCGTCGGACGCTAACGTGCCGGGCGTCGTTCTCGCGGCCGCCCTACAGATGTCTAGGCACGATGCGCGCTTCACGGTCGGACCGCTCGCCCTCTTTGCGACCGAGGCCAGCGTCCATGCCGCGATTGGGGCCGGTTCGCCCGCGCCTTGTTATGACGATTCATCGATGCCGGCCACGTGTGGCGGAGCCGAACGCTGGACCGACGGTGCATCGACCGTGGTCGTAACGTTCACCGGGCAATCGGTCTCCGATATCGCGATTCGCTTGCGTCGACCGGGAATCGCCGGGAAGCATCTACCCGCGAACAGCGTCCCGATCGCGGCCTGGATGTGGCTTGGTCGACCAATCGCCCAATCGCCGCTGCAACGCTCCGTCGGGGGCCTCGTGCGCCGCGCGACACCTGGTTCGCCGCGCGCCTACGTTTCGTTCACTACATCTGGTCACGGAGGCGCCACGATCGGCTTTGAGCTGAGGGGTGGTCGCGTCGCGAGCGTACTTCTCGACGCGCCCGAATAGCGGCACCGGCCTCGCACGCCGGAGCCGAAACGTTCGACGGCAAAGGTAGCCCCGTGATCGTCGGCATCGATCTTGGGACGAGCAATTCATTGCTTGCCGCGTTTCGCAACGGGGAGCCCGTGCTCGTGCCGAACGCGCTCGGCTCCGTCCTCACGCCGTCGGCAGTGAGCATGGACGAAGGCGGTACGATCATCGTCGGCGAGGCGGCCCGCGACCGCGCCATCACGCATCCAGACCGCACGGCGCTCGCTTTCAAGCGTGCCATGGGCACGAACCGCGCCTTCACGCTCGGCCGGCGAGCGTTCCGCGCCGAAGAGCTCTCGGCACTCGTCCTCGCTGCGCTCAAGGCCGATGCCGAGGCAATGTTCGGAGAACCGGTCACCGAGGCCGTCGTTACGGTGCCTGCCTATTTTAGCGACGGGCAGCGCCAAGCCACGCGGGTGGCCGGGCAACTCGCCGGCTTGAACGTGAGGCGCTTGCTCAACGAGCCGACGGCGGCGGCGCTCGCGTACGGCCTGGAGAGGAAGGGGTCCGAGCGGATCGCCGTCTACGACTTGGGCGGCGGCACCTTCGACGTGTCCATCCTCGAGATCAACGGGGGCGTCTTCAGCGTGAAGGCGACGAACGGCGACACGCACCTCGGGGGCGAAGACTTCGATCGCCGGATCGTCGATACCCTCGTCGACACGTTCGCCCGCGAGCACGACGTCGACCTGCGCAAAGACAAGATGGCTCTCCAGCGTCTGAAGGAGGCGGCCGAGAAGACGAAGCACGAGCTGTCGTCGTCCCTCGAGACGGAGATCAACCTCCCCTTCATCGGGCAGAGCGCCAAGGGCGAGCCGCTCCACATCATCAAGACGATGACGCGTGCCGACCTCGAGCTGCTCACCGAGGACTTGGTCGAAAAGACGCTGGAGCCCTGCCAGAAGGCGCTCGCGGACGCCAAGCTGACGGTTGCGGAGATCGACAGCGTGATTCTCGTGGGCGGGATGACGCGCATGCCGGCCGTGCAGCGGACGGTGAAGCAGTTCTTCCGCAAGGACCCACACAAGGGCGTCAACCCCGACGAGGTCGTGGCGGCCGGCGCCGCGCTTCAGGCGGCCGCCCTCGGCGACGACAAGGTCGAGGTGCTGCTCCTCGACGTGACGCCGCTGTCGATGGGCGTCGAGACGGGTGGCGGCGTGTTCACGGCGCTCATCCCGCGCAACACCACGATCCCCACCGAGAAGGGCGAGACGTTCACGACGAGCGTCGACAACCAATCGTTCGTGCCCGTGCACATCCTGCAGGGCGAGCGCAAGATGGCCGCCGACAACCGGAGCCTGGCGCGGTTCGAGCTGTCGGGGATTCCGCCCGCGCCGCGCGGGGTCCCCAAGATCCAGGTGAC
Source organism: Myxococcales bacterium (assembly GCA_003139415.1). Lineage (GTDB taxonomy): Bacteria > Myxococcota_A > Polyangia > Polyangiales > Polyangiaceae > Palsa-1150. The sequence continues at coordinate 10,791 of PLIR01000451.1, read as the reverse complement.
GTTCCGGATCGACGCCGATGGAATCGTCAGCGTCGAGGCCAAGGACCTCGGCACCGGCAAGGCGACGAACGTCAAGGTGAAGGCCACGAGCGGCCTGTCGCAGCAGGAGATCGACAGCCTCGTCTCGGATGCCGATCGCTTCAAGTACACGGACGAGCTGCGCCGTGCCCTTGCCGAGGTGAGAAACCAGGCCGAGACGCTGCTTTACACCACCGACGCCGCCCTCGAGGGCTACGCCGACCTCGTCGATGCCGCCACGCTCGAAGAGATGCGCGTCCTCGCGACGTCGCTACGCGGCCTCCTGGAGAAGCAAGGCGAACTCGCGCAAATTCGCGAGGCCTACCAGCAGCTCGAAGCGAAGACGTTTTCGATCGCCGAGAAGCTCTACGGGCAAGACGCGCCCTCGGAGTGACGCCCGGGGGGGCGGGGGACCTGCTGGCGGACCTACTGAATGAGGTCTTTCAGGGCCTTGAGGGCCGTAGCGCGAACCTTCTTCTGCGCAGGCTTGCCCTTGATGGTGATGGGCTGCTTGGTGAACGGGTTGACGCCGGGTCGGTCTTTGGTGGCGGGCTTCTTGATGGCGCGCAGCTTGAGCAGGCCGGGGACGACGAACTCTCCGTTGGGCTTGCGAAGCTCTTTCTTGATCAGCTCCGTGAGGCCATCGAAGACGCGGCTGACGCTCTTCTTGTCGAGCTCCGTGAACTCTGCGAGCTCGGCAATGACTTGAGCCTTCGTCAAACGCTTTGCAGACATTTTCAGCTTCCTCCTCGACGAGATCGTTCGCTCTTCCGGGAGAGCGCCCCTCGCCGACATCGCGTCGAGACGCTCTCAAATCCGTGTGTCGGAGCGTCTTTGCGCCCGCGATGCTGAAGACGAGTAGCACCCCGTTTTCGCGTCCTGCAAGCGGAAAACAGCCTATTTTGTGATTTCTTTGGGTCTCCGGCGCGCGATCGGGCGGGCGGAGGCCGTCTCCGCAGCGGCACAAAGACGCGCGGTTTCGCGGCGCATTTCGCGGTCTTTTGCCGCCGTGTCGTGGTCCCACCCGACGAGGTGCAAGAGGCCGTGCGCGAGGAGCATGGTGAGCTCCGTCGTGAGGTCGGCGCCGCGCGAACGCGCTTGCCGCCGGGCCGTCGGAATGCTCACCACGACGTCGCCGAGCAGAGGCCCCTCGCCGAATTGGCCTTCGATCTGGGAGAAGGCAAGCACGTCGGTCGGCTTGTCTTTTCTCCGGTAAGTTCGATTCAGCTCCCGGATCCGGTCGTCGTCGGTGAGAACGATCGACAGCTCGCGGCCCCGCAGGCCGAGAGCCTGGAGCATCGCTCGAGCACGCCTGAGGACATCGGTGCGCGACGCCGTACCCTCGGCACCGTCCTCGACCGTAAGCCGCACCGTCATCGCGACCTCCGTGCGCGACGCGGCTGGCGTGGATGGTTCTTGGCGTACAATGAAGAGTGCATGATGCGAGCGTGCGCCATCCTACCCGCCCTGGACGCGGACGCGACCGTGGGGAGGGTGATCGACGACGTCCGCGCCGCTCTCGATGTTCCCGTCCTCGTCGTGGACGACGGCTCCAGCGACGCGACCTCGCGGGTCGCGCGCGAACACGGCGCCATCGTCATCCGGCATGAGCGCAACCGCGGCAAGGGGGCAGCCTTGCGCTCGGGCCTTCGCGAGGCGCACGCCCGCGGCTTCGACGTCGCGGTGACGGTGGACGCCGACGGCCAGCACCCGGCCGCTTCGGCGCGGGCCGTCCTCGACGCGAGCGACGATCCGCGGGCCCTGGTGCTCGGCATCCGTAACCTCGTGCGCGACGGCGCGCCGCGCAGCAACCGCTTCGGCAACGCCGTATCGAACTTCTTTCTGTCCCGCTTCGCGCGGCGCACCATGCTCGACACGCAGTGCGGCCTGCGTCGCTACCCGGTCGCCGAGACGCTGGCCCTCGGCGTCCGCGCCGACGGGTACGCCTTCGAGGGCGAAGTGATCCTGAGGGCGCTCGCGGCCCGGTTGCCGCTGGTCGAGGTGCCGATCGGCGTCCTCTACACGACGGCGGCACGGCAGCAGACGCACTTTAGGCGCGTGGCGGACCCGATGCGCATCATCGGCGCCGTCGTGTTCACGGTCCTCGACTTGCGGCTCAAGGTGGTCCCCGTGGGGGCGCGATGACGGGCCGTGCCTGCGTCTCGCGGCGAGCGGCGCTGGCCCTTGGAGCCGCGTGCGTGCTGCCCCTTCGCGGGGCGCTGGCCGACGACCCTGCCGCCGACCTTCTCCGTCGCATCGCGGCGGCCCGGCTTCCCGTCCGTACCTTGCGGGGGTCGTTCACCCAGACGCGCACGATCGGCTTGCTCGCGACGGACGTGCGGTCCAAGGGCACGCTGGCGCTCGTCCGCCCCAATCGCCTGCGCTGGGAGCTCTCGCCGCCCGACGACGTCACGTTCTGGATCGGACCGGAAGGGCTCGCGTATCGAGGCGCCCACGGGGAGGGTCGACTCGCGGCGGGGGCGGGGCACCTGTCCGACGCGTTGCAGGATCTCCACTCGCTGCTCGGCGGCGACCTCGCCGACCTTGAACGACGATGGTCGGTGCGCGTCCTGCGCGATGACGCGACGGGCGCCGATGTGGAGGCGACGTCTCGCGCCCCCGCCGCCGAAGCGCCGCGCGCGATGCGCCTCGCCCTCGCGCCGGACCTCGTACGACCGATGCATGCGCTGCTCGTCGAGGGGCCTCGCGATCGGACGACGATCGACTTCGGCGACGTCGTGATCAACGCGCCGGTCGACGAGCGCGCGATGCGACCTCCGTAGCCCCAGCCACGCGTCGCGCGTATGCTCGCCCGCGATGCCCGCCGATCCTCCGAGCCAGCGTTTGCTGCGCCTCCTCCGTCGCACCTCCAAGACCGCGCGGGGGGCCGTCGCCCGGTCTCCGGTCGACGACGGGGCGCTCTGGAGCGCCCACGAGCGCGCGTTGGTCCGCACGCGTGATGCCGGCTCGGCCGCGCAGCGCATCGGCGCCACCGCGGGGCGATACCGGGTGTCCGTCGACGCTCTCGCCGATCGGGCCCACGCGGCTTCGTCGCGGGCGTCCGAACTGCAGGGCACGTTCGCGCGGGTCGTCGACGCCTTCGATCGCCTCGGCCTCGTCGCGCTCAATGCGGGGCTCGAAGGCGCGCGCCTCGGCGAGGCCGAGGGACGCCAGCTCGCGCTCGTGAGCGACGAGGTCCGGGCCCAGTCGCAGCGAGGCGCCGACGTGGCGCGCGAGCTCGTCGCGGGCATCGGCAGTCTGGCGGGAGAGTTGATGCAGATCGAAGGGAGTCTCGGCCAGGCGCAGGTGGTGATCGCCGAGTTGACGCAGGACGCCGCGCGCGGGGCTGGCGCGGCCAGCGACTCGGAGTCGGCGCTGCTCGACATGGGCGAGCGCGTCAAGAAGACGACGGGCTCGGACCCCGAGGCGGTGCGCGCCCTTGCGGAGGCGAGCGAGAGGGCCCGCGCGCTGGTCACGGCGCTCGCGTCCCTCAGTGGAAAGGTGCCGCGAGCGTTGCTCGTCGGTGCGTTGCGGCCGGTGCTCGAGCCGGTGGCCCGGCTGCTCGTCGAGGAGGACGAGGGCGCGGAGCCGACGGAGCGCGGCTGAACACGATGGCGGGCGCCGATCCCGAGCTCCGGCGCCTGCTCGTGCAGGAGCTCGAGCGCCACCTGCCGACGCTCGAGGGGCCCGCCGCGGCGATCGACGTTCAACGGGCGGTGCACGCGCTCAAGGGGAGCGCCGGCCTCGCGGGACAGCCCGAGCTCTCGGAAGCCCTCCNNCCTCGAACGGCTGCATCGGCGCATGCGCGAGGGCGACGAGGCCGCGCTCCGAGACGCCGCCGCCCTCGTCCGAACGGCGATCCGGCGCCTGTCGGCGGGCGAGAACGCCCTGACGGATCGCTGGCCCATTCCTCCGGACGACCTGACGCGATCCGCGCTCGATCCGCTCGTACGCGTCCAGTACGCCGCGGAGGTGACCGATCGCCTCGCGCGCATCGACGACGCGCTGACGCCCGAGCGCGACCCGGTCGACTCCATCCGCGAGATTTATCGGCACGTGCACACGATGAAGGGAGCCGCCAGCGCCGTCGGGGACGAGCCGATGACCTGGTTTTGCCACGGCCTGGAGGACCAGCTGCGGGGCGCCGACTCGACCGACGCCGCCTTGATCGCCCTGCAGGAGGTAGCCCGGTGGCGCGGGGTCCTCGGCGCCCTGCTCGAAGACCCCGACGCGGCGCTGTCGACACTCCGAGCCCGGGACCGACTCGGGCGCGAATCGCGCCCCCCGACCTCGATGTCGCCCGGGAGCATCGGTTCGGAGCCGCCCCGCAGCACGGGCTTCGACGAAGCGACGGCGACGATCCGGGTGGCGGCCGCCGAGATCGACCGGCTGCTCGAGGGGCTGGACGTCATCGACCGGGCTCGCGAGCGCATCGCAGCCCGTGCGTCGCGCGGCGGGGCCGCCGCACTGACGTTGCGCCACCTCCGGGGTTCGCTCGTCGAGGCGCTACGGCTCATCGGGCCGCCGCGGCCCTGGGGGGCTCCGGCGGCCGCCCTGCACCGGATCGAGCAGGCTGTGACGGCCGTCGGGGCCTTCGGCGAAGAAATCGACGCAGCGGCGGCCCGTCTGACGTCGATGGACCAAGTCCTGCGCGAAGCGGTGACCGTCGCCAAGAAGCAGCTGTCGGGCATGCGCCAGACGACGATCGGACGGATGTTCGGCCGCCTGACGACGGCCATCGAGTCGGAGGCGCGCCGCCGGGGTTGCGCCGTCATCGTCCGCACGCGCGGCTCGGACGAGACCATCGACCGACGCATCGCCGAGCAGCTCGTCGAGCCTTGCCTCCAGCTCGTACGCAACGCCGTCGCGCACGGCATCGAGGCGCCCGCGGTGCGCTCGGCGCTCGGCAAGCCCGCGAGCGGGACGATCGTGCTCGGTGCCCGCAAGATGGGCAGTCGCCTGAGCATCACGATCGAAGACGACGGCGCGGGTGTCGACGTCGCACACGTGCGGGCCCGGGCGATGGAGGGCGGCCTCGTGACATCGGCCATCGCCGAGGCCGCGGACGACGACACTCTTCTGTCGCTCCTCTTTCTTCCGGGCTTCTCCACGCGCGAGACGAGCGACTTGCTCGCGGGTCGAGGCATCGGCCTCGACATCGCGCGGGCCGGCATCCAGCGTCTGCGCGGCGCGGTCCGTCTGTCGAGCCGCGCCGGCAAGGGATTTCGCGCGCGAATCGACATCCCCATCGGCAGCGGGCTCGTGACGGTGCTGTGGGTGACGGCGGGCAAGAACGAGTTCGCGTTGCCGGCGGCGACCGCGCGCCGCGTGCGCCTGCATCGTGACGCCGACGCCGCGACCGTGCCGCACCTGCTCGAGTTCGTCGACGCCGGGAACGGAGGCGCCGCGCGGTACGTCATCGACCTGGTGCTCGAATCGGACGAAGCGCGAGAGGCCCCCGCGGCGGTGGGCGTCGACGCGGTCGGGCAGACGGAGGAGCTGCTCGTGCGTCCGCTCGGCCCCCTGGTCGCGGGGCTCGGTCCGTTCGCGGGCGCGATCGTCCGTGGCGACGGTTCGCTGAGGTTCGCCATCGACCCGTGGGCGATCGCACCCCGCGCCCGCGCCCTGTCGGCCGCGGCCTCGATCCCGTCTCCTCCGCCGAGCCGCGCTTAGACGCTATCATCACGGTCGCTGGAAATGACCGTCCGGATCGACAGAATGAGCGCGACCGACGCGGCGGCGGTCGCGGCGATCGACGGCCCGACGCGGTTGACGGAGGAGCAGCTGCGCGCGGAGCTCGAGAGGCCATGGGCGAGGCTGTGGGTCGCGCGCGAGGCGGCGCACGGCGTCGTGGCCTTCGTCGTCGCTTGGCACGTGACCGACGAGATCCACCTGCTCAACGTCGCGACGCGGTCGGACCGGCGGCGTCGAGGGATTGCACGCGCAATGCTGGAGGCGCTCATCGCGCACGCGCGCGAGGTGCGGGCGAGGCATGTCCTTCTGGAGGTGCGAAGGTCGAACGTCGCCGCGATCGGCCTCTATCGGAGCCTCGGGTTCTTCGCCATGGGCGTGCGGGCTCGCTACTACCCGGACGACGAGGACGCGGTCGAGATGGTGCTGGCGTTCGACGCGGCGACTGGCGAGATCGTAGAACGTGCCGACGAGGTGCGCTTGCACGGATGAGCGTGCGGCCCGCGTGCGTGATCCGTGACGATCGGGTGTTAGCTTGAAGGGACCCCGATGAAGCGCGTCTTCGTTTGCATGTGCGTGCCGCTCGTGACCGCGCTGGCGGTAGGGGCCGCGGCGCAGCCGGCGAAGCCGACGCCTCCTTCGCCGCTGGTGAGCCCCCTCGCCGCGGGCGTCGCAGCCGCGAACGGCGCCGACTACCCTGCGGCGGAGAAAGCGCTCGCCGCGGTCCAGGGAGGCGATCGGCCGCGCGCCCTCGCCATGCTCGCGCGCGTCATGCTCGAGCAAGGACGTTTCGACGAGGCCGAGCGCGACGCCGTCGCCGCAGAGAACGGCTCGACCGAAGACGTTCGCCTCGGCACGCTCGCCGTCCGCGGCGAGATCCTCGCGGCGCAGGGCAAGGTCGATGAGGCGATTCGTCTGCTCACGCCGTCCGCGGGCGGCGCCGGCGGCGGCGGCCGTCGCGTGCGGCTCGAGCTCGGCGAGCTGCTCATTCGAGCCGGCCGGCGGACGGACGCCGAACCGTTCTTGCTGAAGTTCGCGGACGAGTACGGGAACGACGCGATCAATTCGACCGACGCGGAAGGGCTTGCGATGGTGGGCCGCGCGATGCACCTGCTGCGCCATCCCAAGGATGCCAACACCGCATACAACGAGAGCGAGCGGGCCGAGGTCACGGCCTCGGGCGGGGCATTGCACGGCAGCGGGCAGGTGCGGACCCTCTTGTGGCGAGCGGACCTGTACATCGACAAGTACGATCCAGGCCATGCCGAGCAAGTCCTCGCGGAGGCGCTGAGGATCGCGCCCCACAACGCGGACGCGAACGTGAAGCTCGCGCGCGTGAAGCTGCAGGAGGCCCTCGACTTCGACGCGGCGGAGAAGCTCGCCCGCGACGCCCTGGCCGTGAACGCCAAGCAGACCGGCGCCTTCGCCGTGCGCGCGGGGATCGCGCTTCGCGACATGGACCTGGCCGCCGCCAACGCCGCCGTCGACGCCGGGCTGGCGATCGACCCGAACGACCTCGAGCTCCTCAGCTTGCGGGCGGCGGCGCGCTTTCTGGCCGACGATCGGCCCGGCTACGATGCCGCCAAGCGCGCCGTCTTCGCGCGCAACAAGGAGTACGGCGAGGCATACACCACGATCGCGGAGTTCGCCGACTGGGAGCACCGCTACGACGACGTGGTCGCGATGATGAAGGACGCCGTGGCGCTCGACCCGCATGACAGCAAAGCGTGGGCGCNNTCGCTGGAGCAAGCGTGGAGGGGGGACCACTTCAACGTCCGCGTCTACAACACGCTCGAGCTCCTCTACGGCCGCTGGATCCCGCAGAGCTACGAGAGCGCGCAGGAGGGGCTCTTCCGCATCCGGTACCCCAAGGCCGAGAAGGCTGTGCTCGAGCGCTACGTGCCGCGGATGCTCGGCGAGGCGTGGGGCGCCATGAAGATGCACTACATGTTCGCGCCGGCGACGCCCGTGGCCGTCGAGATGTACCTCGATCGCGAGCACTTCAGCGTCCGTACGAGCGGCCTGCCCAACATCGGCATCGAGGGCGTGTGCTTCGGGCACGTCGTCGCGGCGATGAGCCCGAAGAGCGAGCCGTTCAACTGGGGCAACGTGCTCTGGCACGAGCTCGCGCACGTCTTCGCGATCCAGCTGTCCAAGTACCACGTGCCCCGATGGTTCACCGAGGGGCTCTCCGAGTACGAGACGATGATCCGTCGGCCCGAGTGGCGCCGGGAGCTCGATCCGGAGCTCTATTTGGCGCTCAAGCGAAAGTCGCTGCCGGGCGCGCTCGGGATGAACACCGCGTTCACGCACGCCGAGGGCGACCTGGACGTAACCGTCGCCTACTACGCGGCGAGCCAGATGCTGGCGTTCACGGCCGACCAGTTCGGGCTTCCGCGCATCACGCGCGCGCTCGAGGCGTGGGGCGAAGGCAAGACGACGGCCGAGGTGATCAAGGACGCGTTCGGCGTGACGCCCGAGGTCTACGACGCTCGGTTCCAGGCATGGGAGGGGGCGCGGCTGGCGCGCTACGAAGGGCAGTACCTGTTCGACGTTCGCGCCGGCTCCGAAGAGGACACGCGCGCCGCAGCGGCGGCGAGCCCCGAGAACGCGGCCGCGCACGTCGCCTACGCCCTGGCGCTGCTCCGCGCCAAGAAGCCGGACGAGGCGAAGCAGGAGATCGCCGCGGCGCTGCGCGTGAACCCGGCAAACCTCGACGCCCACTTCGTGGCCTACAAGCTGGCCTCGCTGGCGCACGACGTCGAAGGCGAGGAGAAGCACCTGCGCGCGTTGCGGGTCGCCGGGGGTGATGGCTACACGGTGGAAATGGCCCTCGCCGGTCTTGCAGACGCGAAGCACGACGCGGCCGCGGCGCGCGCCGCGCTCCAGGCGGCGCATCGTTTCGACCCGACGCAGGCCGATCCGCTGCGCGCGCTCTACGACATGGACGCCGCCGAGAAGCGCGACGTCGAGGCGCTGGACGCGCTCAGGGAGATCGCGCGCCTCGACCAGCATGATCGGCGCGCATACCGCCTTCTCCTCGGCACCCTCGTCGACACCGCCCAGTGGGCCGAGGCGAAGCAGGTGGGCGCGTCGGCGATCTACGTCGACGTCGAGAACGCGCAGATCCACGTGGACTATGCGCGCGCCCTGACGGCCACCGGGGAGCACGACACGGCCGCCTACGAGCTCGAGAGCGCCTTGCTGTGCGAGCAAAAGGCTCCCGAACGAGCCACCACCCTCTCCCTTCTCGCTGCCGAGCGCCTGGCCCTGGGCGACGCGGCCGCCGCCCGCGCGCATCGTGACGAAGCGCTCCGCCTCGACCCCGACAACGCCGCGGCCAGGCGGCTGAAGCTCTAGTAACCCAGGGCGAGCGCCCCGTCGCGGCGGGGCTCGGCGCCCCCGACCCATAGACCCGCGGCGCGGCCGATGGCGGGCGCGTCGCCGATGTGATCAATCTGCTTGATCAGCTGGTCGACCTCCTTGGTGACGTGGCCCATCGCTTCGAGGGCGCGGCGAACGTCTTCGGGCAGGCTTCGTGGCTCGATCATCAAGACATCGGGCGAGTCTTGCTGGTGAAAGCGCGGCGCGCGCACGGCGTCGGCGGCGTCCATGCCGAAGTCCACGATGTTCGACAGCTCCTCGAAGACCGAGGTGATGATCATCGAGCCGCCCGCAGCGCCGAGGACGGCGTCGATGTCGCCCGACGGCCCGAGCACGATGGTGGGAGACATCGACGAGAGCATCCGCTTGCCCGGCGCGATCGCGTTCGGCTCTCCCTGAACGAGGCCGAACAAGTTCGCGGAGCCCGGGACCGTCGCGAAGTCGTCCATCTCGTCGTTGAGGACGAACCCTGCGCCAGGGACCGTCACCCCGCTGCCAAACCATGCGTTCACCGTCGTCGTCATTCCGACGGCGTTGCCCTCCGCGTCGACGAACGCCAGATGGGTCGTGTGCGTGCCTCCCGCGGCGCCCCCGACGGCCTTGGGGAAGAGCGATTGCGTGGGCGTCGCGTGGTCCATGGCGATCGTGGCGCGCTGTTCGTTCGCCCACCCTTCGGAGAGCAGCTCGGCGGACGGGTTGGCCACGAAGTCGGGATCTCCGAGCTTGGCGTTGCGCGCCGCGAAGGCGCGCCGCATGGCCTCGGCCGCCAGGTGCACTTGCGCGGCGGAGTGCCAGCCGAGGCTCCGCACGTCCCACGACGAGAGCAGGTGCGCGATCATCGCCATCGTGAGCCCGCCCGACGAGGGCAGCGGCATCCCGACGATCCTGCGCCCCCGGTACTCGAACTCGATCGGGTCGCGCCATTTCGTATGGTAGGCGGCGAGATCGGCCGCCGTGAGGATGCCCCCGTTCACCTTCATCCCGTCGGCGATCGCCGCCGCGACGGGCCCCCCGTAGAAGCCGGCTGGCCCCTTCTCGGCAATCCTTCGCAGCACGTTCGCGAGGTCGGGGTTGCGCCACGTCGACCCGATGGCCGGAGGGGCGCCGTTCGGCAAAAACAACGCGGCCGACGGCGGGTAGTGCGCCAGCCGATCGTGCCCCTGCTCGATCGTCTTGATGAAGGCCGGGTCGACGGTAAAGCCCTTGTCGGCCAGCGCGATGGCCGGCGCGAGCAGCTCCGCCCACGTCTTGCTCTTCGAGCCGAGCGTGTGCCACGCCTCCCAGAGCCCCGCGACGCTCCCCGGCACGCCCGCGGATCGCCATCCGTCACGCGACTCGCGCGTCGCCTTGCCGTCGGGCCCGAGATACATGTCGCGCGTGGCGGCCGCGGGGGCCGTCTCGCGGAAGTCGAGCGCGTAGGACTTGCCCGCGACGAGCGCGACGAGGAAGCCTCCTCCGCCGATGTTGCCCGCGGTCGGGAAGACGACGGCGAGGGCAAAGGCGGCAGCCACGGCCGCGTCGACGGCGTTGCCGCCCGTGGAGAGGACAGCCGCGCCGACTTTCGTGGCGAGGGCGGCGTCGGTGACGGCCATGGCGCGGGAGGAGTGAGGGGCGGGGGAGCCGGCCGGATAGGGCCAGTCGATAGGAAACGAGGGAGGCGCGGACGCAAGCGCGGGCGCGGGCGCGGACGCAAGCGCG
>PLIR01000340.1 GCA_003139415.1 Myxococcales bacterium | reverse complement strand
CGAGGGCCGCCAGAACTCCTCGCTCCGCCGCCACGCACGGCGCCGTCTCCGCATCGTGCAAGGTGGCGAGCCACGCACGGATCTCGGCGGCGAGCGGCTGGCACGCGATCCCCAGGGCCCCCTGTCCGACCGCGGGCAGAGACTCCTCCGGCGACAGGACCTGGGTCGCACGGCCCTCGAGGCCGAGGCGGATGAGGCCCGCCCGCGCCAGGACGATGGCGTCGAACTCGCCGCCGTCGACTTTGCGCAGGCGCGTGTCGACGTTGCCGCGGCAGGGGACGAAGTCCAGGTCGGGCCGCGCTGTCTTCAGCGCGACGATCCGCCGGAGACTGGAGGTGCCGACCCGCGCGCCCGGCGGCAGCGCCGCCAGGGTCCCGTGAACGGGGGCGACGAGCACGTCGCGTGGGTCTTCGCGTGCGGGGACGCAGGCCAGCGTCAGGCCGTCGGCCAGCGCCGCCGGCACGTCCTTGATCGAGTGCACCGCGAACCGCGCACGCCCGTCCATCAGGGCCTCCTCGATCTCCTTCACGAAGAGGCCCTTGCCCCCCAAGTCGGCGAGCGGCCGATCCTGGATCCGGTCGCCGGTCGTCACGACGAGGAGCTCCGTCGTCTCGAGCGACGGGTGGATCGCTTTGAGCCGCGCGACGAGGGCCCGGCACTGGGCAAGCGCCAGGGCGGAGCGCCGCGTCGCGTACGTCACGGCGCGCGGGGGAGGGGGCCCGAGGGGAGGGGACGAGGGGAGCGAAGGAGCCATCGGTCGTACGACGGTGTATCCTAGCGGCCCCCTCCTTGCCGTACCCCCGTCGAACCTCGTGCGTCGTGGCGACGCTGCTCGTTGCGCTCGTCGCCCTGCTCACCCCGCGCGGCGCGATGGCCAAAGAGGCGCCGACCACGCCGGACCCGATGGTCCTCGAGGTGCCGGGCTTCGGCGACGCCTACTTCTACAAGCCGAGGAGCAAGGCGCGGCGCCGCGTCCTTTTTTACCTCCACGGCCGCGGTGGCAATCCCTTCGAAGACTGCCGCAAGTGGGCCCGCGTGGCGCGTCAGTTCGGATGGGTCGTTTGCCCACAAGGCCCGTCGACGACCGACACCGGCGGCCGCGCCTGGAGCAACGACGCCGACACGGCGCGCCGGATCGTCGATGCGACGTTCGCGGCCCTCTCCGACAAGTTCAAGGGGCGGGTGCGGGCCCGCGGCAATGTGCTCATGGGGTTCAGCGAGGGGGCCTTCATTGCCCAGCAGATCGGCGTGCGCGATCCAGCCCGCTGGAGCCGCTGGCTCATCCTGGCCGCCAATGACCGCTACTGGTACGGCGATGCGCCCCAGCTGCTCGAGCAAAACCACTCCAAGATTCGCCGCGTGTTCCTCTTCACGGGCGAGGACGACCAGGTCGCCGAGAACACCCGGCGCGCAGGCGAGATGCTCAAGACCGCCCACATCCGGGTGAAGGTGAAGATCGCTCCGGGGATTGGCCACGAGGTGCCGGCCGACCGCATGATCACGAACTACCGGCGCCCCTTGAGGTGGCTGATAGCCGCCAGGTAACCTGGACGGGCTCCTGATATCCTTTGGATCCCCCTCCGTGTCCAACCTGCGAACCGCCGCCTCGCTGAAGAACAAGCTGGTGTGCGATGTCCTCGTTCGGGACAAGATCCTGAGGGCCGATCAAGCGGACTCCGTCCTGACGCGGGTGCAGCGCTCGGGCGAGCGCGCGGAGGAGGCGGCGCTGGAGCTCGGGATGCTCTCGGAGCCGGAGCTCCTGAAGGCCCTCGCGGTCCACTACAAGGTCAACTTCGTCTCGGTCGAGAAGCTCGCCAAGGTGGATGTGGCGCGTGGCGTGCGCGATCTGCTCTCCCAGCGGTTCGTCGACAAGAGCGGGATCTGCCCGGTGCTGTACGACGCGAAGTCCAACGTCCTCACGGTGCTGACGGCCGACCCGGACGACTTCGAGTCGATCGGCGAGGCCCAGCTCGTCTCCGGCGCGCGCGAGGTCAAGCCTTTGCTCGCCCGGCCCGCCGGGGTCAAGGCGTTCATCGCCAAGACGTACCACGGTGACCCGCTCGGCTTCGCCGTGCTCGAGCGGCAAGCCCAGATCAGCGCGAACGCGATCGCGGTCTCCGGCTTCGAGTCGGGGGCGATGCGCGCCACCTACGACGGGGGGGGCGCCGACGCTCCGGCCCCGCAGCAGGCGGCCCCCCGCGCGGAGGCCAAGCCTCGCGCCAAGGAGGCGCATCCGATCGCGCGCGAGCCTTCGATAGCCCCGGCGCGACCGCAGCCAAAGGCGGCGCCGAGCGCGGTCCCCGCCCCCGTTCAGCCCTCGAGCGATCGCAAGGTGTCGGACGCGTCGTTCGTCGAGCTGCTTCACGTCCTCGTCAGCCTCCTCGAGAGCTCGCGCGCGGACCTGCGCGGCCACTCCGGCGAGGTCGCGCGCTTGATGCGGCGGATGGCCGAGAAGATGAACCTCGATCCCGGCCTTACCGCCATGCTGGTGGCCGCGTCGTTCATTCACGACCTCGGCAAGATGGGGCAGTACCACCTGACGCCGCTCAACTGCGCCGAGTACGACGGGCACAAGGTCGCGGCACAGAAGGGGTTCGAGCTCCCCGCGCGGCTGCTCGATCCCGTGCGCCTGCCCGCCGAGACCACCCAGGCGGCGACGCGGATGTACGAGCGCTACGACGGCAAGGGCTTCCCCGACGGCATCGGCGGCAAGGACATTCCCCTCGGCGCCCGCGTGCTGGCCATCTGCGATACGTACGCCGATCTCACGAGCAACCCGCGAAACCCGTACCGCAAGACGCTGGCGGCGGCCGAGGCGTGCGTAGCCCTGGCCAAGCACAAGGAGACGATCTTCGACCCGAACCTCGTCGACCTGTTCCGCAACATGATCCTCGGCGAGGAGCTCACGGCGCGGCTGCTCGCGGACCGATCGCAGGCGCTGCTCGTCGACGTCGATCCGGAGGAGACGACCGTGCTCGAGCTCCGCATGATCGAGCAGGGGTTCGTGGTGAAGACGGCGCGCAGTGTCGAGCAGGCGCTCAAGATCCTGGGGGAGGGGACGACGGACCTCGTCGTCAGCGAGATCGAGCTGGGCTCGGGCGACGGTCTCGCGCTGCTCTCCGAGGCGCGCAAGCAGTCGTGGGGCAAGGACGTCGCGTGGGTCATCTACTCGCGGCGCCAGGAGCGCACGGTCGCGCAGAAGGCCTTCGAGCTCGGCGTGCTCGACTACGTGGGCAAGCCCGCGTCGGCCGACGTCCTCGTCGCCAAGCTCAAGGCGCTGCTCGACAAGGCCAGCGGCGCGAGCCAGCGTACGACGCGCGGCGTGAGCGGCTCGCTCCGCGAAATGGGCCTGCCCGACATGGTGCAGGTACTCTTTCATGGCAGAAAGAGCGGGCGGCTGCAGATCCGCGCGCCCAACGGGACGGGCGAGATCCACTTCGCCGAGGGGAGCGTGGTCGACGCGATCTGGGCCGATCTGCGCGGCGAGACGGCCTTCTACGCGATGCTCAAGTTCACCGACGGCGACTTCGCCCTCGACCCGTCGTTCAAGGCGAACAACCGCACGATCAACCAGTCGGCCGAGGCTCTTTTGCTCGAGGGCATGCGCCGCCTCGACGAAGGGATCTGATCGAGAAGGGATCCAGTCTGAAGGGCCTCACTGCGGGACGGGCCCTAGGCCAGTGGCCGCTCGGTCAGGCTGCCGTTCGCGATGCGACGGCCTCGCGCGGGCGGCGCGACGTCACGATGACGGGCAGGCCGCCGGACGGCGCGAGGGTGATGGCGCGGCGCGTGACGCGGACGTTGTCGCTCGCGAGCCTCGCGTCCACCCGGCCGAGGACCGACGCGAGGACCATCTTCATCTCGAACATCGCGAACGCGGCCCCGATGCATCGCCGCAGGCCGCCGCCGAACGGGAGCCACTCCCACGGCGCCGGCTTGAACGTGAGAAACCGCGACGGCACGAAGCGCTCCGGATCCGGGTACAGCGACGGACGCCGGCTGACGAGGTACACCGAAGGCGTCACGAGTGTGCCCGTGGGCAGGCGCAGGCCGCCGAACTCGAACGGCTCCTGCAGGATGCGCGCGACCAGGGGAATGATCGGCTGAAGCCTCAGCGACTCTTTGACGGTCGCGTCGAGGAGCTCGAGCTTGCCGATGGCCTGGGGATCCTCGCCCGCGCCGGCGATCTCCTGGCGCAAGCGCTGGACGAGGGGCGCGTCGGGGAGGATCCAGCGCAGCGCCCACGCGAGCGACGTCGCCGTCGTCTCGTGGCCGGCGATGAGGAGCGTCATGAGCTCGTCGTGGATCTCGTCCTCGCTGAGGGGCCTTCCCGCCTCGTCGCGGGCGTCGAGCATCATCGCGAGGACGTCGTTGCGCCCCGCCGTCCCCTTGTCGCGCGCGGATCGAATCTCGTCGCGCAGGAGGCCACTCGTTCGCGCCGCGAGGCGCTTGAACCGCCCCCACGGACTCATCGGGCCGAGGTCGCGCTGCATGAACGCGAAGAGGAGCCCCGGCCGCGTCGCGACGCGCAGCGTCCGCGTCAGCAAATCGGCCAGCTCCGCGAAGCGCGGCCCTTCCGCGATGCCGAAGACCGTCCGGATGATGACCTGAAGCGTCACCTCTTGCATCGGCCCGTGCACGGCGAACTTCTGCCCGATGGGCCAGCGGTCGATCGAGTGGTGGGCCAGCTCGATCATGCTGCGCCCATAGGCGTGCATCCTCTCACCGTGGAACGCGGGCAGCATCATCTTGCGCTGGCGCAGGTGTTCAGCGCCGTCGAGGAGCAGAAGCGAGTGGACGCCGAGGAACGGCTTGAGAACGAGGTTTGCTTTCCCCGCATGCGCCTGATCGGGTCCGAGGGCAAACACCTCCTTGATGACCTCGGGGTGCGACACCACCACCAATGGAGCGGGCATGCCGGCGAGCCGCAGCGAGAACGCGTCACCGAAGCGCCGGTGGGCCTCGTCCATGAGGGGCAGCGGGTTGCGGAACCAGCGGGCCATCTGGACGACAGGGTGCGCGGTGGGGCCGGGCGGAAGAGGCATCGTGCCTCAGCGTAGGGGCAGGCTGGCGGCGCGTGAAGTCTCGCGCGCGGCGGACTCTGTTGGGCGGCGCGCTCCGGCTGAGCATGACCTTCGTCCGTCCTGCGGGCGGCCGGAGTCCGCGTGACAGCCGTGCGACGCACGGGGGACGGTATGGGCCCGAAGTTCGTGTCCGGCACGGGCGAGCCTCCGGAGAAGCCCCGGCAGGGCGGCAGCGGCACGATGCGCCGCTTCGAGCAGGCGTTCGCAGACGAGTCGCCGTCGACGGCCGCGAGCTCTCTGCGCGCGGTCATCGCCAACGCGCCGGTCATCTTCTGCGCGATCGACCGGATGGGGGTCATCACGCTGAGCGAGGGGCGCGGGCTCACCCCGCTTGGGGTCGCGCCCGGCGAGTTGGTGGGTCGGTCGGCGTTCGATGTCTATGCGGCGCTCCAGATCGTCGGCGTGGATCAGCGCGTCACGCCTCTTCCGGAGGCGATCCGGCTCGTGCTCGGCGGGGCCTCGATGGCGGGACTCTGCAGCGTGGGCGACTTTCTCTTCGAGCTCCGGCTCGTCCCGCAAACGCGCGAGTCGACCGGCGAGGCCGACGGCGCGGTCGGCGTGTGGACCGACATCACGGAGCGGGATCAGGCGCGCGCGCAGCTCCTTCAGTCCGATCGCCTCGCCGCTCTCGGGACGCTCGCAGCGGGGACGGCGCACGAGATCAACAACCCGCTGACGTACACGGTCCTCAACTGCGAGCACGTCCTTCGCGAGCTCCGCGCGCTCGCCGCGGGGCAGGGCAAGCTCACCGCCGATCAACTGCAGGACATGATCGTGTCGCTCTCCCGATCCGTCGACGGCGCGATGCAGGTGCGCCGGATCGTGCGCCAGCTCATGCTCTTCGCTTGCGGCGGCGACGTCGACAGCCGCACGCCCGTCGACGTGCGAGGGGTCGTCGAGTCGGCAATCCAGATGGCGCTGCACGAGATCGTGTTCCGCGCCCGCCTCGTGCGAAACCTCGCCCCGGTGCCAACCGTGAAGGCCAACGAGACGAGCCTGGGGCAAGTCTTCTTGAACCTCCTCGTCAACGCGGCGCAGTCGATCCCCGAGGGCAAGCCCGACGAGCACGAGGTCCGCGTGTCGACGTCGGTCGACGAGAGCGGCCGGATCGTCGTGGAAGTGTCGGACACGGGCTGCGGCATCGAGCCCGCGCAGCTGCCGCGCGTGTTCGACCCATTCTTCACGATGAAGGCGGGCGGCGTCGCGATGGGGCTCGGTCTTTCGCTGTCGCACGGCACGATCACGGGCCTCGGCGGGCAGATCACGGTGGCGAGCACGCCGGGGATCGGCAGCACGTTCAGGGTCGTGCTCCCCCCACGAAACGCCGCGCCCATGCCCGGCGACGAAGAGGGCGCCACCGCCCGCGGAGAGCGTCGCGCGCGCATCCTCGTCGTCGACGACGAACCACGCGTGCGCGAGGCGCTTGGCCGCGCCCTGGGCCGCGACTTCATCGTCACGCTCGCCGGCTCGGGCCAGGAGGCGCTCGACATGCTCTCCGACCCGGCCCGAGGGCTCTACGACGTCATCCTGTGCGACTTGATGATGCAGGACATGTCGGGGATGGACCTCTACGCCGAGACGCTCCGATCGCGTCCTGCGGCCGGCGGTCGATTCGTGTTCATGACCGGGGGCGCCTTTACGCCCAATGCTCGCGCCTTCCTCGAGAACGTCGACCGCCCTTGCCTCGAGAAGCCCCTCGACGTCGGCAAGCTGCGCGAAATCGTCCGCACGTCGCGCGCGGCCGTGGCCTGAGCAGGCGCAGCCCTCGCGATAGGGCCTTCTACTTCTTGGCCGCGGCGGCGAACGCGCCGAACGTGCGGCGCAAGCCTTCTTGCACGTCGATCGCGGGCTCGTACGAGAGCAGCGCGCGGGCGGCGCCCACGTCGGCCATCGAGTCGCGGATGTCGCCGGGGCGCGCGGCGCGGTAGTCCGCATCCACGCGCACCCGGGAGAGGTCGCCGAGGGTGGCCAGCAGCTGGTTGAGCGACGTCTTCTGGCCGCAGCCGACGTTGACGACCTCGCCCTTCAGCTTTCGCGGGGTGCTCGCGGCGAGCAGGTTGGCCTTGACCGCGTTGTCGACGAAGCAAAAATCCCGCGTCTGTTCGCCATCGCCGAACACGATCGGCCTCTCCCGGCGGAGGACGGCCATGATGAAGCGCGGGACCACGGCGGCGTACTCGCTCTTCGGGTCCTGGCGAGGCCCGAAGATGTTGAAGTACCGCAGGCTGACCGTCTCGATCGCGTAGAGGCCCGCGAACACGCGCATCAGTTGCTCGCCGGCGAGCTTGCTCGCGGCGTACGGCGACAGCGGCTGCGGGGCCATCGTCTCCACCTTCGGCGACGCGGGCGCGTCTCCGTAGGCCGCCGAGCTCGCGGCGAAGACGACCCGCTTCACGCCGGCGCGGCGCGCTTCGTCGAGCACCACCGTCGTGCCCTGCACGCCGACGAGCACCGCGGCCTGCGGGTCCTCGACGGATCGGGCGACGCTCGGGATCGCCGCTTCGTGGAAGACGACCTCGACGCCCTTCATCGCGCCGGCGACGGTCTCGGCGTCGACGATGGTGCCTTCGACGACCTCGAGCCGGCTCCCGGCCGCGCGAAGGCCCTCGACGTTCTCGCGGCGACCGCTGGAGAAGTCGTCGAGGATCCGCACCCGCTCGCCCTGCGCGAGCAACGTCTCGGCGATCGAGGACCCGATGAATCCCGCGCCGCCCGTGATCAAGTGAAGTGCCATGCGTCGTCCCCGGCAGAGCTCATGCCCTGGCCTGGCCGCGGGCGCAAATGCGATGGGATCGGGGGTTAGGCCAGGCGCCGGTCGCCGGCGCGCCTGTCGCCGCTGAACGCCGCCGTCAGGGCCGCGCCGAGCTCGTCGCCTTCGAGGCGCCGGTCGCGCCGCCCGCGCCGGTCGCCGAGCATCTGGCGGAGCTGCGCGCTCGACCTCGCCTGCGCGGGCGATCGCCGGTGCATCAGCGCGTGCGAACCGCAGAGCGTGGCCTTCGCGCCGCCGATGAGCACGACGTCGACGAGCGAGCGGGCGTCGGTGGCGCCGCAGACGCAGCAAGAGGAGCCGGACACGTCGTTGCCGATGGCATGGGGCTGGGGCATGGCACAGCGACTCTGGCGCGCGACGGCTTCGGGGGCCAAGTTTTCGCGGCGGTGCTATCGCGCCGATGTGGCCGCTCCCGCCCGCCGCGTGCGTCGGTCACGGTCGTGGTCGGCGATGGGCCGGGGCGGCGTGATTGCCTGTGCGGGAGCTCTTGCGCTCATGACGGTGGTCATCTGGCGCTTGCGGGCTTCCTACGCGTCCGACATAGAGACGATTTGCGACGCAGAGGCCCACTCCGGCATCTCGCTCGGACGCGACATGGCGGGCGTCGCCGGCTGGATCCGCGCCCACCTGACGACGGCCGAGGGCAACGCGTTCTACACGACCTTGGCCGATGTTCCTGTCGCGGCGCGAGCGAAGCGGCTCGAAGGCGAGGCGGCCGCGCGCCATCTGCCGTCCTGTCCCCTCGCCGTGGCCTACGAGGGGCTGCTCGACGACGGCCGCTATCGCGCGGACATGCAGCACCTCTGCTCGCGCGTCACCCAGCCGGACTTGCGGGACGTCGCAGCTGACGAGCGCGCCGAGACCCTCGAGCGGTGGATCGCCGGGGAGTCCGTGACCCCGCGAATGCGCGCGCTCGGCCCCATCCTCCGCGCCGCCGCCACCCCACGCGACCGCGCGCGCATCCTGAACGAAGCGGCCCACGGCGTCGACGTTCTCACGTGCGACACGGCGCGCGATCTGCTCGCCCCCGACCCGTCGGACGCGGCCCCCGAGTGAGGGCGCGCCGGACGGCCGGCCTCATTGCGGGCGTGGCAGCTTGGCCAGCGCTTTGGCGAGAAGCTTCTGCGCGTTGCCGAAGTACACCTTCTCGAGCACCTCCACGGGTAGGTGGATCGCACTGATCGTCCAGTCGCCCTGGATCGGTGTCATGTGGGCGAAGTCCTTGTCGGCCGTCTCGAAGAAGCGCCAGTGCCCCGCGAAGAACGCCAGCGCGTCGGCCTCGGTGGGCGGCGGCCCGTTGCCACCCGAGCCGAGGGTCATGCGGTCGTAGACCTGAAAGTCGGTCGCAAACAGGATGCGGTCTTGGTTCTTGATGAAGAAGGCGCGCACCTGCTCCGGGTCGTGCCGGCCGAACTCGGGCACGCGCGCTGCGATGTCCACCATCATGTTCGCGTGCTTCTCGAGCTGCGCGTCGACCCACGCCAGGTCCTCCGCGTTGTTGCCGAGGTGCACGCAGACGAACGTGGTCTCGGGGTGGCGGGTGACGACCCGCTCGAGGGCCGCGAGGAGTTCCTCGCGCGGCGGATACTTGGCAGGGTCGCCGAACCACCAGCGGGGATGGTCCTTCAACTCGGTCCAGCGTTCGTTCGTGGAATCGTAGGGGCCCCAGAACGCCTTGGGGTCGGCGACGTGGATCGACACGGGCATGCCGAGGCGTCCGAGCGCGGCCCAGGCGAGATCGAGCCGCGCGTCGTCGATCTTGAGCAATCGGCCGGCCTGATCGCGCTGGAAGAGGCCCAGCCGCTTGAACTCCTTGAGCCCCGCGGCGCCGAGCCGCGCGCCCTCCACGACCTGGGCCTCCGCGCGCTTCGCGAAGTCGGGCTTGTCCCAGTCGCTGTAGTCGAAGTTCATGTACTCGACGAAGCGGCCGGGGAAGTGATCGTCGGCGAAGCGCTTGGTCTGCTCGAAGTCGGAGACTTCGCCCTTCTTGTGGGTGACGGTCCCGCCACTGAGCTCGATGCCGACGCCGATGCCGGCG
>PLIR01000496.1 GCA_003139415.1 Myxococcales bacterium | reverse complement strand
CGTCCATGGGGTCCCTCGCTGCGTTTGACCGCATCTCCAGGGCGGTGCCCTACCGCCGGCCTTTGACGCGGTAGCTCGCCTCGTGGCCGGATGCGCCGATGCCGCCGCCGGTGCCGGTCGTGCGGGAGCGGCCGCGGCCGAGCGAAGAGCGCGGGGGCTCGTCGTCCCGCACCGTCTCGGACGCGCCGCGCCGGATGCCGCCGCCCCAGTCGTCACGGGTGTCCGGGTCCCGGCGCACGGGGGAGCCGCCGCCGTAGCGAGGCTGCAGGTCGCCCGACGGGGCCTCGCGCCGCGGGGTGACGCGAGCGCGCTTGGCGGAGGGCGCGTGCCTCGACGGGCGCCGCGTGGTCGGGGCGACGGCCGCCTTGGGGGGTTCCTTGGGCCTTGGGGGGGACACGACGCGCTTGGGCACCCCGAACTGGCCCTTGATCGTCGTGAGCTCGTCGGCGCTGAGGTACCGCCAGCGCCCCGGGGGCAAGCCCTCGGCCGTGATCCCCGCGAAGGACAGGCGCGCGAGACGCATCACCCGAAACCCGGTGGTATCGCCCATGCGGCGCACCTGCTGGTTGCGGCCTTCGGTGATCGTCAGCTCGAGCCAGGTCTTGTCTCCCTCGTAACGCAGGATCTTCACCTTGGAGGGGAGCGTGCGCCCGTCTTCCAGTTCGACGCCCCGGCGCCACAGTTCGACGTCGCGCTCCTGCATCATGCCGTTGACCTTGACCACGTACGACTTGGGGGCGGACCGGCGCGGGTGCAGCAGCGCCTCCGCGAAGTCGCCGTCGTTCGTCGCCAGGAGCACGCCGCTCGTGTTGAAGTCGAGCCGGCCGACCGGGTAGACACGCGCCGCCGAGACATCGGCGAGGAGCTCGCGGACGCTCGGGCGCCCTTCCGGGTCGCGCATCGTCGACATCACGCCGCGCGGCTTGTGAAGCACGACGTACACGGGCGACTGACGCACGATCCGCTGGCCGTCGACCTCGATCCGGTTGACCCTGGCGTCGACCTGGACCCCCTGCTCCGTCACGATACGGCCGTCCACCCGTACGCGGCCGGCTGCGATGATCGCCTCCGCGGCGCGCCTCGACGCGATGCCGGCCGCCGCCAGCACCTTCTGCAACCGAACGCTCGCCATACTTTAGCTCATAGCGTAGCCTTGCGGGGGATGCGACGCGTCACCAAGCCTTGGGGCTACGAGCTCGTTTGGGCGGAGACTCCGCGCTACGTCGGCAAGATCCTGCACATCGCCGCCGGGCAGAAGCTGTCCCGCCAGTACCACGTCAAAAAGGACGAGACGTTCCTGGTCGAGACGGGCGAGATGGACCTCGAGGTCGGCCAGGGGCCGGATCTCCGCGTCATCCGCATGCGCGCGCGCGACTCGTTCCACTGCCCTCCCAATACGATCCACCGCATGGTCGCCGTCACGGACGTCGACGTCGTCGAGGTCTCGACGCCCGAACTCGACGACGTCGTCCGCCTCGAAGACGCCTACGGCCGCGAAGGCACCAGCAAGGCCTAGAACGCGGGCGTTCTACTTTCTTCGACGCGAGACGGGGGCGCCAGAGTCGGGGGTTTCCGTGGAACCAGCGTCGGTCGAAGTCGACTCCGGGGAGGCGCCGCCGTCCGGGCCGGCTTGTTGCGTGGCTTCTTCGCTGGCCATGAGCTGCGCGTCGCGGTCCCAGCGGTCGACGTGTCCGTCGCAGCTGCTGTCCACCCCAACGCGCTCGAGCCGGTTGTTGAAGTAGATTTCCCAGGTGTCCGCGTTGCCGCTCTCGCAGTGCGTGTTCCGCCGGATGCGCGAAAGCTGGCCGTCGACGAAGAACTTCCACACGTTGGGCTTGCCCTTGGCGAACGTGGTGTCGACGTCCTCTTCGGAGATGCGGCCCCCGGTGAACGTGAGCCAGTCGTCCATCTTGCCGTCGTAGTTGGTGTCCGCCTCTTCGTGCTGCGGTTCACCCTTCTCGTTGAAGACACGAACCACGTCCTTCAGCCCGTCGAGGTTCGTGTCGATCTCGCGGCAGACCAAGATGGTGCGAAGGTTGTCCTTGTCGCCGGCGGTCTTGTAGACGCGACGGATGTTCGGCTTGAGCGCGTCCGCGCCGGCCATCTCGTCGGCCGAGAGCTGCGGGTTGTTCTTCCAGTGGACGAACCCTTCGCAGAGCGAGCGATCGTCGGCCGGCCAGTGGCTCGGATCGTGAGATCCGCCGGGGGCCGCTGCCGCCTTGGGCGACGAGGCCGGCGCGGCGCTACCACCGCAGCCCGCGAGCGCGACGAGCGCCAGCACGATGATGCCGCCAAGACGACCCGCGCGCGTCCACCCCAACCTCATGGCTGACCTCCGTCGGCTGCCTGCGTCGTGGCTGCCGGGGTCGTTGACGTGGCGGCAGGCGCCGGGTCCGGCGGCGGCGTCTGGATCGAGTTGTCCGGACCCAGCACGATCGCGGTGGCCGGGTCGGGCTTGCCGTTGCCGATGCGGTCGACCGAGATCGTGACCTTGTCGCCGTTCCACGTCCACCACTGATCGACCTTTCCGTCGCCCGACGTGTCGCGCTCGCGATGCAGCGGGTGCGCCGGGCGACCCGTCTTGGGATCGAGAGGGAGGTTCGGGTCGAACGCGTCCCACGTGTCGATCCGGTGTCTCCCCGCGGCGTCGAACTCGCGACGCACGAGCTTACCGTGCTCGTAGTGCTCGACGGCGTTCACGTCTCCCGTGTCGTCGTAGCAAAACTCGCGGCGGCGGATGGTCCCGCCGGCCTCGTAGTACTCGTACATGTCCGTCTTGCCGTCGCCGTTCAAGTCCACGATGCGGCAGATCTCCGTGTTCCCCTGGAGCACGCGCTTGATGTCAGGCTTGCCGTCGCCGTTCGTATCGAGCGACTCGACGCGGTTGCCGGACTCTTTGCACGGCTCGTGCTGGATGGTCTCGACGTGGCTCACTTCCGGCTGCATCGAGTCGACCGCCACGGCCGGCTTGTCCGAGCCGCCGCACGCCGCGCACATCGCGCAGGCTGCGATCCAGCGCGAGCGCGCCACCGGCCCCGAAACGAGGCCAAGCAAGTCCTGGAACCTATTGGAGTCGGTGTCGTTCATTCCGTTTGCCACCCGTTTGCCACCCTGCGCGCCGCGAAAGGTCGCGAACCAAAAAGGGAACCGACAGCGCCGCCGACAATACGCGGGCCGGCCCATCTACCGCAAGAAGGCGTGAGCGAGGGTCCTCTCTTGCCCTCCCGGCCCCCCCTCTCGGCGACCCCAGCCCTTGGACCCGAGGGCAAGTGACCCAAGTCGACCCAAGCCCAAGCTCGCACCACGCCCACCTTGAAGAGGCACGTATGTTCACGTAGTGTCAGGCTGAAGAACCGTAGAGGGCCTGGTCAGACCGCACTCGGTCGGCTACACGCGTTCGCCTCCCGGCGCAGAGACGCTCAAGCTGCGGACGCGACGCCCCGATCCCCCTCCCGTCTCCCTCGCCACGTCACCCCCCTTCCGCACCGCCCTCGCCCCCCGAGGCTCCCTCGCGGCCATGTCCCGCAAAAAGATCTCCACGACGATCTACGTGACCCCCGAGCAGAGCGAGCGCCTGCGCGTGCTCCACGAGCGGACGAAGGTACCCGTCGCGGTCTACATCCGCGAAGGGATCGACCTCGTCCTGCGCCAGTACAACCACATGCTGCCCGGCCAGCTCTCGCTCAGCGAGCCGGCCGCCGCGGCCCCAACGCCCAACGCCAAACCGGCCCCCCCCCC
>PLIR01000335.1 GCA_003139415.1 Myxococcales bacterium | reverse complement strand
CGTCGCCGCCTCCGCCGCCACCCGACGAGGACGACGAAGACGACACCGACGCATCGACCCCATGGTTCGTGACGGTGCCGGTGTAGCCGTTGTTCGTGGACTTCGAGCTGCCGCACGCGACCATCACGCAGACAGTCAGGCTGGATGTGAAGAGGCGGGAGGGACGGAGGAGGGAGGGGGCGAAGTGGGAGGGACTGACGCCGGGTCGGGTTCGCAAGGGAGTCCCTTTGGTTAGCATCTTCATGTCGGTGCGCATCTCATATTGGTGCGTCATTCTCGCTCATTTGCCGCGCCGCTCGCGTCGCGCGCGTCGCGTCGCGCGCGCCCCGAGACAAGGCGCGCACGATGAGCGTCAAGCTGCGCGCCCGTTCGCGCAGTCTCATTTTGCGAAGCGCGCGGACACTGAGATAGCCTCTAGCTTGGCAGGCTTCGCGCGATGCGAGGCCACGGGAGGAAACTCGGATGAAGATCATGAAGGGGATGTTGGCTGGGCTCTTGGCCGCCACAATCGCAGTGCCGATGCTGGCGTGCAGCAGCAGTAGCAACGGCGGCGGCGGCGGGTACGGCATCACGAACTGCCCGCTCCTGGGCGTCCCGTCCGCGTGTGTCAGCTGCTTGAAGAGCAACTGCGGGAGTCAGGTCGCCACCGTCGACAGCGCTTGCTCCACGTACTACGACTGCATTTGCCCCGCGTACCAGGACGCGGCGGTGCTTGAGTCATGTACGGAGAGCGCCTCCTGCGCGCAGGCCACCGCGACGGGCATGAGCGAATGCGGCGCGTGCCAGGCGGCCTGCAGCTTCGGCCCCGACGCAGGGTAGCGGCGCGACGCGGCCCCGCGCTAAGACGCGACCATGACGAACCGCTCGACCGGCAGGCCTTCGTGACGTATTGCGTCGCCCTCAAGGTCGAAGCAGGCATGGTGTTCGCGTCCGACTCGCGCACGAACGCCGGCTTCGATCAGATCAGCACCTTTCGCAAGATGGTCGTCTACGAGCGGCCCGGCGATCGATTCATGGTGCTGCTCTCGTCGGGGAACCTCTCGATCTCGCAGTCCGTCCGCGAGCTTCTGCAGGGCGAGGCGCTCTCGGACTCCGGCCCCGATCCGACGACGATCTGGAACGCGACCACCATGTTCGAGGTGGCGCGTCTCCTCGGCCAGACGGTGCGCCAGGTGTACGACGTCGACGGCCCCGCCTTGCGCAGCGCGGGCATCGACTACGGCTGCACGCTGATCCTCGGTGGTCAGATCCGGGGCGAGCCGATGCGCCTCTTTCTCGTCTACTCGACGGGCAACTTCATCGAGGCGACGCCGGAGACCTGCTACTTCCAGATCGGAGAGGCAAAATACGGAAAGCCGGTGCTCGACCGGATGCTCGTCCCGACCATGCCCCTGGCGGAGGCCACCAAGTGTGCCCTGGTCTCGATCGACTCGACCCTCAAGTCGAACCTCTCGGTGGGGCTACCGATCGACCTCGTCGTCTACGAAGCGGGGGCCCTGCAGAGTGACCAGATGATCTGCATCGACGAGGTCAATCCGTACTTCGCGATGATCCGTGAATCGTGGGGCCAGCGCTTGCGGGACGCCTTCGATGGCATCGACAACCCGGTGTGGGGCCCGTCGGGCGCCGGCCACCCCCTGAGCGTCCGATCCGACCGCTACGACGTCTTGCGCAAGATCCAGCACCCCGGCGACAAGCTCGTCTGACGCAGCTACGGCCCCATGCCGGGGTCGAACATCGGGCGCACTTCGGACTCGCCCTCGAAGCCGGGCCAGTGCTTTCGGTGCAGCTCCATGAACTCGGTGGCCACGCGGATCGCGTCGGCCTTCGTGTCGCATTTCAGGATGGCCCAGCCGCCGATGACCTCTTTGGACTCGGAGAACGGGCCGTCGGTCACGGTGATGGTGCCGTTGGCGAGGCGCACGCGGGCGCCGTCTTTGGTCGGAAGCAAGCCTCCCGTCTCGACGAGGGTGCCGTCCTTCAGCGACTTCTGGATGAACTTGCCCATGGCGTCCATCAACGCCGGGGGCGGCGGGGAGGCGCGGTACGACTCGGAGTGGCGAATGAACGTCAGGTATTTCATGGGTCCTTCTTCTCCTGTGGGTCCCCTCGTCCGGGGTTTCCGATCAGGCGACGAACGAGCGGCCATCGGATCGACACGCACGGCATTCTTTTGTTCGACGGCGAGCGTAGTTCATGCGGAAGCGCTGTCGATTCGAGCGCCTATCGCTGCGTCAGCGCCTCGTCGAGAAACGCGATCAGGCGGGCTTCGTACTCGGCCGGGGCAACCTCCAGGTACTGCCCATGGCCGGCCCCCGGCACGGTCCAAAGGCGCTTGGGCGTGCCCGCCGCTTCGAACATGCGCTCCATGACGGGCGCGGGCGTGTCGGTGTCGCGCGTCCCCGCGATGAAGAATACCGGGCGGGGCGCAATCTCCTGCACGTGATCGACTGGCCGGACGGCGTCCACGTCTACGCCGCCACGGCGGAGAGCCCAGAGCGCGGGAATCTGCTTGAGAACCGCGAACCGGCCCGATTTGCTCCGTACCTCGTCATCGAGCGAGGTCCACACCGGGCTGAGGATCGCGGCGCGCACGCGGAGGTCGCTCGCCGCCACGAGAGTGGCGGTGGTTCCGCCGACCGAGAAGCCGAGGAGCGCGATGCGTTGCGGGTCTACCTCGGCGCTGGTCGAGACGAAGTCCAATGCGGCAGCGACGTCCCGGCGCTCGCAATCGCCCCACGTCGTACGGTCTCCGTCGCTCTCACCGTGCGCGCGAGAGTCGTAGGCGAGAAAGCCGTAGCCATGTCGGGCGAGCACGAAGGCTTGCGGCAGGAGCTGCGTCCTGTCGCCGCCGTCGCCGTGAATGAGGATGACCGCAGCTCTCCGGGTGCCGGGCGAGAACCACCCGCGCAGCGTGAGGCCGTCGGAGGTGTGGAGCGTCACGTCGCGTAGATCGGGTACGCGCTGGAGAGCCCGGGCGCGGGCCTCGGGCGCGATGGCGTGCTTGTGGGGCTCCAGGAATTGCGCGCCGAGACGCATCCCGCGCTCCACAACCGCGCCCGCGCCGATCGCTGCGCAAGTGAGAAACCACCGGAAGGCGCGCCCGAACCCGCTACGGCCGGCCATCGTAGTCCCTCAGTAGCATGCGGCCTTCGCGCCAGGCCTGCAGGGGTCTCTCGCGGCAGAGCCCGCGTCTCCACGAGCCCTACCGCGTGGCGTCGCGCGGCTCGTCCTTCACGACGTCGTCCTTCTTCTTGGACTCGCTGGCGGTCTTGCCGTCGTCGTGGACGAAGACGCGCGTCCCGGGGTTCGCGTCGGTCGCGCGTACGCCGTGCCAGCCGTCGGGCAGCTTGGGGCCCACCCAACCGAACAGCTCGTGCGCGTCATGCGGCGTCATGTTCACGCAGCCGTGGCTGCGCTCGTGACCGAAGCGCGAGTGCCAGAACGCGCCATGCAGCGCGGTGCTCCCGTCGAAGTACATGATCCACGGGACGTCCTCGATGGAGTACGGCCCGTCGGTCGCCGTGTCGTTGTCCATCGTGGCCGAGATGTGCTTCTCGCGGACGCGGAACTCGCCGGGTCGGGTGCGGTGGTCCTTCGCGGGGTCGTCGTCGTCGTGCCGGCCGCTCGAGATGATCGTCGCGAACACCGGTTTGTTCCCCTCGAACGCGACGAGGCTCTGCTGCCCGAGGTTCACGTCGATCCACCTTTCCCCCGGGGCGAGGTCCCGGGGCGGCGGCCCCGGCTTCGTCACGCTGCCGTCCATCCCGCGCATCCACCAACCCTCTTCGGTCTCCCAGTAGTCCTTCTCGTCCACGACCTCCTTTTTTCCCGTGAGCTGCACGATCGAAAAGCGATCGACGTGATCGCGGCGACGGACTCTCTTGTGGGGTCCGCCGGCCGGCGCGGCCGCGGAGGCGCCTTCTTCCGGGGGGGCCAGCTCGTACTTCCACTGGTGCGGGTTCGTGATCCAGCCGAGCGGCAGGTGCCGTGTCTCGCCCGGCGCGTCGAACCGCACGCCCTGGAACTCGACCTTGGGATCGTGCACCAAGATGAACTCCCTCGGGACGAACATGTCGTGCGTCGTCTTCCAGAGCCACCCGGCAGGGGGGATCCGGATCTCCTTGTCTAGGCCCACGTAAAACCCTTTGACCATTCGCTGCTCGATGAGCCCCGTCTCCCCCTTCAGGTCATCCATCGAGATCTGCGAGCGGTCCTTGTGCGTGAGGTACCAGGCCGCGTCGTCCGCCGAGCTCGCGGCTTCCGACGCGCGCGCATCGTCGCCGCCGCCTTCCTTTCGGGAGGTGCGCCCCACCGCGAGGCCGCGCTCGTACTTGCTCCGCTCCCACGGCCGCGGGACGCGACGATAGAGCGGGGCGCCGTTGACGAGGTTCAGGCCGTAGTCGTAGGGCAGCGGCCCATCCATGTTCGGCGGGTGCGACGCCGTCGCGAGGTCCTTGTCGCCCGCGTCGAGCGTCGCCTGCTTGCCGCACACGAATCCCCCCGTGGTCCCCGCCGGGGAGCCGGGCAGCGGGAGGAGCTCGTACCAGCCCTCGGGACAGTTCGCCTTCTTCTGGAGCTGGGCCCTGACTGCGACGGTGTCGCCCTTGCGCAGGTAGCCGAGTCGCACCGTCCCCTTGCGCTCGTCGCTCGCCTTCAGTGGGTCGCGCGGTGGCCACTCGGGCTCGTTCATCACGGGGGTGACGAGTGCGAGCGCGTGCAGCATCAAGCTGGCCGCACCTGCGCCCGGTCCGGCGTCGGGCGCGGCGATCGCCACGATCTCCCCGCCTTCGTCCATGTTCGCCCGCGGCGATGCGTCCGCGCTCGCCTCGGCGGCCGTCCTCTTGCAGCCCGCGAGTGCGCCGGGCAAAGCCGCGATCATCGCGAGCCTCGCGCCCAGAACGACGGGTAGGCGCACGGAGAGCCAAGCGTGCATTTTAAAGCGGACGACGTTTGTCGCACTGCCCGCCGCACGAGGCAACGGTCTTGAACCGGCGCGCCGGGCTCGCCCTTGGCAAGATGGCGCGAATGCCTACTTTGTCGGCATGAACATGCGCATCGACCTCCGCGGGCTCCTTGTCGCCGTCATTACGGCCGTGTCGTGCCTCGCGTTCTCGGCGCCAGCGTTCGCCGGTACGCTTCAGCTTCGCGACGACGGGCATGTCCTCGGCGCCGCCGATGCCGCCAAGCTCCGCTCCGTGGCGGCCGATGTCCCGTTCGACTCGCGCCTCGTGTTCACGTCCGACTACGCCGACTCCCAGGATCTCGGACGGTTCGTCGGCTCGCTCGTCGATGAGTCGAACATGATCGTGGTGGGCATCGACACGCAGCACCGGCACGTGCAGGTTCACTTCGGTCGCGGCGCCGGCATCGCGCGCTCCGAGTGGTCCGCCGTCGAGACGGCAGGCAACGCCGAGTTCCACAGCGGGCAGTGGGCCGACGGCGTCGCCGCAATCCTCCGCACCGCCGCTCGCCACGCGACGGCCACGCCTTCGGGCAGCGCGAGCCCCGGGGGGTTGCCCAGCCCAGGTTCCCTGCTGATGATCCTGCTGCTGGTCGGAGGCGGCATCGCCGTCATCGCTTTGGTCGTGCGGCGCTTCACGTCGCGGCCCGGGGGCGTGGTTTACGGCTACGGCGGGCCTGATTACCGCGGCCCCGGCTATCCCGGCGCCTACGGCCCCGGCGCTTACGGCCCTTCGGGCGGAATCGGTCCGCTTGGTGCCGGCGCCATCGGGGCGGGGCTCGGGGGCCTCGCCGGCTACGAGCTGGGCAAGCTCGAAGGCGAACGCGAGCAGCGTGGCGGGCTCGATGACAGAGCGGCCCCCGAGCCCGCGGACGAGAACTTCGACGCAGGCGGCGGCGGTTCGAGCTGGGACGACGGTGGTGGAGGCGGTGGCGACTCCGGCGGCGGCAACGACGGCGGTGGGTCCGACTTCTGAGCTCGCAGTGGGCGAGCCATCCTCTGGCACGGCGCGGGGGCAAAGGCGCTGAGGGCGGCTCGTCTCGTCGATGAGGCGCATTGTCCACGGCGTGCGGCTATGACGCACGTCCCTGGCAGACTCCACCCTTCGTGAGTGGCCGCGAGCCCTCGAAGACGCATCATCCGTCGCGGAATCGGACATCATCGATCGACAGCGACTGCCGAGCGTGGTCGCCTGACACGGCCGGCACGTTGGCTTCCGCGTTGCACCGCGCCTTTCCAGGAAGCGCGATCCCGGTGAGGTGCGCGAGCACCCTCGACGGTCTCGCGCGGTGACGGCACGTCCCCGGCTCCGC
>PLIR01000306.1 GCA_003139415.1 Myxococcales bacterium | reverse complement strand
GTAGAGGAGGATCGACGTCTCGAACCCTTTGCGCAGCAGCCGAGGCGCCTGCAAGAGATTGACGAGGCCGATCGAGCCTTCAAAGGCCACAGTGTGGAAGGTGACGAGCGCCTTCTCGCCGGGCTTGGCTTTGACGTCCTCGAAAACCTTCTCCTCGTAGTCGACGAAGAAATCGCCTTCCTTGTGCTTCGGCAATGTCACGGCGGGCATGGGTCGCTCCAATGTTTGTGCGTTGAGCGGCGCGTCGTGCGCCGGGGCTCTCGAGCGAGTGGTCGTCTCGAGCAACTGAGCGCGACGATGAGCAAGGCCTGGACCATCGGCGCCTGCGCGGACCCGAAGCCGCAATTGGTTTCGCGGTCGTTGCCAATGAGGCCGTTCGTTTCAGGATCATTTCGAGCAATCCCCGTCGAGCGTTTCAAACGCCGGCAGGGCGCTCACGCGAGCTCCGCAAGAGCAAGGCTCGGGCGAGCGTCGATACGAAATATCGATTTGCGGAAGTACGAAGTCTCGTGCCCGACGAGGCGACGAAGCTAGACTCGAACCGTGTTTCTCTCCGAGTCGGGGGCGAGCGCTTTCGAGCCGCTCAAGGACCTGCTCCTCGAGATCGCACAGGAGCGCGAGCTTCGCGCCTTGCTCCCGCTCATCGTACGGCGGATCGCCGAGAGCTCGGCGGACGTCGCCCTCGCCCGCATCTGGCTCCTGGGACCCGGCGACATCTGCAGCGCGTGCCGCAACGCGTCCGCCTGCTCGTCGCGGCAGGAGTGCCTGCACCTGGTTGCCAGCGCGGCGCGCCCCGTGGACGGCGCGGTGAGCGTCGACGCGGCGCCTCTGGGCTCGTTCCGGCGGATCCCGATCGGCGCCTTCAAGGTGGGCAAGGTCCTCGCCCGGCGCGAGGCGCTGATCGTCAGCGACGCGCGCTCGGACCCGCACATCGCGCGCCCCGAGTGGGTACGCGCCGAGGGCATCCAGGGCTTCTGTGGACAGCCCTTGCTATACCGCGAGCGTCCGCTCGGCGTGCTCGGCGTCTTCGTCCGGATAGCGGTGACGCCTCCGACGGCCGACGTGCTGCGCCTCCTCGCCAACCATGCCGCGGCGGCGATTGCGGGGGCGCGGGACCTCGAGGAGATCGCAAGATTGAAGCAGATGCTCGAGCACGAGAACGCGTACCTGCGCGAAGTCGTGACCTCGAGCCGCGACTCGACCATCGTCGGGTCGAGCGACGCCGTCACGCACATCAAGCAGCAGATCGATCTCGTCGCGCCCACCGACGCGAGCGTGCTCATCTCCGGGGAGTCCGGCACGGGCAAAGAGCTCGTGGCCGAGGCCATCCATACGAGGAGCCGCCGCGCGCCGCGCGCCTTCATCCAGGTGAACTGCGCTGCGATCCCGCGCGAGCTCTACGAGAGCGAGTTCTTCGGGCACGTGAAGGGGGCGTTCTCCGGCGCGTCGCGCGACCGCGTGGGCCGCTTCGAGGCCGCCGATGGGGGCACCCTCTTTCTCGACGAGGTCGGGGAGATCCCGCTCGACCTGCAGGGGAAATTGCTCCGTGTGTTGCAGGAGGGCACCTTCGACCGCATCGGCGAGACACGGTCGCGCCAGACCGACGTGCGGATCGTGGCGGCGACGAACCGCGACCTGTCGCGCGAGGTCGATGAGGGGCGCTTTCGCGAGGATCTCTACTATCGCCTCAACGTCTTTCCGATCGAGACGCCGCCGCTTCGCGAGCGCCGCGAGGACATCGTGGTCATCGCGGTCCACCTCGTAGCGGCCATATGCAAGCGCATGAACCGCGCTCCGCTGGCGCTGGGCGCCAAGGAGCTCGCCGAGCTCGAAGCCCACGACTGGCCCGGCAACGTGCGCGAGCTGCGGAACGTCCTGGAGCGCGCGGTCATCAGCACGCCGCACGGGGCGATGCACGTCGTCATGCCGCCGCTCGTCTCCTCGGGGCGCGCGTCCAGGGTGCCGCGAGGCGGCGAACGAGTTTCCTCGACGCCGCCGGCGAAGCCCATCCTTCCCGAGACCGAGATCCGCCGCCTCGAGCGCGACAACATCCTCGCCGCGCTCGAAGCCACGCGAGGCCAGGTCTTCGGTCCCGGTGGCGCGGCGGATCTGCTCGGGGTCAAGCCTACGACGCTGGCGTCACGCCTGAAGAAGCTGCGGATCCCCCAGGGCTCCCTAAAAGGATCCTAAAGGCGGCGACGGTTCCAGGCGTTACGAAGCTTTCCGGACACATTCGCGCAACGTTCGATCGGCAGGGTGCGGAAGGACGAGGGCGGTTTCCGCCTATCCCAACCATACCCACCGGAGCCGACCCATGCCTGGCAACTCCACCCGCGTTCACGCGATCCAAGACATCACCCGCCGGACCCTGCGCCCGCCGACGCCGCTGCACAGCCTGGAGAGCTTGTGGGCATCCGACGTGTACACGCTCGACAAGATGAAGGAGCACCTTCCCAAGGAAGTCTTCAAGTCCCTCAAGAAGACGATCGAGACCGGCGCGCCGCTCGACATCAAGGTCGCCGACGTAGTGGCCGCCGCGATGAAGGAGTGGGCCGTCGGCAAGGGCGCCCTCTTCTATGCGCACGTTTTCTACCCGCTCACCAACGCGACGGCCGAGAAGCACGACGGCTTCATCTCCGTTCAGGGCGACGGCACCGTGATCACGGAGATTGGCGGAAAGGTGCTCGTCCAGGGAGAGCCCGACGGCTCGTCGTTCCCGAACGGAGGCATCCGAGGGACCTCTCACGCGCGTGGCTACACGGCGTGGGACGTCACGAGCCCCGCGTACATCATGGAGACGAACAACGGCGCATCGCTGTGCATCCCCACGGTGTTCGTCTCGTGGACGGGCGAGGCGCTCGACAAGAAGACGCCGCTTTTGCGTTCGATCGCCGCCATGAACAAGGCCGCGAAGCGCGTGCTCACGGTGCTCGGCAACAAGGACATCGCCCAGGTCAACTCCAGCTGTGGCGCCGAGCAGGAGTACTTCCTCATCGACGCGGCGTTCGCCGCCGCGCGGCCCGACCTGCTGCTGACCGGTCGGACGCTCTTCGGCAAGCCACCCGCCAAAGCGCAGCAGTTCGACGACCACTACTTCGGGGCCATCCCGGAGCGCGTCCAGATGTTCATGCAGGACGTCGAGGAGCGCATGTACAAGCTGGGCATTCCGGCCAAGACGCGACACAACGAAGTCGCGCCCGGCCAGTTCGAGATCGCGCCGTTCTTCGAGGCGGCCAACGTCGCGAGCGATCACCAGCAGCTCACGATGACGATCCTGAAGAACACCGCCAAGCGCCACGGGCTCATCTGCCTTTTGCACGAGAAGCCGTTCGCCGGCGTCAACGGCTCGGGCAAGCACGTGAACTGGTCGGTCGGCAATGCGACCCAGGGCAACCTGCTCGATCCGGGCGACACGCCGCACGACAACATTCAGTTTCTCGTCTTCTGCGGCGCGGTCATCCGCATGGTGCACAAGTACGGCGCGCTCTTGCGCGCTGTTGTAGCCACCGCGAGCAACGACCACCGCCTCGGCGCGAACGAGGCGCCGCCGGCGATCATGTCCGTGTACTTGGGCACGCAGCTCGAGGACGTCTTCAAGCAGATCCAAAAGGGGACGCTGACGGGCTCCAAGGTCAAGAGCGTCATGAACCTCGGCGTCGATTCGCTGCCGCAGTTCGCCAAGGACCCGGGCGATCGCAACCGGACGTCGCCCTTCGCGTTCACGGGCAACCGGTTCGAGTTCCGCGCCGTCGGCTCGGGCCAGTCGGTCTCCGGGCCGCTCATCGCCATGAACACGATGCTGTCCGACTCGCTCACCTGGTTCGCCGAGAAGCTCGAAGCGGCCGTCGCTGCGGGCACCCCGGTCCCGCAGGCGGTCCTCAGCGTGCTCAAGGTCATCATGGACGAGCACAGCGCCGTCGTCTTCGGCGGCAACGGGTACTCGGCCGAGTGGCACAAGATGGCGGAAGAGCGGGGCCTGCCCAATCTACCCTCCTGCGTCGAGGCTTTGCCGGTCCTCAAAGACAAGGCGGTCGAGGAGCTCTTCTCGAAAGCCGGCGTGCTCACGCCCGTCGAGCTCGCGAGCCGCTTCGACGTCTACGCTGAGCAATACATCCACGCGATCGAGGTCGAGGCCAAGCTGGTCATCAGCATCGCGAAGACTCAGGTCTATCCCGCTGCGATGACGTACCTCTCGAGCCTCACGGACACGCTCGCGAAGGCGGCCGCCGTCAAGATCGAGGCCTCGCCGGAGACGGCGACCAAGGTCGCCGGCCTCGTCAAGTCGCTGACCGGGACCGTCGCCAAGCTCGGCGAGGCGCTCGCCAAGCACGACTTCTCGACGACCGAGCAGCACCTCGTGCACGCAGGCAAGACACTCCGGCCGCTCATGGACGAGACGCGCAAGATCGTCGACGCCCTCGAGGCCGAGGTGGCGGACGAGGACTGGCCGCTGCCGACCTACACGGAGATGTTGTTCATCAAGTGACCCGCAGCGTCGTTGCCAGGAGGCCCGCTCGGTCCTCCACGGCGCGGCGAAACGGTTCGCTTCGTACGAAGAGGGTATCCATCCGGGCGCGCGAGAGGTCGGCGAGGTCGCCCTCTTGGGCCCCGAGCGCGCACTGCAAGAACACCGCGACCTTGAGCAGCGGCTCGAGGTCGCGGGCGCATTCGCTCTCCCACGTCTCGGCGCTGACGGCGTCCCGCTCGATCG
Organism: Myxococcales bacterium; assembly: GCA_003139415.1. Classification (GTDB taxonomy): domain Bacteria; phylum Myxococcota_A; class Polyangia; order Polyangiales; family Polyangiaceae; genus Palsa-1150. Next base: position 6,817 of record PLIR01000306.1, on the reverse strand, counting down.
ACATGTCGAAGTCGATCGGCACGATGTCGACAGGCGCGTAGCAGACGACGAAGTTTTGGAGCTGTGCGTCGCCGTGGGTGAGCCCGGCGCGGTGCAACTTGGAGAGCGCGGTCATGACGCGCTCGGCCAGAAGCCACAGGCCGACTGCGGCCGAGAGCGTCAGGTCGTCGGCGTGCTTGATGTTGCTGTCCTCCGGCTCGGTGCCGAACGGCAGCATCACCTGGTCGAACGGACGGCCCGGCAAGAGGCACGTGCGGAAGGTGCCCCCCAAGCGGCCGATGGGCGGCGGGATGTCGAGCACTTCGCTGGCGCGGGTATGACGCTCGAGCTCGACCTGGGTGTCGCCGCGGAGCCGCCCCGGGAAGTACGTCTTTCGAAAGTGCAGCGGGTACGTCGCGGCGAGCGGGAAGCGCTGCCGGGTCGCGTAGCTGGCGATCACCAGCTCGCCGGTCATGAGGGGCGCGTCGCCGGCCATGGTCCGGGCGAGGGTGCGCACCACGAAGTCCTCCTGCGGTGCGCGCTGGATCAGGGCAAAGTAGTCGTCGTCGACGGTGACCGCGTGGCGCGGAGAGACTCGCACCGTGTGGCGCGCGGCCGAGGCGGAAGGCGATGGGCTTTGGGTCGGCGCCACGGCGGCCGAGCATATCGAACCAGCTTGGATCGTGGGCGCGCGAGTTGGGGTACATTTGCGTTGTGACGGAAGGAATACGAACGGCGCAGCGCCCCGAGGATCGGGTCGGCAAGACATTGAACGGCAAGTGGAGCGTCGACGGTCTGCTCGCGGTCGGAGGCATGGGCGCCGTGTACACGGCCACCCACCGCAACGGGCGCAAGGCCGCCATCAAGGTCCTGCTCGCCCGGTTTGCCCGGGATCCAGAGGTGCGCAAGCGCTTCATGCGCGAGGGGTACGTCGCCAACAAGATCGGGCACCCCGGTGCGGTCGCGATCCTGGACGACGACGTCGCCGAAGACGGAGCGCCGTACCTGGTGATGGAGCGCCTCGACGGCGAGTCGCTGTCGGAACGTCTCGCGCGTACAGGGGGCACCCTGCCGGCCACCGAGCTTTTGGCGATCGCGGGTCAGGTGCTCGAGGTTCTCGGGATCGCGCACGACAACGGGATCGTCCACCGCGACATCAAGCCCGGAAACGTGTTCGTGACGAAGACGGGCCACGCGAAGGTGCTCGACTTCGGCCTCGCGCGCATCCGGGACGGCTTGATCTCGCTCACGCCGACGGCCGACGGGACCATCATGGGGACCGCCGGTTACATGGCGCCCGAGCAGGCGCGTGGGGCCATGGCCGCCGTGGACCGCCGCACCGACCTGTTCTCCGTCGGAGCTCTGATGTACCGGGCGCTCACGGCGCGCGCCGACCTTGCCGCCAAAGAGCGTCAGCGCACGCGCGAGGTCATCGAAGGGCTCTCCACGCTCTCCGTGGTGTTCGATCCGGACGCCCCGACGGGCCGCTAGAGCGGCCTCGCGTCAGACCTCGAGGATCCGCGTCAGGTCGCGCACGGCGTCCTGACGGACGCTGACTTCCGCAGGGTGATATCCGGTCGTGCCGAGCATCAAACGGACGCGCTGGTCGCCCGCGCGGGCGTGAACCCAGAGCTCCGCGGGTCGCGGCGACGTCGCCGGTCCCGTGACCTCGAGGTCTACCCACAGGACCGAGCGCGGGGGCGACGACACGACGAGCCGGTCGAGGCCGTCCTCGAAGGCCGAGCGCGCCGTCGCGTCGAGATAGCCGGACATCATGGTCTGGTACACGATGGTCAAGGTGTCGGGAGGCGCGGCCGCGGCCACGTTGGGGACGTATGCCGGCGCTGCCGTCGCGTCGCGTCGCAGGAGCGCGACGCGCTGGCCGCGGGCGCGCGCCTCGCGGAACGCCGCGAGCGCGGCGTCGAGGCGCTGCAGGCGCTGCGTGTCACCCGGCCAGATGCAGGCGCGCAACCAGCGAGCGTCGTCGGTGCGCTCGACGTCGAGCGGTCGCTCGTCGAGCCCGAAGCGACCGACGATCTTCGGGCGCCGCACGACGGGCAACTGCACGCGGCCCGTCGTCGTCCAGACGGGTGGGAGCATGTCTCCAATAAGGTTCAACCCGGCGCTGCACCCGACGTCGACGAGCAGCAGGGGCCGCGCGCCGTCCGACCACCGCGCCAGAGCCGCGGGCCACAGCCAGGCGAGCGCCCGCGAAGTCTCGTTGGTCTGCACTCGGCGCAAGCCGAGAGAAGTCCATAGACCGGTCTGAGAGGGGCTGAGCGCGGCCTTGAGCGCCGTCTCCGTCAGGGCGTCCGGATCGGGCGCCGCGTCGCGCAGCGCCGCGTGAAGCGGGTGTGAGGGTCCGTCCGCGAGCGCGTCCGCGCGGAGCGCAGCGAAGAGCAGCAGGGGCCGCTCGTAGAACGCGCGAAACTCGCGGTTTTGCCAGGCTCGCTGCATCGACGAGAGCAGCACCGGCCCTTGCGTCCGATCGTCGAGGATCTGGACGATCATCGGCACGATCTTCCGGTAGGGCGCCGCCCGGTTGGCCATCAGCGTGAGCTGGCGGGCGAGGTCGTCCCTGATGCCGTCGGCTCCGCGTCGCGCGGCGTCCGTCCGCCCAATCGCCGCGGGCCACGCGGAGCCCGACGCCGCGACGGGCCGCGTGCCGTCGCTGCCGGGGGCATCCGTGCGGAAACGCTTGGCCACGGCCGAAAGTGTACCCGTACTCCGCGGGTTGGGCGTGCGGTATGCTGCCGCCTCGACGAAGGAGGCGTGCCATGTCGACGCAGGTGTCGATTCCGTCGAAGTCGGACCCGCCGCTGATGGGGGCCCGTGCGGAGCCGGCAGGGAAGGGCAAGGTAGGCGGCGTCGTCGTGGTCCAGGAGTTCTGGGGCCTCAGCGATTTCATCGAGTCGACGTGCGACCGGCTGGCTCAGGCGGGCTTCGTTGCCCTCGCGCCAGACCTGTACCGCGGGGTGATGGCCGGATCGCGGGAGGAGGCGGCATCGCTCATGGGGGCGCTCGACAAGAAGCGCGCGGTGGCCGACATCGGCGACGGCGTCGCATACCTTCGCGCGGACAGTCGATGCAATGGTCGGGTCGCCGTCCTCGGATTCTGCATGGGCGGCGCGCTCACCTTTGCGTCCGCGTGCACGCTCCGCGGGCTCGCCGCGGCCGTCCCCTTTTACGGGCTCGCCCAGGTGCCGAACGAGGCCTTCGCGAACGTGAAGGTCCCCATTCAGGCGCACTTCGCGACGCAGGACGACTGGGCGAAGGCGTCGGTGGCCAAGCAGATCCAGGACGCAGTGCGAGGCGGGGGCGGCGCGATGGACCTCTTCGTGTACGACACCAAACACGCCTTCATGCGACACACTGACTCGAGCGTGTACGACGAGACGAACGCGAAGCTCGCCTGGGGCCGCGCGGTCGACTTCTTGAAGCAACACCTCGCGGCAAGTGCGTGAAGGTCGAAGTTGCCCCTGGTCTCAACCTGGGGTCTCACCCTGGAGACCGCGGCTTCTTCACGTACACGCTCGCTCGCTCGTCCTGAAACAGCGGCTGCCAAGCGGGATCGTTCGCCACGGCTGCCTCGAGGCGGCTCCATCGCTCCGTGATGAGCGTCTCGATGGCGTAGCTCTCGAGGAGCTGCGACCAGCCGGGCTGCGCCGTCTGGATCGCCAGCGCGTCCTCTATCACGCCATTGTGAAAGAGCATGTTGCGTCCATCGATGAAGACCTTGCGACGTCCGTCGAACGCCCAGTCGAGGTATCCGCCCCAGTGGTAGGGCGCGTAGACGTGATCCGGCAGCGCGCCGTGCCCGCTGTTCTGCACGAACGCCGTGGCCCCCGCCGGGACCTGAAATAGGAAGTCCCTCGGCCTCGTGACGAGGGCCGTCGCGGCTGCGAGTTCGACCCCCGCCATCGCGAAGGCCGCCTGCACGGCGAACCGCGCGGCCAGGGCCGCGGCTACGGCGGCGTGCCCTTCGACGGCGTCGCCCGCCGACCGACCGAGCTGGAAGACGACGGTCAGCCAAAGCAAGTCCCCGTAGCGGCGCGCTCCGCATGCCGCCGCGAGCAAGACCGCCATCAGCGCCACGTCGGACGCGCGCCCGGCTGTGGGCCCGTAGGAGGCGCGAAGGCTCATCGCGGTGAGCGTCAGGACAACGAGCACCAGCCACGCGAAGGAGCGAAAGTTCGGCGACTGAAAGAGGTCGAGCTCCGCCGTCGTGGGGTCTCGCATCAGCTTCATGACGTCGAGGAGGAGCCCCGGACCATAAGGGGTCACGAGCATCCCCGCGCTCGCCCAGGCTGCGAGCCGAAGCAGAGGCCTTGCCGGCGTCCTTTCGTCCGGCGGGTCGACGTACGTCATCGCCGCGCATGCGAGCGGCACGGCGACGGCCAAGACAAAAGACGGGTGAAGGTTTGCCCACGCGGCGGCAAGCGCAAACGGCGCGATCCCATGCACCGCGCGGCCGCGTCGCACGCGGTCCACCAGGACCAGGAGGATCGCGAACCCGAGCGACCCGAACACTTGCCCGCGCGCGCAGAGATCGCCTCGGCCCAGGAACTCGCCGAGGAGCACCGCGGGCAGCGCGACGAGCTGCGCCACCGCCCCTCGACTGCCGCGGCTCGATCCGAGCCAAGCGATGATCCACGCTGCCGCTTGGACGAGAGCCGCGGTCGCGGCCACCGCCGCGAGGCCGGCGTGCGCGGCGAGCCAGGCGAAGAGGACGGCGGTGGCCGGCATCTGCACGAAGTAGCGCTCGTGCACGGAGGTGTACGCGAACGGATCCTGAGCCGGCAGCGTTCGCGTCGCGAGGATGGTGCGCCCGAGGGCCATCGTCCAGAAGCTGTCGCCGAGCAGGTCCATGAATCGCCACGACACGGCTACGACCAGCGCGGCGGATCCCACGATGAAGACCGAGCGTGCGGCGGTGCGGGCCGAGGTCACGGGTCGCCCCAGTCTTGGCGCAGGCGACGCGCGCGCTCGAGCACGTCGCGGTCCGCGGTGCGCTCGAGCAAGTGCTGCAGCACACGGCGCGCCTTGTCGCGCTCGCCCAGGTTCCAGTCGAGTTGTGCGAGCGTGGCGTAGCCCTCGCCCGGCGCGTCCTTCTCCGCACGGGCCCACGCCAGGGCGACTCCACGGGCTCGCCACGGGTTGTCTCGGGCCTGCCAAGCCTCGACAGACGCGCGCGGGTCCTTTGGCGCGGCAACGGGGGGGCCGCCAAGGGGGGGGCTGGCAGGGGCACCCACCACCCGCAGGCCGATCGCGAGCCCGGTGCCGCCGAGGACGACGACCAACGCGTCTCGTCTCAGGCGCGTGCGCGCGCGCCACGTCGCGGCGATGACGGTTGCGAAGTAGGCGACAAGAAAGGCGCGCGCCGAGAGAGACACCACGAACAGCCCCCCGACCACGAGCAGCCCCCTGGGCGCTGCCCGGAGCGACAGCCACGCGAGCACCAGGGCGCCCGCAGCCGCGAGAATGAGCACGGCGCCCGCGGTCTGCTGGGCCGCGAGCGGCTCGAACATCGCGTCACGCTATCATGCGGTGTCGGTTGTCCCGGCCAGGCGCCACGTCGCCGCGGAAGTACCGGCCCGGGTTGCTGACGAGCATCGTGCGGATGTCGGCGTCGGTGACACCCCGTTCGCGCATTCGAGGGAAGATGCGCGTGAAGAGGTGCGTCGCCGTCCAGTTCGGGTTCGCGGCAGCGATCGCCTCTGCGGTCGTGACACGGCGTCCGCGAAAGACAGGTCTTCCGAGCCAACCGGCGCAGATCGAGTCGTGCGAGAGGCAGACCGATGTCACGTAGCCGTCGTCGATCATCCGGCAGACGCCGTCCACGCGCTTGTCATCGTCGAGGATGGCGTCGAGCCCGAACCGGTCGAACCCCACGTAGGCGCCCCGATCCGCGAGCGCGCGGCGGTAGTCGTGGTCGTCGCGACCGTCCGAGTGGCCGACGAGGATTCGGTGCGCCATAACCCCCTGTTCGGTCAAGAGCGCGATCTGTTCGAGCCCGCACTGCGCGTCCTCCGTGTGCGTCAAGACGGGACACCCGACGGCGGCGGCCGCTCGTCCTCCTGCGACGACGAGCTTGCGCTCGTAGGCGGAGATCGCCGGTGCACCCGTCGCGACCTTGACGAAGCCGGCGCGAATGCCCGTGCTGCCGATGCCCTCGGTGAGCTCCTTGACGTAGATCGCCGTGATCTCCTCCACCGGCAGTGCACGAAAGGTATACGAGAGCCCCTCGAGCTCCGTGTACGCGCCCGTGGCGCAGATCACGTGGACGCCCGACTTCTCGGAGACTTCGGCCATGAACTCGACGTCCCGCCCGAGATCGATCGGACATGGATCGACGAACGTGGTCACTCCGTGAGCGCGTAGCTCGGTCAAGCGATCGACGCCTCGCGAGACGGCCTCGGCGCGCCGGAAGGGCGGCGCGAGGGCGTCCATGCTCCAGCCGGGGTAGCCGATGAGCAAGTGCTCGTGCACGAGGGTGATGCCGAGGTCCTCCGGACGAACGCTCCCGGTCACTGTGTTCAGGCGGTCCATGGGAGAGGCGTTAGTGCGTTTCGGGGCGTGCGGCTACGCGTGAGCCCGCCGGGTTGTGTCGCGATGCACCCGGGGTTGTGTCTCGGAAAGGGTCGGTCTGCGTCTCCGTCACGCCCGGTTTCCATGCCCTCCGCTCCCGGACCATGCTTGAAGAAAGGAGCGATCTGTCACCCAGGCACCCGGTCTAAATCGTAACCGAGGCACCCGGTCACTCAGTCACGGAAGCCCGTTTGTCCCGGTCGTTCATCGCTCAAGCCCGTCACGAAGCCCATTAGCCCGTCATGGAGGC
>PLIR01000268.1 GCA_003139415.1 Myxococcales bacterium | reverse complement strand
ACGCGCGTCATGGGTACAATCTCGTCTTCGGGACGAACTCGGTCCGGCTCGTCGGCGACGAGGCTTACTCGAACGGTCAGGACGGGATCGTGCTCCAGGAGAGCACGAAGAACTGCGTCGTCGAGGGCAACATCGTCCACGACAACATGGCCGACGGCATCTTCGTCAACGGCGTCCCCAACAGCCCGCCGAACATCGACACGACGCCCGGCACCAACAACGCCATCGTCGGCAACCTCGTCGAGAACTCGGGCATGCACGGGATCCACGTCCAGGGCGAGTCGGGGGTGGAGATCGCCGCCAACACCATTCGCGACTCGAGCCAGGCCGAGGGCGGAGCGAGCAATCAAATCTACTTGGACGATGTCGCCGGCTCCGGCTCGACGGGCACCTTCTACTCCACGCAAAACACGGTTTATGCGAACTCGATGCTCGTGACCACGGGCGTCGCCAGCTTGCCCAAATACGGAATTTACGAAAACAGCGCGGGCGACGACGCCAACATGTACGTCGGCAATCAGAGCTTTGGCGCGTTGACGGCGCAGTGGCTATTTCAGGGTCCCGGTTCGATCAAGTACGCGGCCCACAACGGCTCCACGGGCGCCCAACCGGTGGAGGTCGCGTACGCCTTCGACTCACCCGCGGCCCATGGCCTCACGGAGTGGAACTTCCCGCCGCAGAGCATCGTCGGCGCCGGGGGCGTGCTCACGAGCGGCACCGTCTATTTTGCCTCGCTCACCGCGCAGGACACGTTCACGGTCGGACACGTCGACCTGTACCTCGGGGCGCAGGGCTCGACGCTCGCATCGGGCGGCAGCGTGGTGGGGTTATACACCTTCCCCACGGCGGACGCCGGCACCTCCGCGACGCTGGCGAGCGCCAGCGCCGATCAGAGCGCGAACTGGAGCGACGCTGGCAACGCGGGCGCCCTGAGCACCGTGGCGCTGACCACCCCCACCGCCGTGGCGGCGGGGCAGGTCGTGATGGTAGGGATCCTGACCGTGGGTACGACTCCCCCGGCCTTCGGGCGCGCCCCAAACTCCACCGGCAATCCGGCCAACCTGGGGCAGACGAAGACCACGCCCCTCAATTTTTCGACCTACGAGACCACTTCGCAGACCGCGCTACCGTCGTCGGTGACGCTCTTCACGGATACGACCGAGAGCGGCACAATCCCGGTCTGGGTCGGGCTCAGCATTTGACTTGGGTAGGGCGATGAAGATTTCCTTCAGCAGAGTCGTTCGGTTGGCCGCGGCGATGGCGCCGTTCGTCGCTCTCGGTTGCGGCCAGAGCAACGGCGACGGAGCCGGCGCCGCGTCGGACGGCGGCCACGGCACCGTCGCGTGCGAGCCCGGGACGCCCCAGGGCGGAGCGGACGGCTCCTCCGGGACGATGGGCACCAGCTCTGGGGGCGGTGGCGGCGACGCATGTACCTGCGGCACCCCCTACAAATACCCCGACGGCGGAGCACCGGGGGTCGTCCAGGTCGCTCCGCCCACGGGGATTGCCGCCAACGACGGGGCAAACATCAACGCGGCGATCGCCTTGCTCCCGTCGACGGGCGGCTTCGTGCAGCTTCAGGCGGGCACGTATGTCGTGCCCGCCCCGAGCGTGGGCACGAACGGCTGCGTCACGATGAGCGTGAACAACAGCACGCTGGCGGGCATGGGCATCGGCGTCACCACGATCCAGCTCGCGCCGGGGTCGGGGGGGGCCACGGGCATCGTCCGCACGCCGGCTGGAGTCGCGAACACCCACATCACGTTTCGCGACTTCACGATCGACGGCAACAAGAGCCAACAGACCGCGAGCGCCAACGTCGTCGGCTTCTATGCCGGCGTGACGGCGATGTCCACGCAGACCGACGCGGACATCCAGCTGATTCGCGTCGAGTCGATGAACAACTCGACGTACGGCTTCGAGACCAGCGAGCGCACCACTCGCACCTTGTTCGAGGGCTGCATCGGTCACGACAACGGCCTGGACGGGTTTCTCCTGGCCGCAAGCTACGAGGGCACCGTCATCGGGAGCACCGCGTACAACAACTTGCGCGACGGCTTCGATCTCGTCACGGCGTCCAGCGGAAACCGCCTCGTCGGCGACGAGGCCTACGCCAACTCCGGCGCCGGCGTCGTCCTGCAGGCCGGTTCCAAGAACAACGTGGTCGAGGGGTGCACCATCCACGACAACCAGTTCGAGGGCATCCTGGTCAATGGCCTCCCTCAAAGCGGCCAGGTCGACAACACGCCGGGGACGAACAACGCGATCGTGGGCAACTACGTCGAGAACTCGGGGACACACGGGATCCACGTCGTGAGCGAGTCGGGGATCCAGGTGGCGTCCAACACCGTCCGTGACTCCAGCCAGATGATGGGCGGCACGAGCAGCCAGATCTTCATCGACGATACCGGGGGATCTTCCGGGGGCGGCGTCTTCTCCACGCACAACACGGTGTACGCGAACTCCCTCGGCGTGACCGCCGGCGTCTCCGGCGCGCCCAACTACGGCATCTCCGAGAACAGCACGGGCGACGACAGCAACATGTACATCGCCAATCAAAGCCTGGGCGCCTTGACGGCGCAGTGGCTCTTCCAGGGTCCCTATTCGGTCGCGTACGCGGCGCACAACGGGATAACAGGCGCGCACCCGGCGACGTACGCGTACGCGTCGGACTCTCCGGCCAACCACGGCCTGGTGGAGTGGAACTTCCCGCCCCAATCGATCGGCACGACAACGACCCCGCTCTTGGCCAACACCGTGTACTTTGCGGCCCTCACGCTGCAGAACACCTTCACCGTCGGGCACGTCGACCTCTACCTCGGCGTGTTGGGGTCGGGGTTGACGTCGGGCGACAACGTCGTCGGCCTCTATACCCTGTCGACCGCATCCGGCACGGCAACGCTCGCGAGCGCCAGCGCCGATCAGACCACCGCCTGGACCTCGGGCACCGGAAGCGCAAAGAGTTCGGCAGCCCTCACGACGTCCGTGGCCGTCACGGCGGGACAGACCGTGATGGTCGGGATCCTCAGCGTGGGGACGAACCCTCCCGCGTTCGGCATCGGGCCGGACTCGAGCGGCGCTCCGGCCAGTCTCGGAAAGAGCGCGTCGACGCCGTTCAGTTTTTCGGTTTACGTAACGACCGGCACGCCGACCTCTCTGCCCTCCTCGGTCCCCCTGACGACTTCGGGGGTCACCACGACGTCCTCGAAGCCGATCTGGGTCGGCCTCGACAATTGAAGCGCGGAGATAACCATGCATTTGTCATCAAAGAACTGGGCTTTCGGTGCGCTTCTCGCGATGTCCACGGCGTGTGGCGGCAGCAGCAGCAATGCGGGTGGCTCGAGCGACGGCGGCGCCATCTTGACGGGCGAGGGCGGTGTCCCGGCCAGCATCACGCAGGCCTGCACGGACTACGAGACCGCCCGGTGCAACAAGCGCGACACCTGCTCGCTCAACGGCTACGAAAATCTCCTGGATTATGGTCTGAACGGCACGCAGCAATGCATCAGCGCCAATTCCGCGCCGTGCGTCTTCTCGCTCATGGCCAAGGGGACGGCGCAGACCCCTGAAAACCTGGAGACGTGTACGGCGCTGATCGCCACGGAGAGCTGTGTCGATTTTCGCGACGGCAACCCTTCGGGCGCGTGTCTCTCTCCCGCCGGGGCTCTGGCCAACGGCTCGGCGTGCGGGGCGAACGCCCAGTGCGCGAGCGCGTTTTGTACCGTCGGGCCGTACGCCATCTGTGGCACCTGCCAGCCGGCGCCCGCTGCGGGCGCTTCGTGTCAGAGCACGAGCCAATGCGGCTACAACATGGCCTGCGAAAAGCCGGACGGCGCCACGACCGCGGTCGTGGGCGTATGCGCCGTGTACGCCTCGACGGGCGCGGCATGCTTGCCGGGGACGACTCCCTGTGCGGCGACGCTCTCGTGCGTCGGCGCCGTCGTGTCGACCAAAACGACGGGCACCTGCCAGGCTGCCGGGGCGACGGTCGGAGCCGCGTGCGACTCGTCTGCCGCGACCCTACCCTCGTGCGATGCGAACTTGGGACTCTTCTGCATGCACAGCGCCGACGCGGGCGCCGGCATCGGCACCTGCCAGACGAAGACCCTCGTGCAATCCGGAATGTCCTGCGGCACGACGACGGGAGACGGAGGGATCCAGGACTCCGTCTGCGCGATTTCGACCTGCGTCACCGGATCGTGCCAACCCGACGTCGACAACGGCACTGTCTGCTCGCTCGATACGCCGGACGCCTCCGCTCTGCCGTGCGCTCCAGAGACACGATGCGTCCCCGGCTCTCAGGGTTCGATGACGGGCACGTGCACGGCGCTCGACACTCTGATGTGCAACTGATCAGGGTCGTCGTCTCAGGGTCCTTTCAAGTCACCGAGCGCCTTGCGAGCTCCCGCCAGGCGCTCTTCGACGATCGTGACCGCCTGGTGAGCCCGGTCCGCCTCGGCCCTGGCGCGCGCCGCGCTCGTGTCCGCGTGCCGCGCCGCGATGCGCGCCTGACGTGCTTCTTCTTCCAGCGCCGCGAGGCTTTGCCTGGCTTCCGCGACCGCGCGATCGCGTGCCTCTTGGGCACGTTGCGCCTCCCGACTTCGCTCGGCCTCTCGCTGTCGTTCCCGTTCACGCGCCTTGCCGGCGTGGTCGTCCTTTCCCTTGGGGGGCCGCGCGGTCGCTTCGCGAAGTCCCGCCTCGAGACCGGGGAGGTCGTCGACTTCGAGATCCTCGGCGAGACATCCCGAGAGCAAGCGTTCGCGCGTTTCGCCGCCTTCGCCCATCGCCGCGCGGAGCGTCTCGCCGAGGCGACGGGCTTGCGCGGGTGTGGGCGGGGCAATCCCGACTTCGGCCAGAATCCCCGCGCATCTTTTGACGACGTCAGCGACTCGATCACGGAATGCGCGAGTCGTCTCTCGCATCGTGCCCGCGTCGCCGCCGGACTGCGCCTTCGCCGCAACCGTATGCGCGTCGAAGGCGGCCCTCAAAACGCCGGGATGGCGGCGGGCCACCTGATTGGTGGCCCAGACCATGCGCGACGGCTTCTTTGCGGCCAGCACGTCGCGTGCGCCAGTCACGTCCCCGGCAGACCGCCGCTCGGCCGCGAGGGTTCTCCGCAGCTCGACGAACTCGTCGAGCGGCGCCCCGTAGAGCCGCGCGATGGCGGAGCCAGCCCCCGCCGCCGGCCCAGAGGCTGACTTCATGGGTCGGCGACCATGACCGACTCAGCGTAGCAGGGCCCGATGCCTGCGTGTGGTGCCACCCAAGCGCGATACCCTCGACTCCGCCCCCCTCTCAGAAGGGCGGAGTCGACTCCCCGCGAGCCGCGTCGTCAGACGGAGCGACGCGACCGGCGGCGCAGCCCGGCGACGACCGCGGCGATGGCCGCACCGAACGGCCAGAGCGCCCCGGGGCCCGTGCCCGTACCCGGGCTCGATGCGACGGAGCACGACGTCTTCGCGTTGACCGTACCGGTAGTCGTGCAGCTGCCGCCGTCGCATGTCGTCGACGACGTTGCCGTCACGTTCGCGCTGATCTGCGTCGTCAACATCGTGTTGAGCGTCGAGATGCACTGGCTGACGTCGCTGGCGCTGACGTAGTTTCCGTCGCAGAAGATGGCGCCCGTGTCCTGGCACTGGGTCATGCAGGTGCTCGCCTGCTGGGACTCGCATTCCTGATAGCTGCTCGCCTGGCACTGCTCCTGGCACTGCTCGTTGGCCGTCGCGGTGCACGAACCGTTGCAGTCGGCGTTGCACTTGGTGTTGCAGGTTGCCGTCGTCGACACGCTCACGCACTGGGTCGTGCACGTGTCGCTGCAGCACGCGCCGCACGACGCCGTGCATTCGGCCATCGACGACGACGTCGTCGTGGTGGTGGTGGTCGACGAATCGGGCGAGCCGGTAGACACCATCGTCGCGTCCAAAAGGCCCCCGCTGTCTACCGTGACGCCACCCTCCAGCACCGAGCCGTCTTCCAACTCGATGCCGGCCGCATTCGTCGTCGAGGTCGAAGAGGAGGCCGACGCGGAGCACGACGCGCTGCACCCCGATTGGCACCGCTGGCTGCAGTCCGTCGTGCAATCGAACTGCGCGGGGCTGGTCGAGCACTGGGTGGTGCAGCTCGAATCGCAGCTCGACGTGCAGGTTGTCGCCGCGGACGCGGTGCATTTGGAGTTGCAGGACTGCTCGAGTTGCGCCGCGCACGCCGTGACGCACATCGCCGGCGCGCACTGAGTCGAGCAATTCTGCTTCGTGACGAGTTGACAGCTCGCACTCGCTTCGATGTCGATGTTGCCGCACTCACTGACGACGGTCGCGCGCGCGTCGTGTGCGAGCGCCGTGAGTGCAGCGAAGGGAATGGATGCCAATGCATAACGGGCCCAACTGTTCCGTGAAGCGTTCGAAGTGTTCATGGTCGAGCCGCACTGCAATGGACGAGCCACGCTGTTCGACTCGGTCCTAAACATGGATATGTTGGCGAAGTGACTCGCCCCGCGCCAAGCTCAAGGGTGAAACGGGCGCCTCCCACGCCGACGACTCGTGGGTAGGTGTGCTGTGTCAGACAGGTCAGGCGCGACGAAGCTGAACACTTCGAGGTCGGGTGGCGCTCGTCCCGGCGCGACGAGGCGGAGAGACAGAGAAGGGACAAGACGCAAAGTGCAAAGACGGAGAGATGAGGCGCAGAGAAGAGTGGTGCAGGGGACACTCGCCCCATGGCGGCCTGCTTCGTGCACACATCCACGGCGTGACGGACCCGCGCCCCCACTCGATCGACACGCTCCAGCAGGGCGCTGCTGCGGAGGCGTACTCGACCATTCGCGCAACGAAGCCCACGAAGCTAGCGACGCTCGTCGTGCACTGCGAAAGCCCGACCGTCGACGACTTCATCGATCGGCACAAGTTCGATGTGAGCCCACGCGGCCTTTTCATCAAGACCGACCGCAACATCGCTCCGGGGACCTTCGTCAAGTTCGACCTCCGCATCGCGGGCAATCGGTCCGTCTTCGTGGGCGTCGGACGAGTCGTTTGGCGACGAGACGAAGCGCACGCTACCGCGGCCCAACCCGCGGGGATCGGCGTCAAGTTCATCCTGGTCGACGACCCGTCGCAGGTGGTGCTCGACAAGATCGTCGCCGCCTGGCCGGATGCCGGTCGTCGGTACGAGTCGCAAGCGCCGATGGCGCGCGCTGACGTTCGTCCACGCGCCCCCCCGGGAGCCTCTCGACCTCCCCTCGAGTCCAAGACGACGTTGATCGGCATGGGCAACCCGCCCGGGGTTCTTCCGCCACCCGTACCGCCGCCGCGTCGGCCCAACGATGCCCCGGCGCTGCCGCCCCCTCGACCCCGTTCGTCGGCGCTCATCCTGGATTCGCCGGCCACCCTAAAGCGGGCGGCATCGCAGGCGCCCTCGCCGGGCGATGCCTTCGGCCCGATCGATCCGCTCGAACGAACGACGCCTCCCTGGGTGATGCCCCCGCGTGATTTGTTCGTCCCGGCGTCCGTCCAGGCTTCTGCGCCTTGGATGTCCGCGGCAATGCTCCTTCCGGCGCCTGCCGTGATCCGATCGCGAGCAGCCAAGGTGCGCCAACGGACCGCGGCGGCCCTCCTCGCCGTGCTGCTGGTGTGCGCTGCCGCCTTGGCTCTGACGACACACCCAAGGGCGAGCGTCGGGGTCGCGACGACGGGAGAAGCGCCCCTGCAGCCATCGGCTCCCACGTCTGGTCCTTCTCCCGCCGAGACGATGGCATCGCCCTTGGCCCCAACCACGGGAGCCTCGGCGGGCTCCGAAGCCCAGCCCTCCCCCGAAGCCGAGCCTCTTCGCCCGGCGCCGACGGCGCCTCCAGCCGCGCAGGCAACCGCGCCCAGGACACCGCCAAAAGCGGCGCCCCGATCGAAGGCGCGAAGCGCTGGAGCGTCGAGCGCTCCTGCCACGAAGACGCGACCGCTCAAGCCGACTGCCGACGACGGTTTCTAGGAGTACCAAAACGACGTTCGCAATGTGCCACCCCGCCCAAGGTCCCCCATGTCCATCAACTTGACAGTCTGCGGCCAGACCGACATCGGCCTCCTACGGGAGACCAACGAAGACGCCTTCGTCGTATCGGACCTCACCGGCGACAGCTTGATCGGCGCGATCCCGCGGGCCGGGTTCGAGATCCGGGAACGCGGCGTCCTGCTCGCCGTCTCCGACGGCATGGGCGGTCACAACGCCGGGGAGGTGGCGAGCGCGCTAGTCATCGAGTCGCTGCGGCGCTCGATGAAGACCACCTCGACGATCCCGCTCGACGATGCCCTCTTGGAGAGAGCCGTCAAGAGCGCGAACCGTCAGGTGTGGGAGGCGGCCAAGCTGCCCGGTCGCCGCGATATGGGCGCGACGTTGACGGCGGTGTTTCTGCACGGCCCGACCGCGTACATCGCCGAAGTCGGCGACTCCCGCGCCTACCTGCTCCGAGGGGGGCGCCTCGTTCAGGTCACGCGCGACCAGAGCTACGTGCAGATGCTCGTCGACTCGGGGGCGCTCACGCCGGAGGACGCGGCCGACGCGCCCTACAAGAATGTGATCCTCCAGGCCATGGGGCAAGAGCCAGACGTGCAGGTCGCCATGGGCAAGCTCGACCTCCGACAGGGCGACAGCTTCGTCCTCTGCTCGGACGGACTGACGAATGAACTGCACGCCTCCGAAATCCGCGACGCGATCCTCGGCGCTCCTCGGCTGGATGCAGCCTGCTCCGTCTTGATCGATCTCGCAAAACGGCACGGTGGCCGAGACAACATCACGGTCGTCCTGGGCTCCGTCAGCGGCGACCTGCCGGAAGCCGTGCCCGACGAGCGCGTGTCCGGGGCGCTGCAGCGGCTGAAGGAGTTCGACGCGCCAGCCAGCAGCGCGTGAACGCCGGTCGGGGCGCTACTCGGTCTTCGTCTTCGTGGCCATGACGGCCGTGTGGCCGGGAAAGGCCAGCTCCTCGATCGAAGCCTGATTCGTCGGGCCCGAGCTCACTACGGATTTGTCGATCGCAATCTTCAGCTTCTGGATGACCGTGGGCGGCCACCGCGCGCGGACGGCGGCGTCGCGCTCGAGGCCGTCGCCAAGCCAGACGGTCTTGTAGACGCCGTCGGCGGCCGCCACGTCGATGCTGGCTTTGACGATTCGGCATGTGAACTCGATCCTTGGGTCGCCTCGATCGAGGTCGTCCTGCCGCTCCACGACGAAGACGTCGCCCAGCATCGTGGGCCGCTGAAAGACGACTTCGAGCGTGTGCATGCCCGGCGTATCCGCGGATACCCACCCTCGACCGGGCCTGGAGTCGTGATCGAAAACGCTCTCTGGCGCATCGTCGGGACTGGCGCTCGAGTCGGCGGTCACGCGCAAAATGGGCAGCTCGGGCCAGGCGCGCGCCTCGCGCAACGACGCGACGCTCCACACTCTGACAGTGCGCACGAGAAGGTCGCTGTCGAAGGGATTGTGGCCGAAGCCGCGGCCTTCGGCGCTGAGCGCGGACGCCGACCAAAGCGACGGCGCCTCGAAGAGTGGCGGCGTCGCCTCCAGGTACACGCGCTGGCCCGGCCGCCCCGTAAGGAATATAGACGGGTAATAGCCGATCAGCACCGCTCCTTCGGGAGCGCTGTCGAGGTCTGCCAGGTTGTGGATGTTGGGATCCTGCGCCCAGCTCGACGCCAGCCAATAGACGCGGCTCGCGGGGCGGTTGTCGTGCACCCACCGGAGGGTTCGCCCGAGGCCTGCGTGTCCGACGAGGACGTGGGCGGTCTCGATCGCCGGTCGGGCGGCGATCAGCGCGAACATGAGACCCATCGCCACCCGGCGTCGCGACGGATCGGCAATCCGCGCTGCGACGGCGACGATCGTGACGCCGGCGAAGAAGAAGACGAAGGGCTGCAAATATGAGGTTTGACGGATGAACGCCTCGCCGCCCCACAGGAGCAGCCAGCCAAAGCCGACCACGCTGGCCAAGAGCATCATCCGTCGCGTCTGGGTCACGGGGAGAACGCCGGGCACCGCCTTTCGGGCAGCCAGCACGAGGCCCGCCAGGAACGCGACCATGGCGGCCAGGCCCACCTGGCTCTGGAGCAGATCCACCCAGAGGCGAAGCTGCCCCCAGCGCGAGAGCTTGGACGTGTGAAAGCGGCTGAGCCCCCGCGCCGTTGCGAACGGCCCTTGGTCCCACTTTTGGTCGAACATCGCGTAGCTGATGGCCTCGAAAGCCAGGGGCACCGCTCCGATCCCGAGCGCGAGAGCCGCGCTGAGATAGAAGCCCTGACGGCGGTTCGCCAGCACCGACGCGATCGAGAATGCCAAGGCGACCGGCATCACCAGGTAGGCTGCGGTGTAGTGAATCGAGCATGCCGCCGAGAGCAACAGGCCTGCCACGAATGCCCACTCCAAAGTCCGAACCGGCTTTATCAGGATCCCCAAACCGCACAGCGCGAACGGCAAGCCGAGAAGACGCGAATCCAGCTTGGGAAGCCAGTAGTTGTACGTTGGAGTCAAGAGAATGAGTACAAGCGAGAGGAGCGCGACCTCCCGGCGCCGCGGCGCGAACGTCTCGGCGACCCAGGCCCAGAGCGCGAGCCCCGCGCCCTGGAACAAGACCGCGAACAACATCGTGAACCGGTATCGAGCGGTCTCCGCAAAATGGAAGTGCTCCTCGAAGGATGGGAACGTCCAACCAGTCGCGAGCGGAATCTTGGTGACGAGCAAATAGAGAAGATGGTTTACGTTCCCCGCCGGATACCCATAGTGGCTGCCCGCGAAGGCCGTCTTCCAGTCGCCGGCCACCTCGACGGCTTTCAGGAAGGTCCAGGCGTCGTCCTGGCAGAGACCGTAGACGTCCCTGAAGAGCAGCAGCCACCCGCCCAGGAACAGGGCGAGGCAAGCGCCGACAGCTTGCCAGTACCCGCGTCGCGAGAGCTCCCAGGAGGGCGTCGGCCGCACGGCCGCATAAGTACTTGCCCCCCGGGGGGTGCGTCAATTCGCTACGCGCGGGGAATGAGGTATCGTCAGTCCTCGTTGCGTACCGGGGGTCGTTGCACAAGGACGCGGCAATGGCGCGAATCGACAGCCTCCTCTCGATCGTGGTTGCTCAAGGGGCCAACGAGCTTCGGCTCGGGGTCGACCGCGAGCCGAGAATGCTCGCGTCGGGCGCCGTGCGGCGGCTGTCGCTCCCCGCGACCCCCGAAGAAACGTTGCGCGACTTGCTCGACGGGGTGCTCGATCCCGCCCACGAACAGGCCATGACGGCAGGGCGAACCGACTTCGTCTACGACGCCCCGGGCCTCGGGGCGTTCCACGTGACGGCCACGCGACGTCCGGACGGATTCGACGTTGTCTTCGTGCGGGGTCCGGCGGCGCGCGCGCAGGCCCCTGTCGAAATGCCCGCCCCTGCCCGCGCATCGGCCGAAGCGCCCAGCCACGGCCCCGAATCCGTCGCCCACGGCGAGCTGGCGGGCCTGGCTCGGCTCGTCGCCGCGGCCGCGGCCATGCGGGCGAGCGACCTGCACCTGGCGGACGGGCAGGAACCGATCGCTCGCGTCGATGGCGCGCTGCAGCCGCTGCGCTCGGGGCCTGCCGCCGTCGCGACTCTCCTCGGCCTCGACGCCGCGCAGCAGCAGCGCGTCGTGGCCGGCCACGCCGTCGATCTCGGCGTCGACGTCGAGGGCGTCGGCAGAGTCCGCGCCCACGTTTTCCGTACGTCACACGGACTGGCGGCGGCGATTCGAATGCTCCCCGCGCAGGCGCCCTCGCTCGCATCGCTGCACATGCCCGTCCCCCTCGGCGATCTCGTCGACTTCCCTCACGGCCTCGTAATCGTGGGCGGCGCGACGGGATCGGGCAAGTCGACGACGCTCGCCGCGCTCGCGCAGGAGGCTCTGCGGCGTCAGTCGATCGCGCTGACGACCCTCGAGGACCCGATCGAGTACGCCCTCACCCCATCCGACAAGTCGATCGTGCGCCGCCGGCAGGTGGGCCAGGACGTGCCGCACTTCGCCACCGGCCTTCGCGACGCGCTGCGCGAGGACCCCGACATGCTGCTCGTCGGCGAGATGCGCGACCCGGAGACGATCGAGCTCGTGCTCACGGCGGCCGAGACAGGCCACCTGGTGCTCTCGTCGCTGCACTGCCGCTCCGCCGCGTCGGCCATCGAACGGATCGTGGACGCGGCAGGAGCACGCGGGGCGCAGGTTCGAGCCCAGCTCGCCGAGTCGCTCCGCGTCGTCGTCGTCCAGCAGCTCCTGCCGCGCGCGCCGCGCACGCCGCGCGAACAGGCGCGCGGGCGCCTCCCCGTGATCGAGGTGCTGAGGGTAAACCACGCCGTCTCTTCCCTCATCCGCGACGGCAAGCCGGCGCAGATCGCGACCGCCCTGCAGTCGGGCAGGCGCGAGGGCATGCTCCCGCTGGAACGCTGCCTCGCGGATCGCGTCAACGCGGGTGAGATCACCCTCGACGACGCACGCGCCGTCGCCAACGACGGCCCCACGCTGGAGATGTACCTGGCGAAGCCGACTCAATCCCCAGGCGGTTCGCAGTAGCCCACGGGGGGGTTGCCGAAGACGTTGCAGCTGGTGGCGCCGTTGGGCGCGTTCGTGCACCCTCCCGCGTTCTGGCACGCGACGCAGTCGGCCTGTCCGCTCGTCAGAAAGTCGTAGTAGCAGCTGCACGAGTTTGGCGGAGCGTACGGCTGGTAGTCCTGGCCGTCGCTGCTTCGAGTGACGTGCATGGCGCAGAGCGGGATGATGTGGCGCTCTTGGTACGTCTGCAGCAGGTCGAGACCCGCGATCGTCGTCGTGCCAGAGAGCGCATCGATGAACTTGCCGACGGTGACGTTGATCGGTTGCCCGTTCGCATCGACCGGCGCGATGAAGTGCGAGGGCCCCCAGACCGGGTAATGACCGTCGCGCACGTTTTGCTTGTCGTGCGCGGTCGCGGTCGAGTCAGGGTAATAGCCGCACGTCTGACTGCGGTCCTGGAAGGCGAGGACCCGGATCTGGGCGCGATTGTCCTCCACGAAGTCGGCGCCAAGGATCCCCATCGTGCCCTCCTGGGCCGATTTGTCGGGGCTCGACGCAGCGGCAAGCATGTCCGCCAGAACGGTCTGATTCGAGCTGTGCGTGACTCCGTGCCAGGAGAACGGATCGAGCGAGAGCGTGGCCGACATCATGCTCTGCGTTCCCGAGCTTCCGCTCCGCTGCAGCAGGTAGGCCTCGTCCGTCCAGGGGGACACGCCCGAGCCGTTGCCGAACCCCCAGACCATGTACGCGGCGTCCGCGCTGATCGACGTCTGGGATGAGCCGACTGGCACCGCGAGGACCATCGTCTGAACCGGACCGAAGAAGTCGTACAGGTTGTTGGGCAGTCCACCGGTTTGCATCAGCTGCGGCAGGCAGGTCGCAGGAAACACGTCGGAGACGCCGAAATCGGCCGTCCTCGTCGGCTCGTCGATCGCGCACGTGTACTGGAGGGGGACGCCGTTCACGTCGCTCTGGAACGGGTCGAAATAAGTGGCGGTGGCCGGTCCGGTCGTCGCGGGGACGGCCCCGAGGGGATAGCTGTCGGAGAGGACGGTCGTGTACGCGCCGTAACATGACCCGGCAATCTGGTAGAGGATGGTGCCCTCCCCCTGGTTGGCGAAGGCCTGGGCGAGCTTGCCGACGTAGAGCGAAAGGGCGCTCGATCCGGAGCCGTACACGTACGGCTGCGGAAACGTGAAGCCGTTGAGCTCGGGCAACTTGGAACACGGCGGAAGAACCCCCGCATCGGATCCGGCGTCGAACGCCCCCCCCTCGAGAGCGAGGGGTGCGGGGATTCCTGCGTCCGACGGGGGAACGACGGGACAGGTGAGCCGACCGTCGTCGTCGGTGCATTGCGTCACGCGATGATTGTCGAAGGGCACGCACATCGCGTTCGTGCAGGCATTCTCGAGCGTGGCCCGATCCGTCCCCGGCAAACAGCCAGCGTCCGACGCGCCGTCGCCCGCGGGCTTGCCTGGGATGCCCACCGACTTCCCAGCGTCCGACGCGACGACGTAGAGCGAGTCGACCGCCAAGATTTGCGCGCATCCGATGCCCACGGCGCCGAGACCCAGAGGAAGCACCGCGATGGCGACCAGAATCGAAGAGCCGTAGTTCGTCATGACGAGGGGCTTTGTGCGCGCGCCCTAAGCGAAGATCACCAAAAGGAACCCGCGGCGCCGGCCAGCCCGGGGCCGATGAACGGACGCACGCTGCCCGCATCGGCGCGGGCCGGCGCGAACAGAAGGACCCCGGCCCCGCACGCGAGCCCGGAGACGCCGATCGAGAAGCCGATCGTGGAGACGACCGCGTTGCGCTTCAACATAGCGATCTGCGACGTCGTCCCCGGCGTGCACCCCGCGCCCTGGCACTCGGGATCGAGGTGGCTTTTCTCCCCCACGGCGACGAGGCCGAAGAGCGTTCCGACGCCGAGGCCCGCCGCGGCGAGACTGAACATCGTGACGGCGGGCACCGCCGACCGCCGCCCGCGGGATGGCTTTGCGACGACGACCGGAGCCGCGGAGAGCGGCGCAGGCTCGAGAGGCTCGAGGCGCAAGTCCACGTTCGTCGAGTCGCTGCCCGCGAGATCGAGGGACCGAGAAGCGCTCGCATATCCCGCTTTGATCGCGCCGATCTTGCGACGCCCCTCGCTCACGACGACTTGGGACGAGAGCGGCGTCCTTCCGACGACGACGTCGTCTACCGTGACCTCCGCGCCGTCGACGTTGGTCGCGACGAATACGCGCGCCACCCGCCCGTGCAGGTCGCCGACCGTCGCCTTCACCCGCTGCGCGACGTCCGCGGGCCCCTGCCCTCCGCCGAGCGCGAGATACTGGTCGAATGCGGCGAGCGCCCCGGCGTAGTCCTGGAGCTGATAGCGGCACTGCCCAATATTGTAGAGGACCGCATAGTGCGGGGCGATCGAATAGGCTCTCTCGAACTCGATCAACGCCGCCCTCCAGTCGAGCTCCTCGTAGAGCTTCACGCCCCGCTCGAAGTGGGACGCGGCCTCGCGGAGCACGGGATTGGCCGGCAAGTCGTCGGCCCGCGAAGGCCGATGCGCGCCGAGGCTCGTCACGACGAGTGCGGCGACGACGAGGCGCCGAGCGCGGCTCATTGCAGATAGGGGTCCTGCTTGAAGATGTCGCGCGTCGGTTTGACCGTCGGCGCGTCGATCGCGGAGAGCGGGGCCGAGGCCACCGGTGCCGGCGTGTCGGCGATCACGGGCCGGCTCGCCGGCGTTGGAGCGGACGGAGCGAAAGCCGGCGGAGCGGGAGTCGATCGCGCCGGGGAAGTGACCGCCGAGACCGCGGCGGCGACGCGCGTGGGTGAAGCCTTGCGAGAAGGAGCTCTTGCCGGGCGCTCTGTATCGACGGCAGCCACTTCGCCGACATCGGGAGGCGGTGAATCAGCGACCGGCGTCGCGGGCGGCTCCTCGGCGACTACGGCCACCGCGGGCTGGGGCACCGGCTGCGCAATGCTCTCCGACGCGGCCTGCGGGGGGACGCTGCGCGACGACCAGACGATCGACGCGACCGCCGCCAGCGCGCCGCACGCCGCCGCCAGCGCGAATCGACCGACCTCGCCGCCCGTGGCTGCCGCGGCGAGCGGGGGCGCCTCCGCAACGGCGGGCTGCGCGGTGATCTGGGCGCTCTCGGGGGCGAACGACCTGGCGTTGTGCGCCGCGGTTTCCGTAGGCGCGAGCGAGTCGGGAGCGTGTCGCGCGCTGCCCGTCGCCCCGCTGCGCGGTGTCGCGGGTGGCGCCGCCAACCTGCGTAGCGTGCGCGTCGAGGGCGCGCCGTTGCCGCGGCCGTGTGGGTCGTGAAGGTGGGTGTCGATGAGCGCCTGCACGTCCGGTCGCTTCTTGGCGAAGAGCGGCACGACGAACTCGGCGAGCACGCGCGGTTCGGGCAGCGCGAGCTTCGAACGCGCGGCGTAGCCCTCGAGTTCGGTGCGCATCGCGAGCGCCGTCGGGTAGCGGGCAGAGGGGTCGGCGTTCATCGCGCGTTCGACGATCGCAAAGAGCTTCGGGTCGACGTCGGCTCGGACGCTCTCGGGACCGGCCAGCGTGTGAAACTTGCTGTCGGCCGAACGGCTCGTCAGGATTCCCTGCCACAGCATCACGCCGACCGAAAAGACGTCGGCGCGGCGGTCCGCGGGCAGCCCGTACAGACACTCCGGCGCGGGGTAGGCGTCCTGTCGCGGCCCGCGGACGTCCCCTGCGGCCGATTTGCCGCCGCGCCCGCGTGACCCGCCGAAGTCGACGATCTTGACGACCCCCCCGGAGGTCAGGATGACGTTGTGCAGGCCGACGTCGCGATGGACGAGGCCGAGGGGCTTACCGTCCACGTCCGCCAGCGAGTGCGCGTACTCGAGGCCCGCGAGGACGTCCGTCAGCACGCGCAGAAGCACGGGCACCGGCATCGGACGCCCCTGCCGGCGCGCCCGCTGCACGACCTCGCCGAGGGGCGGGCCATCCAGGTACTCCATCGCGTGAAAGCAGCGAAAACCATAACGTCCGACGTCGAACGTCTGCACGACATTGGGATGGCTCAGTCGAGCCGCGACCCGCGAGCCGTCCATGAACGCCGCGACGGCGTCGGCGTCGTCGCGAAGCTCTGCGCGGAGCTCCTTGACGGCCACGAGCCTCACGGAGCCGCTCCGGTCCCGGTCGATCGCGAGGTGGACAACGGCCGAGCCGCCACGCGCGAGCTCGGCAACGAAGTCGTACTTCCCGAAGCCGCCGGCCCGGCCCGGACCCTCGACTGACGGCGGCGAGACGTCCCTCTCCACGGGCGGCACACTAGTCCCCCTCACCAGCGGGGGCGACGGTTGGCCTCCAACGCGGGTCCGCGCGACCCCGGAATTCGCGCAATTGCCATGAATCTGGCACACGATCTCGGCCCTGCGCCCGTGCCTGCTCTAGACGCCCCTCTAACGATCCTACACATCTC
>PLIR01000314.1 GCA_003139415.1 Myxococcales bacterium | reverse complement strand
TGATTACACCCGAGGAGAACGTCGCGAGCGCGTGGAGCGCGAGGCCGACGCTCCACCCGGCGAGCGGCCAGACGAACCATGCGACGGCGGGCGAGTAGCGTTCGTTGATGGCGTACATCGCAGCGTTCGCGATGAGAAACACCACCGCGTGCCACACGAGGCCGACGCGCGCGTAGACGCGACGTGTCGCCTTCGCGCGGATGCGCCGCTCGATGGCCGCGCCCTCCGAAAGGTCCATTGTCGACATGCGGATTCTCCTTGTTGGTTCGCGGATCCGACACGTCACTTATGACTGTGACACCATTCGGTGTCAAGTAAGACTTCAGGGAAAACGGCCGCTCGCTGCGAGCAAGTCCAGCCTCGCCTCTCGTGCGGCGTCCTCGGCGATCGCCTCTTGCGTCTCGGCGTCGCGCGCTTGTCGTTCGGCGTCGATGACTTCGAGGTTCGTCGTGGCGCCAGCGCGGTAGGCGAGGTTGGCAAGGTCGAGCGCGTGCTTGGCGAAGGCCGACGACTGCCTTGCCTGATCGAGCGCGACGTCGGCCTCGCGGATCTCCTCGAAGGCCGTGCGCACGTCGCTCTTGGCCTGGCGCAGCGTGGCCTCGACACTGAGGCGCGCCTCACCCGCGAGCGCCTCGCGCTCGTGTTCCTGCCCATAGCGCAGGCCGCCGTCGTAGAGCGGCAACGTCAAGACGAGCTGTCCCTGCCAGCCCGTCGGCGGATACGTCCCGAGGGCCGTCGTTGGGTCGTTGTAAAAGGGAGCCGCCACGAGATCGAGGTACGGAAGGTAGTCCGCGTACGCCTGCCGGACGGTGCGCGCCGTGGCGTCCGCGGCCCTGCGCCGGGCACGCACGTCGGCCCGCACGTTCTCGGCTGCGTTCATGGCGTCGTTGTATTCGGGCATCTCCGTCGGCGTCGACTCGTCGGCGTTGTCGATGGCCACGTCCGACGCGATGAGGACGCCGAGGGCCTCTCGCGCCCGAAAGAGCGCGATCTTCTGGTTTTGCAGGTTCACTTCGTCGGTGGTGAGCTCCTGGGCGGCCCGCGCTTCGTCGAGCGTGTTGCCGATGCCGCCGACGCGCTCGGCGCGCGTGAAGTCGTAGTGGCCCTTGGCGTTGTCGCGCGCGATCCGCGCCGTCTCGACGAGGCGCTTCTGCGTCAGGATCGCGAGGTAGCCGCGCGCGGCGGCGATGGCGAGCGTGCGGCGGACGTCCTCGCCGTTGGCGCGGGCGACGTCGACGAGATCGTTGGCCTCCCCCCACTGCACCCACCCGCGCGGATAGATGAGCGGGACGGTGAGCGTGACGTTGAGATTGAGCACCCCTACCGGGATCGCGACCAGGCCGCCCTCGAGCCGGTTGCTGTCGAGGCGCGTGTACGACCCGCCGGCCGTGAGGATTGGCAGCGACGCCGATCGCACCTCCTCCATCAAAGCGTGGTAGCGGCGGATCTCCTCGACGGCCTCGGCGATGGTGGGGTTCTTGGCCAGGGCGCGCTTCACGGCCTGATCGAACGTCACCTTTTCCATGCCCTCCCCTTCGCTCACGTGGGGCTCGGGCGTGGGGAGCCTCGGCACCTGATCCGGAGGGGGGACGTACGGGGACGGGGCGGGCGGCGCGCCTTGGGCGAAGGCCGCGGACGAGTAGAGCGAGAGCGCGGCGATCATCGCGAGCGCCGGACGGGGGACGAAGGTGCGGGGCATTCGAGTCTTTCAGGGCCTCTTTGGGTCGGACCCCCTCTCCGATGCGCGGCGAATCGAAGCGGGTTCGCGCCGAAAGCGCAAGCCCTGGTGACGATTGTCCTTGCGCTATAGTTAACCATAGTAAATCATTGACCCATGGCTTCGAAGGCGACGCTCCCCCCCTTCGCCACCGTGGCGCAGGCCCACGAGGCGATCGAGTGCCTGGCCCGCCTGGTCGACCTCACGCAGACCCGGCGCGAGCAGCTCGCCGCCAGCGTGGGCCTCACCGACCAGCAGTGGGGCGTGCTCGAAGAAGTGGCGACGGAGCACTTCATGCCCAGCCTCTTCGCCCGCCGCCGCGAGAGCTCCGCCGCCGCCGTGTCCAAGATCTTGCGCCAGCTGGTCGACAAGGGGCTGGTCGTCGCCGCCGTCGCCAAAGACGACGCGCGCCAGCGGCGCTACGCCCTCACCGCCAAGGGCAAGCGCGTCATGGACCGCCTTCGCGAAGGGCGCGAGGCCGCCGTGCAGCAGGTCTGGCTCTCGCTCGACCCGGACGAGCTTCGATCGTTCACGGCCTTCGGCCGCACCCTCATCGAGCGCCTCGAGCAATACGCCGCGCGCGTCGCGGCAGCCAAGGAGTGACCGTCATGGGCAAGTCGCTGTACGAGAAAGTCTTCGATCGCCACGTCGTCACGCGCCTGCCGTCGGGGCAGTACCAGCTCCTCACCGGGCTGCACCTCATTCACGAGGTCACCTCTCCCCAGGCGTTCAGCATGCTCGAGGGGCGGGGCCTGGGCGTGCTCATGCCCGAGCGGACGTTCGCCACCGTCGACCACATCATCCCGACCAAGAGCCAGCTGCGCCCGTTCTCCGACTCGCTGGCCGAAGAGATGATGATCGCGCTCGAGCGCAACGTGAAGAAGCACGGCATCCGCTACCTCTCGCCCGACACGGGCGAGCAGGGGATCGTGCACGTCATCGGCCCCGAGCAGGGCCTCACGCAGCCCGGGATGACGATCGCGTGCGGCGACTCGCACACCTCGACGCACGGGGCCTTCGGCGCGATCGCCCTCGGCATCGGCACCTCGCAGGTGCGCGACGTGCTGGCCACGCAGACGCTCGCGATGGACAAGCTCAAGGTGCGCCGCATCGAGGTCACGGGCGCGCTTCGCCCCGGCGTCTACGCCAAGGACGTCACGCTCACCATCATCGGCAAGCTCGGCGTCAACGGCGGCGTCGGCTACGCGTACGAGTACGGCGGCGCCGTCATCGACCGCATGTCGATGGAAGAGCGGATGACCCTCTGCAACATGAGCATCGAGGGCGGCGCGCGCTGCGGCTACGTCAATCCGGACGAGACGACGTTCCGCTACATCGAGGGCCGCAAGTTCGCGCCCAAGGGCGACGCGTGGGGCCGCGCGGTGGCCGACTGGACGAGCCTGCGCAGCGACGCCGACGCGGCCTACGACGACGTCGTCACGCTCCGCGGCGAGGACATCGAGCCCGTCGTCACCTGGGGCATCACGCCGGGCCAGTCGGTGGGCGTGACGGGCAGCATCCCCTCGTCGCAGCAGTTCCCGGAGAGCGAGCGCGGGATCGTGGAAGAGGCCTACGAGTACATGTCCCTCAAGGCGGGCCAGGCGATCCGCGGGACGAAGGTCGACGTCGCCTTCATCGGGTCGTGCACCAACGGGCGCTTGAGCGATTTCGAAGAGGTCGTGCGACTCATCCAGGGCAAGGGCTTCAAGGTAAAGCCCCACGTGCGCGCGCTCGTCGTGCCGGGATCGCAGGCGGTGCGCCGCGCGATGATCGACAAGGGCTACGACAAGGTCTTCTCCGACGCGGGCTTCGAGTTTCGCGAGGCCGGCTGTTCGATGTGCCTCGCGATGAACCCCGACAAGCTGACGGGCCGCGAGGTGTGCGCGTCGTCGTCGAACCGCAACTTCAAGGGGCGGCAAGGGTCGCCCACGGGGCGCACGCTGCTGATGAGCCCCGCCATGGTCGCCGCGGCGGCCATCGCGGGCGAAGTCACCGACGCGCGCGACCTGTTCCACATCGCCTGAAAGGCGGTAGCCCCTCCGCTGTCATCCCGAGCGGAGCGAAGGACCCCACTTGTTCGAGGAGGCTCCCATGCAAGACGTGAAGCGAATCGTGATCAAAGGCCGCGCCGTCCCCGTCCGCGGCAACGACATCGACACCGACCGCATCATCCCGGCGCGGTTTCTCAAGACGGTGGTCTTCGACGGCCTCGGCGAGCACTCGTTCGAGGACGATCGGGCGCAGCTCAAGGCCGCCGGCAAGACGCACCCGCTCGACGACGCGCGCTTCGCCGGTGCGCGCGTGCTGCTCGTGAACCGCAACTTCGGCTGCGGGGCGTCGCGCGAGCACGCGCCGCAGGCCCTCATCCGCTGGGGCCAGGGGCTCCAGGCGATCGTCGGCGAGTCCTTCGCGGAGATCTTCTTCGGCAACTGCGTCGCGACGGGCGTCCCGTGCGCGGTCGTCGACGCGGCCACGGCCGAGGCGCTCCTCTCCGCCGTCGAGAAAGACCCTGCGCTCGAAGTGCAGGTCGACCTCCGCACGAAGACCGTCACCGCCGGCTCGGCGAGCTACCCCTTCTCGATCCCCGACGGCCCGCGCACGCAGTTCATGGAGGGGCGCTGGGACTCGACCGCCGAGCTGCTCGCGGCCAAGGACAAGGTGCGGGCGACGGCGGCGAAGATCCCGTATTTCAATAGCTACGGGTCGTAAAGCCCGCCGCTGCGGCGGGGGGCGGGGCTCACCGCCCGTTCGAGCTGCCTCGGGGGCCGCTTTCGCGGTACGATTGTCGATCGGATGTGGGGATTCCGGCGCCCAGCGGTGCTCGCGCTCTGTTTGGCGTGCGTGGCACTCTCTATGCTCGGCTGCGCGCGGCAGACGGCGCAAATGCTCCCGCACTGGACGCTCGAGGTCCCCGGCGCGGCCCCTCGGACGATCGAGATTCCGGCGCGCCTCGAGTCGCTGCCGGACGAGCGTCTGGTCTACCGGCTCAAGACGACCGTGACGCTCGATGGCTCTCTCGTGGGGCACGACGTCGAGCTGGTCGCGCCCTACTTGCCCGCGTTTGCGTCCGCCTACGCCGACGGCCAAGCGGCGCGTCTCGTCAGTGACCCCGGGCCCGCGGCGGCGTATGGCGGCAGCGCGCCACGTCGTTGGCTCTTGCCGGCGGCGACGACGAAGGCAGGCGTCATCGCGCTCGAGATCGACGTGAGCCACGCCTGGACGCAGAGCGCGCGACTGGACGCCATCCCGGAGCTCGTCGCGGCGGGAGCGTCCGCGCCGATCGCCGACCGCAACGGATGGCTGAATCGGCAAGGGGCCTGGTTCGGTCTCATCGCGCTGTCGGAGGTCGGGATCACGTTCCTGGCCATGTACTTCTGGGACCGCCGGCAGCGGGCCTACCTGTGGTTCGCCATCCAGGCGTTCACCGCCGCGTACTACCCGGCGTACGTGGCCGGTCTGCCCGCGCCCTGGCTCGGGTGGGCGCTCGAGAACACGCTGCTCGCGCAGTCGCTGGCGGTCGCCCCGATCATCTCGGTGTACTTCACGCACGCGTTCTTCGGGCTGCGTCCGCCGAGCCGGGCGTGGCTCGCGCTGCTCGCCGTCGGCATGCTGTCGCCCGCCGTGCCGCTCGTGCACGTCATCCAATCGCGGTCGGACTTTCTGATCATCTCGTTCTCGGCGGTGGTCGTGGTCGTGTGCGTCCTCTCGGCCACTCTGTACCAGCTCGCGATGAGCGCGCGCCTGCTGCGCGAGTACGCCGACCGCGGCACCGTCGTCTTCTTCATCTGCTGCTGGGTCGCGCTCGGCGGGTCGTCCTGGGTCGATCTGCTCGCGTGGGCCGGTGGGCCAGACCTGCTCGCGGGCGGCCGGCCGGCTTGCGTGGGCCTCGGGTTCTTCGGGATCTTCCAGTCGCTGCTCCTCGGCCGGAGCCACGTGCTGTCGCTCGTCGACGCCGATCGGTATAACGAGCGACTGCGCCGGCAGGTCGGGGATCTCGAGGCCCGCCAGCACGAGATCGGGGCGCTCAACGAGGAGCTGCGGCGGCAGGTCGGGCGGCGCACGGGAGACATCCTCGCCGCGCTGATGGACAGCGAGCACAGTCCCGTGAAGCCGCTCGAGCCCGGGGACGTGGTCGAAGCGCGCTATCGTGTCGTGGGGGCGCTCGGCGCCGGAGGCATGGGCGCCGTCTTCGAGGTCGAGCGCGTGAGCGACGCCCGGCATTTCGCCCTCAAGATCGCTCGCGAAGTGCGCGGCATGGCGCTCGCGCGGCTGGCGAGGGAGGCGCGCATCGCGACGCAGGTGAATCACCCGAACGTCGTGTCCGTCGTCGACGCCGACGTGGCCGAAGGCGGCTACGCGTACATCGTGATGGAGCTTGTGGAGGGGCGCACGCTGGCGAACCTCGACGAGCAGCGGGGAGTCGCGTGGCGCCTGGCCGTGCTGCTTCAGGTCTTGCAAGGCGTGAAGGCTCTGCACGCGCAGGGGATCATCCATCGCGACCTCAAGCCGAGCAACATCCTCATCTCGGAGGACGAGCGGGGACGCCCGAGCGTCAAGATCACCGACTTCGGCATCAGCCGGTGGCTCGATAGCGAACCGCTCAACGGCTTCTCCTCGCGTCCTCCGCCACCACCCCCCGACTCGCAAGTCGCGACCAAGGCCGAGACGCCGCTCCGCTCGGCAGCCGACGGGCTGACCGTGGCCGACCCGCGCTCAGGTCCCCTTCGCGACCCGCGGAGCACCCCGCAGCTCACGCGCCCCGGACAGATCTCGGGCACCCCCGCTTACGTGGCGCCGGAGCTCGCGGGCGGCATCGCTCACATGGCGCCGGCGGTCGACATCTTCTCGTTTGGCGTCGTCGCCTACGATCTCCTGACCGGGGCTCCCCCGTATGCCGAGGCGCCATTTCTCGCCCGCCTCGAAGGCCGCGAGGTCCCGTCGCCGGCGCCCGTCTCCTCACTCAAGCCGGACCTCGGCCGCGAGCTTGCCCGCCTCCTGGACGCCTGCCTCGCCCCGACCCCTGACGCGCGGCCCGATGTCGACGATCTGATCGTGGCCGTTCAGAACGAGCTGACTCGCGGGGCCTCGCGGGTCGCCGTCTGATACGGGAAGGTGTCCTCAGACGGCGCGAACGCTGACATGTCGATCATTCTGTAGGAGCCGGTCGAGATCGTCCGGGTCCGACGTGAGGACGATCGCGGGCGATCCGTCGCCGACGGCGGCCGCGGCGACCAAGGCATCGATCCCGTCGTCGGTCTTGGCGAGGTAGCGCAGTCGTCCGGCGCGACGAGCGGTCGCCTCGTCAGGCGCTTGGAGCACGGTTGCCGCGCGCTCGAGCACGCCGAGGATACGATTGACCTCAGCGTCGCGCCCCCCATCGCCCGT
The DNA here is from genome assembly GCA_003139415.1 of Myxococcales bacterium. Lineage (GTDB taxonomy): Bacteria > Myxococcota_A > Polyangia > Polyangiales > Polyangiaceae > Palsa-1150. Next base: position 3,096 of record PLIR01000314.1, on the reverse strand, counting down.
CGTGCTCTCGACCAGGATCGGGGTGGGCACGCAGATCACGCCATCGTGCTCGATGATCCAGCGCAACCACTCTCGGGCGCGCTGCGAGCCACCGACGAGCCCCGTAAGGCCGCCGCTGTCGAGAACGCATCGCGGCAGGTGGACCCTGGGGCGCTTCGCCGAGCGGCCACGCCTCATCGAGCGCGGAAGATGCGGCGAGCGTCGCGAGCAATCTCGGCGCGAACGGCCGCGGGGGCGGCTCCATGCTTGGCATCGAGATCGTCGAGCAGCCCGCGGAGCTCCAAACGCGCGAGGCGCTCGCGAGCCGCCTCGTTGAGAAAGCTCGAGACGCCGCGCGGCCCGGCTACGTGTCGGATCTTCGCGAGCGTTTGCTCGTCCAAGGTCGCGGTAACGCGCTCCATGCTCAAAGCATACTCCGAGTCATACTTTGGCGCGACCGATCTCCGCGACGCTCGGGCAAACCTCGAGCGCAAGGGCGGCGACCGCGAGATGAAGTGGGACGAGCACGACATCCAAGAGGCCGTCCGCTTCACCGAACTGGGTATCCACGCGGCCGACGCAGCGCAGTAAGCACCGAGCGACCGTTCTGCTCGGCCCGGTCGGCTTCGATCTAGGTGTCCGCTTCGGCTCTCTGGCGTCAGTACGCCGAATCGGAGGGCGAATTCCTCACGGGCCTCAGCGCTTTCTTCAGAAAAAGGTGCGCTTTTGGCCCGCCGGTGCGCGAGCGAGTTTGAAAGATGCGCGAGCCACGTAGAGAAACGCCCGAGCGAGCCGGAAAGCTGCGCAAACGCATCTGCAAGACGCGCTTCCATGACGTTCTCGGGTCCGCCCGTGGGCGAGAGATGCACCAGACGGTGACGACGGCGATCGCCTGAGATCGGAAGACGCACCGGCGAGCCAAGAAGATGCATCCCTCTGCGAGACACGCGCACGTCTCAGCTTGAGAGATGCGCGGGCGAGCCAAGAAGATGCATCTCTCAGCGAGACACGCGCCCCTCTCAGCGTGGGAGATGCGCGGGTGAGCCGAGAAGATGCATGTGTTGCCCCGACGGGCGGCCGGCTCGGCCAAAGAGATGGCTCTCTCACGCCGGTCGGAGGGCCACTTTCCTTCGCGGCCGCGCTTTTCGCCCTGATGCGATGGGCTTTCGGCGTGAGAGAACCATCGGACGACCGTCTCCGCCCGGCGCAGCGCGAAGCCGTCGCTCGAATCAATCGGATGGAACGGTCCGTGAAGCTCGGGCGATTCGCCCTCTTGCGTGGCGTTTCGTCTTCCACCGTAGGCGCCATCGTTCTCGGGCCGAGCGACCGGCGCCTTCGCCAGACGCTCGGTACCCTGGTGGACTCGAAGGTCCCTGCCAACCGCGTTGGCGTGATGCTGCTCTAGGTGGGTTTCTTCCTCATTCGCGGATCGAAGGCGAAAGGCTTGGGAGCCTGGATTGTTACGCGCGCTCGCAACTCGACGTGCGCCGGATTGAGGAGCACGTTTCTCTCGTTTGGGAGGATCGCGGATGGCACGACCAACGCGACGCCACGCGCGGAACCCGCCCATTCGGAGCCCAGGTTCTGGAGCGCGACGGGTGGCGGCACGTCACGCCAGTCGCTCGGAAGCGACCGAGCGTCCACCACGTCGGTCAGCAAATCGTCGGCCACCTCGGCGCCGATGGAGACGAGATCGTCCGGCCAGTCGTCGGCGTCGAGGTGAACGAAGTACTCCAATGTCGCGAGAGCGAGTGAGCCCGCGCAGTAGACGACGGGCACCCCCTTGTGGTTCCACCGCCCCGGATTGCGTCGAGCGCCCTCACCATCGAACGCTGCGGCGGCTCGAGCCGCCTTGCAGATCCGCCAGACGATCACACGAACACGCCGAAATCGATGCGCCCCAGCTCCTCGAGCACGGCGTTGGTGCCGATGTCGGTGACGAGCATGCCGAGAGGAACGTTGCCGCCGAGCGCACGGCTCGGCTTGAGCACCCAGCGTCGCGCTTTCTCGTCCGAGCCGAGCACGCGCTTCGCCTCGACGAGCACCCGCGAGAGACGCACGAGACGCTCCGATTCGGTGGACGAGAGCTTTTTCTCATGCGCCCGACGTGCAACGGTGCGGTGCGCGAATCCAAGCGAGGCGTTCATGAGCTTCGTGCTGATTTCGAGGTGCTTCGACACGCGCTCGAGGGCCTTGAAGGGCAGCCCTTTTTGAATCTGGGGCGCGAGGTCGAGCATCGTCTTCACCGGCTTGATCCCGAGCATGGCGGTCGTTTGTTCGAGCGCGGTGTCAGGCATCCGAGGTCACCTCGGTCATCAGCGTACGGCCACTTGGCATATCTGTCGATGCCATGCGCCGCCGAGGACGCCACGCGGCTCACCGCTTCAGCCGCTCGATGATCGCCGCCACGACCGGCCGATACCCATAGAGCGGGTCGTTCCCCTCGGCGTTGTCCTGCACGTCGATCGGGCATATCGATCCCACGATGCCCTGTGTGCGCAGGCGCTCGGCGAGCATCAGCTCTCGGATCGTCGGATAGGCCTTCGCGTAGTCCTGCTGCAACGGGTTCTCTGCGTCGCAGACGGACGGCACGTCGGCCGCGGCGAGGCCCGTCGTGGAGCACGCGCACCCGCCGATGTCCGCCTCGGTCTGGGTCGAGGGGTTTGCCACCGTGCCCGTATCGCAGTTGCGGGGCGTCGCGAGAGGGAAGACGCACGCGTACTCCAGGTCGACGGGCAAGTTGACCCTCGCCGGCGTCTCGCCGTCCGTGACGTAGTCGGGCGCCTCGTCGCCCACGACGGCAGCCCCGCTACCGGCGACCGGCATGCCGGGTCGCGGCTGGTACGACTCGATCATGTGCGGGTCGATGCCGGAGTAGTCGTAGTTCTCCGGGTCGTTGCCGAGAATGAGCTGCCAGTCGGATGCGGCGAGCGTGTCCTTCGGCGTGACGACGCCGTTCACGTTCGTCGTCAAGAGCTCGTTCGGGACACCGCCGATGTGCGCGTAGTACACGAGGTTGCTCTCGGGCGTTCGCGCGGTGCTGGGCGTCAGGTTGCAGATCGACGAATCGCCGGGGCCGGTCGCGTCGATGGGGAGGTTCTGCGCGAAGAGCGGGTT
>PLIR01000326.1 GCA_003139415.1 Myxococcales bacterium | reverse complement strand
CGGCGCCCGCGCCGGGGGAGCGGCCCGGGTGCGAGGCGACGCTCGACACGGCGATCCTCGGCGGCGGCGTGCCCGAGCGGGACGCCCTTCGCGGGGTGGCTGGGGTGCTCGAGGCGGAGGCGGGGCACGCGGGGAAGACGGCGGCGGTGCGGGTGGTCTTCGATCCGAAGCAGATCACCTACGACCAGCTGCTCGATCAGTGGACGCAGCTCGAGGTGACGGCGCACGCGGCGCAGCTCGCCGTCGTCGTCACGTCGGCGGATCAGCGCAAGGCGGTCGACGCGTGGAAGGCTCGCGCCAAGACGGCGGCGCCGAAGGCGGGCGTCGTCGTCAGCGTCGGGGACGCGGGAAGCTTCGCGCGATCGTAGCGGGCGNNGCCCTTCCTGGACGCACTGGACCCCGCCTTTGAAGGCGGCCGCGCTGCTGCAGACGTAGGCCGCCTCCTTTTCGCATCCCCGGGCCCGGTACCGCGTGGGCCCCTCTTCGTCGACGAGCACCCGGTCCTCGGGGCAAGTTTGCTCGTTCGAGAATCGGGTCCGGATGACGCTCGTCGTGCTCACGCACGAGGAGAGCAGCAACGAGACCCCGATCCAAGACGCGCGGTTCATCGGGCCGTGAGTCGATCACGGGCCGCCGCGGCTGTCCATCGGGGATCGCACGCCGGGGCGACGGGGCGCCCGATAAGCGCGGTGGCTTTCGCTTGCCTGCGGGTGGGGTCGCGCGTCTCACCCCCGAGCCGGACGGATCAGGGTTCGAGCCCCGCTGGCCATCGTCCGGGTGCGACCCGGCCATCGGGTGCGCCGCGCGAGACATCGCCGAGGCGTGGCTCTCCCGATGGGTGAGCAAGCGTCCCGTCGTCGACGACGCGCGGTCCGAGCCCCGCATCCTCTTCGCCTACGGGCTTATCGGTCGGGAACATGCCTTGAACGCGCCGGTGGAACGTGGGCAACCGCCGAGCCTTCGCAATTATCCAAAAAGACCCAAGTACAAAACGCCGGTTCATTCGGTTTACCAAGATTCATTCGGTTTACCAAGATGAGAGGCACGCGGTTCGGGCACGCCGCCCGGCCGCCTCTGCTTCCCGGACCGATTGCGAACCGGAGAATCACCATGTCCACCATCAACCAAGAGTCCATCATCACGCGCAACACCAACGTCAACGCAGGGATCGACAAGCACGTCACGAGCAACGTCATGGTCGGGGGGATGCAGTACACGCCCGCTCAGCTCAAGGCCGTCTTTCAGGCCCAGACCGCGGCGTTGCAAGCGTCCGTGGCGTCGCACAAGGAGTGGCTCGGCGACGTGGCCGCCGCCAAGACCGCGGGGAAGGCGGCCAACGCCGTCTACTCCGATTTGGTGAGGTACCTCGTCGGTCTCTACGGCAAGGCCGCCATCGCCGTCCTCAACGACTTCGGGATGGCGCCCCCGAAGTCGGCGTCGCAGACGCTCGCCACCAAGACCGCCGCGGCCGCCAAGCGGTTCGCGACGAGGAGCGCGCGGCACACGCTGGGCAAGGTGCAGAAGAAGGCGGTCAAGGGCGACGTCACTGGGGTCGTCGTGACGCCCGTCGTCGCCACGGCGACGACCGTGACGCCGCCTGGCGGTCCGACCACCCCCGCGCCGAGCGGCGGCGGTCAGGCCGCGACGCCGTCACCGGCGGCCTCCACGACCAGCGGGACTACGCCGGTGACGACGACGACGCACTCGCCGTAGGCAGGCCGAGCATCGTGGCGCAACAAAGGCAGGGGGAGGGTCGTTCGACAAGGAGCGGCCCTCCCTGGCCCGCTGAGGCCACGCCGTGACCTCACACCATTCCCCTTGGGACAGCGGCAGCGAGGGGCGGATGAGAACCCGGGGCTAGTGGGAAACGCGGGCCGCCAGGAAGACCGGCCGCACGCCGGTCAGAATGGGCTGCTCTATCCAACGGAACGACACATCCGCGACGAGAAGCGTGAGCGCAAACCGTGCGACGAGCAGCAATGCGGTCGGCACGGCGCCGTGCAGCGGCGCGAGGAGCGCGTGAATCATCATGTGGTACAGGTAAATGCCGTAGGAGCGCTCGCCGAGCCATCGGAGCGGGCGCCCCGAGAGCGCCCGCGCGACGAGCGACCCGGAGGCGCAGGCTTCGCACAGGAGGGCGCACGCGCCGAGCGTGACCAGCACGGGCGCCGGGCTGGTCCAGTACGCGAGCGACTCGTGTTGCGCGATGAGAAGCACGGGCACGAGGCCCACGACGGCGAGCAGAGCGCCGACGCGGGCGCGCGGCACCTTCGGAGTGAGGGCCAACGCACACCCCGCGAAGATGGCGTCCAGGTGGCAAAGCGGCGAGAAGTAGTTCGGCGCGAGGATACGGCGAGCGACGGCCGCGACTACCGCGAGCGCCATGACCAAACGAGCGTCGCGGCGAAGGAGCGGCAGGACGAACGGCCAGACAAAGTAGAACTGTTCCTCGACGGAGAGGCTCCAGGTCACGAGCAGCGGACCAAACCTTTGGTGGTCGTACATCGCCACGATGTCGGTGCAGTACGCGACCGCTGGCCACGCCGCCGAAAGGAAGCCGGCGCCGCGCCAGCCCAGCCATGCGAGGCCGAGTGCTATGAAGAGCGCCGGAAGAAGGCGCCTTGCACGCCGCGCGTAGAAGTGACCGAGCGTGTTGCTCGGGCGGAGAAGGACGCCAGTGATCAGGAAGCCCGACAGAACGAAGAAGAGCTCCACCCCAACGAAGCCGCCAGGAATGCGATCTGCGGAGAAATGCATCGCCAGGACGAGCGCGATCGCGACGCCGCGCAGCCCGTCGAGCGCTGGGATCCTCCCCACGGCGGTAGCCGTAGCAGCAACGGTCTCCGTTCGTCTACCCAGAGATCGGCCGCTCGGCCCCGACGTGCTGTGCCGTCTTCCGCGCCAACGAGTCGCGCGAACGCGGGCTACCGCGCCTTGGCGAGCGCCTGATCGATCATCCGCTTTTGCTCGTTCGGATCGCTCCAGCGGCGGCGCATGTGGGTGCTGAGCTGGTGCAGCGGGTCGAAGTACACGAAGGGGCGGCCCGGCTTGACGCTGGGGGCCGAGTAGACGCTGACGCCGCTGTCGCGGTTGTAGTGCTCGTACGAGTGGACGTCGCGCTTGCCGCCACCCCCGGGCGCGTCCACGACGAAGGTGGGCGTGTTGTAGCCCGCCGTGGCGCCGCGCACGTGCTTCTCGATGTGGATGGCCGTATCGACGCTCGTGCGAAGATCCTCGACGCCGCGCACCATGTCGTGGACGTAGACGTAGTACGCGTGGACGTTCACGTGGCCGAGGCGCTTGATGAGGAGCGTCATCGTGTCGACGCTGTCGTTGACGCCGCGGATTAGGACGCTCTGGTTGCGGACGAGGATACCGCGCTCGAAGAGGCGGCCCATGGCAGCCTCGGTGATGCCGGTGATCTCGTTGGGGCTGTTGAAGTGGGTGTGCAGGACGACGTCCTTGTGCAGCTTGCGGCCCTTTTCGACGACGCGCGTCAGGGCGTCGAGCCACGCGTCGTCGGTCAGGATCTTCATCGGCATGACGGCGGGGCCCTTGGTGGCGAACCGCATGCGCCGCACGTTGGGGATCGCGAGCAGGGCATCGCCGATCTCTTCGATGTGCGCGGCGCGGAGCTGGTAGGCGTCGCCCCCGCTGATGACGATGTCCTCGAGCTCGGGGCGGGAGGCGATGTACTGATACGCGCGGCGCCAGCGCTCGTCGTTCGGGCGAAGGTGCACCTTCTCCACTTCGTCGGTGTCGAGGCCGATCGCGTACGAGCGCGTGCAGAAGCGGCAGTAGACGGGGCACGTGTCGAGCGGCAAAAAGAGCGCCTTGTCGACGTACCGGTGCGTCAGGCCAGCGACGGGCGCGTCGGCCTGTTCGGCGAGCGAGTCGAGGCCGAGCTTGGGGTGGTCCGGGCGAAGGCGCGACGCGAGGGGGAAGAACTGGATCCGCAGGGGGTCGTCGTAGGGGCGCTCCCAGTCGATGAGCGACACGATGTAGGGGCTGACGCGCACGCTCATCGGCGCTTGCTTCATCCCGCTCTCGAGGTCCTCGACGAAGCCCGGGGGCACGAGGTCCTGGATCGCTTCGACGAGCTTGGCGACGCGCGTGATGGAGCTCTTGGCTTGCCAAGCGTGGTCGAGGAACGTGGCCTCGTCGACCTCCCGGTAGGCGGGAATCTTGTGCCAGAAGGGGCCGCCGAGCAGCGCGCGGTGTGCGAGGGACGACGGATCGACGGGAGGCTTCTTGGCGACGGGCAGAGCGTCGTGGACGAGCTTGAGGTCTATGGCCATTTTCGGGGGCGTTACTCCAGTTTGCGCGCGCCGCGCGGGCATCGCAACGACGCGAGACGTCATCGGCGGCGCGCCTTCCGAGGTCGTCATTCGTGGCGTGGGTCTCGACTTTGCCTTCCGGACGTCATTCCTGATACCTGAGCGCCGCGCGGTGCAGCTCGCGCGCGAGGTCTTCGGCCAAAGTCCGCGGTTCGAGCACGCGCACGGAGGCGCCGAAGCCGAGCAGCCAGGACCTCGCGCTCTCGAGGACCTCGACCGACTCCGGGAGGCTCATCGAGGCGCGCACGCGGCCGTCGGCAGCGACCGCCACGCGCTGCGAGGGGTGGACGCGCCGCGCGCGGACCGCGTCGGCGGCGGAGGGCTCGAACTCGACGAGCAGCTTGACGGTCCGCGAACCACCCGCCACGCCGAAGTCGCCCTGGAGCCAGTCGGCGACGGCGAAGTCGGGCGGCAGCTCGAACCGCTCTTTCTCGCTCGCTTCGAGGTCGGTCATCCGGTCGAACGCGAAGACGCGCGAGAGGGCGCGATCGACGTCGCGCGCGATGCACGCGATGGCGCCGCCGTGCACGACGAGGGCGTAGGGGTGGCAGGTGACGCGGACGCCGCGGTCCTTGCCTTCGCGGGGTGCTTCCCGGCCGTCGGCGGCCCGCGCCTCGACGTAGCGGAAGCGCAGGACGCAGAGCTCGGCCACGGCGCGGAACGCCTCGTCGATGTCGTCGCTGCGGTTCGCGTAGCTGCGGGCGACCGGGGGCACGTAGGCGAAGCGGTCCTCGAGGCGAGCGTCGCCGCCTCCATCGCCGCGAACGGGGGCGCGCGCGATGGGCCGGCGCGCGACCTGCTCGATCTGGCGCAGCGTGACGTCGATCTCGTCGAAGAGAGCCGACCCTTTGAGGACCTCGAACACGCGCCGCGCCGCCAAGAGGGCGTAGGCCTGCGTCCGGCGCAGGGGCACGGCCCGTCCGCGCTCGCTCGGCTTGATCCGCCACATGTGCACCGAGCCGGGGCGCACCGCGATCGATTCGAGCTCCGTGACCAAGGCGAGCTCGCGCAGGTACCGGCGCACCGACCGCGTCGTAATCCGGAGCATCTGGGCGAGGTCCTCGAGCGTCAGGCCGGCGGCGTGCGCCTCGAGCTGCTCGCGCAGCAGATCGAGCCGGCGGTGCTGGGTGAACTTTCCTATCGGCCTCCCGAGGCGCGGCCCCTTCGGCCGAGGGATGGGACGGAGAGTCGCCATCGCTACAGGATGGGCCGGGAGCGCAGCTGCGCGCGGTAGGTCTGACGGTACTGTTTATGGCACGAGCGGCAGCTTGCCTTGACGGCGTCGAGGCTCCCGGCGCGCGCGGCGGCCGCGCCATCACGCGCGATGGACGCCCAGTTGGGGTACCCATCGGGCGCGAACGTCACCGTCTTGTCGAGGACGTCCGCGAGCGCGTCGTAGTTCTCGGTGGTGATCGCGGGCGCGGCGTTGGCCTTCATCCAGGCCGCGAGGGGGCAGGGCGGCAGCGGCTTGTCCCCGCACGTGGCGTCGGGCGTCGCCCCCTTGGCCGGCGTCGCCGCCTCTTTCGCGGACTTCCCCGGCCCGCCGGTGGGCGCCGCGGCATCCTTCGCGGACTTCGCCGGCCCGCCGGTGGGCCCCGCGACCCCAGGCGCGCTCGTCGTCGGCGCCGCGGCCGCGTCGGACCTTCGCGCCAACGCAATCCCCGCAGGAGTAAGCGTCTCTTCGCTCGGCGCCGTCCCGAGCACCTGCCGCGGTTCGTCTTCGCAAGCCCAGGCGCCGGCGCCGAGTGCCAGCGCTGCGATCAGGAGGACCCCCGGTCTCACGGCGATGCGCCACGATAGCAATCGTTCGCGGGCGAGTGCTATGGCTTCGCCCGCGATGCCGCCGGTGCCCACGCTGGTCGAGATCATCGCGGCGAAGCGCGATGGCGCCCCCGGCAACCCGGCGGACGTCGCGCGCCTCGTCGCGGCGCTGATGAGCGGCGAGCTGGCCGACTACCAGATGGCCGCGTGGCTGATGGCCGTCTTCTTCCGAGGTCTGAGCGACCCGGAGACGGTCGCCATGACCGAGGCGATGCTGCGGAGCGGCCGCGTCCTCGACCTGTCCCGCGTGCGGGGGCTGAAGGTCGACAAGCACTCGACCGGCGGCGTCGGCGACAAAGTCTCGGTCACGCTTGCTCCGCTGGTGGCCGCGTGCGGGGTGCCGGTGCCGATGGTCTGCGGGCGAGGCCTCGGGCATACCGGCGGGACGGTCGACAAGCTCGAGGCGATCCCCGGATTCCGCGCGCAGCTCGACGCCGCGGAGTTCGCGGCCATCGTCGAGCGCGTCGGCTGCTGCATGATCGGGCAGACGGCCGAGATCGCGCCCGCCGACAAGCGCATCTACGCCCTTCGAGACGTGACGGCGACGGTCGAGAGCATCCCGCTCATCGTGGCGTCTATCCTCTCGAAGAAGCTCGCCGAGGGCATCGACGCGCTGGTGCTCGACGTGAAGGTCGGCCGCGGCGCCTTCATGAAAGAGGTCTCCGCGGCACGCACGCTGGCGAAAGCGCTGGTTCGCGTCGGCTCGCGCGCGGGCAAGAAGGTCGTGGCGCTGCTGACGGACATGGAGGCGCCCCTCGGGGTCGCGGTCGGCAACGCGATTGAGACGGCCGAGGCGCTCGACGTGCTCGCCGGGGGCGGTCCCCCGGACCTGGTGGCGTGCACGCTCGCGCTCGGCGCGGAGATGCTCGTGCTCGGAGGCAAGGCGGGCGGAGTGGGCGCCGCTCGCGCGCTGCTCGCTCAGGCGATCGCGAGCGGTCGGGCAGCGCGGGTGGCCGAGCAGATGATCGAGGCGCAGGGGGGAGACCCGCGGGTCGTCGCCGACCGGCGTCGTCTGGCGGTGGCCGAAGAGGAGCTCGTCATCGAGGCGGCGCGAGACGGATACGTCGACCGTGTAGACGCGCTCGCCATCGGTCTCGCCGCGGTCGCCATGGGGGCGGGGCGATCGCGCGCCGACCAGCCGGTGGATCACGGGGTGGGCATCTACGTCGAGAAGAAGCCCGGAGATGCCGTGCGGGCCAGCGAGCCTCTCGCGCGCCTGCGGGTACGCAGCGGTGCCGCGGCCCTGCCCATCGCCGAACGCGTGCGCGAGGCCTTCGCCATCGCCGATACCGCGCCACCGTTGCGTCCGCTCGTACTGGATCGCATCGATGACCGAAGCTCGACCGCGGCGCCCGGTTCCGGGTAGATTCCCGCCGCATGAAGCAGACCAGCAGGCAGAGCAACAAGCAAAACGCGCGGATTGCCCTACGCGCGGCGGTCGCGCTCGGAAGCGGCGCGAGCATCCTCTTCGGCGCATCGCTCGCGAGCGCTCAGCAGCGCGGGAACGACTTCGGCCAGCAAGGTCAGTTCATCATCGAGGGCAACCGACTCTTCCAGCTCTTCGCGTTCGACGACGTGTCGCAGAACGCGCTCGAGGGCGTCGGCGGGGACATCACGTCGATCACGACCACGACGACCGCATCGACGGTGTCGCTTCTCTATGGCTCGAACGGCAACTCCACGGGTGACCTCTTCTTCACCGTGCCCCGCGTCGGCTTCGACTACGTGATCGTCCCGAACGTCACCATCGGCACCGATCTCGTGGTCCTCTTCACGCTCGGTGGCCACACGACGGTGGAGACGGACACCTCCAACGGAGGCAGCACGTCGGTCACCAATCCCAACGCCGGGGTGACGGGCTTCGGCATCACGCCGCGCGGCGGCTACATCCTTCCCCTGACCGACATGTTCTCGCTCTGGCTGCGCGGGGGCTTTTCGTATTACACGGCGACGACCAAGACGACGACGGAGAACGCCGGCGGCGTCACGACGACCGACAGCGCCGGCGTCGACCAGTTCTCGCTCGACCTCGAGCCGCAGATCGTCTTCACCCCGTTCTCCCACATCGGCTTCACCGGCGGCGTGACGGCCGACATCCCGATCGCGGGCGGCCACTCCATCAACACCACCACCGGCGACGAATCCGCCAGCGCCTCCGCCCACTCGTCGATCTTCTACCTGGGCATCGAGCTCGGCATGCTCGCGCATTTTTAGAGCACCGCCGTCGGGATGCGGCGAAGCGCCCCCTTGCTGTCATCCTGAGGC
>PLIR01000282.1 GCA_003139415.1 Myxococcales bacterium | reverse complement strand
CCCATCTTTCCGACGGGGTGGCGCGTGCTCGGGGCACAGAGGTGCACCTTTCCCGTGGAGGCGTGTGCGACGGAGGCAGAGAGAGGCATCTCCCCGACGGAGACGCGCGCCTGGAAGGCAGGGAGATGTATCTTCTCGACGGAGGGGCGCGCGTGGAAGGCAAAGGGATGGATCTTCCAGCAGTGCTCGTGCTCCCCTCCGACTGGATTGCAGGCGAGCCGCTCGCGAAGGCGCTCCCCTCCGGCTGGGTTGCGCGCGGACAGCTCTCGCTAGCGTCGATTCAGGGCAGCTCGCAGTAGCCGTCGACGCAGACCTTGCCGCCGGTGCAGTACTCGCCGACCGCGGGGTTGCACTGGTCGCCGAGGTTGGTCGCCGTACCGCAGATGTCGTACGACCCCCGGTTGTCAGGCACCTCTTTGCACACGGGGGCCGACCCCGTGCAGCTGCCTGCATCGGCGCAGCCGACGTAGCAGTCGCCATGCACGCAGATCCCCGTGCCGCCTCCCGCCAATGTGCAGGTCGCCCCGTCGATCGAGCACGTGAACTGGGCCTCTTGGTCCGGGATGCACCCCCCGTTGACGCAAACCTGACCCACTGCGCACTGAGCACCTGCGTCGGCCGCGCCACAGGGAGCTGCGCAGTGGCTGTCGACGCAGACCGATCCGCCCGTGCACGCGGTGGCGGGGCAGGGAGCCTGGTTCAAGCTGCAGGCGCCGATGTTGAAGTCGCAGGAGTAGCCCGCGGGGCACGCGGACGACTGGGTGGAGCACGTCGGCAGGCAAATCCCGTCGACGCAGACATCGCCGGCGGCGAGGCATTGGGTCCCGTCGGAGCAGAGCTGCGACTGCGGCGTGCACAGCCCGTCGACACACTTGGCCGTGGGGCTGGCCGCCGTGCACTGGGAGTCGGCGTTGCACAGGCCGCCGAGCGCGCCCGCCTCGGGCAAGCTCGATCCTCCCGTCGCGCCATCGGAGCTCGCGCCCCCATCGCTCGTCGACGGGCCGGCCTCGGAATAGCCGCCCTCGCCTGATGCGGCGTCCGTCCAGGGCGTGGTGGCGTCCGCGGAGGAGCCGTCGACGGTGGGACCTGTGGCGTCCATGAGGGTCACGACGCCAGAATCGTCGACCGGAAGGGCGCCGATGGGGACGCACGTGGGCGCGCCGTTATCGACCGCGCACTCGTATCCCGAGGGGCAGCCAGATGCGCAATCGGCCGTGGTGCCTGCTTCGGATTCCCCTGCAGCGAAGCAGGCGTACCCGGAGTTCCCGGGCGTCACCACCTGGGTACAGTTGTAGCCGTAAGGACAGTCCGCCGTCGTGTTGCACGACCAGTACACGCAGGCGTTGGAGTACGTCGAATCAGGGCAGTCGAAGCACGCGTCGGAGTTGCACACCTGGTAGTTGCTGCCATCGGAGTCCGACGGGTAAATCGGACAGCCCGCCAGGGCCGCCATGGCGCCGAGGACCGAGACTCCTAGCAAGACACGCTTCATCACCGCGAAGCCTCCTTGGTGCTGCAGTGCCGCCCGTCACAGCCGGCCAAACGACCACGACCCCCCGCCGACTCGATGGCGCCCCCGTGCATGATCGCACGACGACGCGAAACTCTAGCTCCAAAACGAAGCAACGCACGTGCCGCCCCTTCCGTCCGCCAAGCGATAGCGACGCATCCCTTCGGTACCGGCTCCTCGAGACGTCGACGACGGCGGGTGACGCGAACTCACGCGAGAGCGTGGTGTCGGCGCGACCACGGTCAATGTGTGCACGGCAGTTCACGGGGATGGGCGCATGCGCGCACATGCGCCGAGGAGCCGGCCCCGCTCGTAACGCTCGCACGGAAAGCAAGAACAGCCGCCAAGAGCAGCCGCGAAGACCTCGAAACCAGCTGCCGAATCGACTTCGACGGATCACACGTGTACTGTGGTGCGCCTCGACCCCTCGAGGAAACGCACCCCGGCGATGGACGTTCAGTGCGAGCGGTGCAAAACCGAGTACGAGTTCGACGACGCGCTCGTCAGTGCTCGCGGGACTACAGTGCGCTGCACCAACTGCGGCCACCAGTTCAAGGTGCGCCGCCCGGAGCCCGAGGGCGCTGAGGAAGTAGCCAACGACCGCTGGCAGGTGAAGACAGCCAGCGGACAGCAGTTCACGTTCGTGACCCTGCGCGAACTGCAGCGGGCCATCCTCGCCGGTCAGGTCTCGCGCGTCGACCAGCTGCGGCGCGCAGGGGCCCCCGCCCGCCCGCTCGGATCCATCAGCGAGCTCGAGGCGTTTTTCGAGGGACGCGGTTCGAAACCTCCCCCGGGTGCCGGCGCGTCGATGGTGCCGTTGGCTCCAGCCGCAACCCCGAAGCGTTCTTCGGGCACGGCGGAGGAAGACGCGCTCCGCTCCCAGCCCCAGCGAACGGAGGACTTCGGCGCGGCGCCCGGAACCTCGGCGCGGCGCAAGGTCGACACCCTTCGCCCGCCCGTGGGCGCGGCCGCTCCTCCTCCGCAAGTGTCTCACCCGCCCGCGCCCCCGGCCGAACGGACGTTGCCGATCGGCCCCGCACCGGCCCCGCCGGCGGCGTCGCGACCGAGTCCCCCCGCGTCGAGCGTGCCTCGACAGTCGGTCATGGGGCGCACCCAGGTGCTGCCGGTCGTCGTGGCCCCCGCCCTCCGGGACGAGGAGGCGAAGCCACCGCCAGCGATGCCGCCTCCCACCGCCCCCATGCGTCGGGCGCCCTCCGAGTATCCCGAACCGGGCGGCTCGATTCCGCCGTCGGACGAACCGTTCTCGGCGCCGCGCGGCCGGCGAGTTGGCGGATGGATCGTCGCGCTCGTGCTCATGCTGGCGGTGGGGGTCGTGGGGTGGGCCGTCGCGAAGCCGTATCTCATCGCCCGAAATGCGCAGGCCGAGGCGCAGGTCGATCCTCGCGCCCTCTCGTTCCTGAGCGAGGGCGAGAAGGCGATGGCCGACGGCAACCTGGAGAGCGCGAAGCAAGCCGTCGACAAGGCGAGCGCGCTGGCCGAGTCCAACCCGCGCGTCCTGCTCGACGAGGCACGCGTCGCCGCCGCCATGGCAGACATTCCATGGCTCAAGATGCGTGTGCTGCCGCCGGACGCCCTCGATGACATCCGGAGCACCAAGGCCGAGGTGGACGATCGAGTCGGGCGCGCGAGGCATTTGGCCGACGCCGCGCTGGCGAGCGCTCCGGAAGACACATCCGCCATCCGTGCGCGTGTCGATGCGCTGCGCCTGTCGGGCGAGCAAGAAGCCGCGCGTGCGTACGTCGCGAAGATCATCTCTCAGGCCTCGCAGCCCGAGACGGCGTACATCCTCGCCGCCCTCGACCTCGCCGAGTCCGAGCCGCTCTGGAAGACGGTGATCGAGCGGCTCCGGCTCGCCGCCGCGGGGGAGGGGAACGCCGGCCGAGCCCGCGCAGCCCTCGTTTACGCGCTCGCGAAGTCAGGGGATGCAGCGAGCGCCAAGGCGGAACTCGGCAAGCTCGAGGGCCTCACGCGACCGTATCCGATCCTGCCGAACCTACGCGTCTTCGTCGATCGGCTCGGCTCGAACAAGGTGGTGTCGGATGCCGGCGCACCGGTCGTGGGGCGTTCGGCGCCCACCAACGCGAACGCGCCTGGGAGCGGCGACGCGAAGACCGCGGGCTCCCCCGAGGTCTCCGCGGCCAACACCGGCGCCGCAGCCGGCGGGGGCGGTGGTGGGGGAGGCGACGCCATTCCGTCCGACCCGCGTGTGGCCATCCAGGCGGCGGCCATGGCCGTGAAGACGGGCCAGCTGGTCCGTGCCCGTCAGATCTACGAGTCGATCGCGGCCAAAAACCCCGGCGACTCCGAAGCGCTGGCGGGCCTCGGCGACATCGCCCGGCTGGACGGGGATCCGCCGCTGGCCATCTCGCGCTACAAGCGCGCCATCGCGGTCAATCCCTCGTACCTGCCGGCGCTGCTGGGCCTCGCCGATACCCAGTGGTCGAGCGGGGACAAGGCCTCCGCCGTTCGCGGATACACGGAGATCGTCGATCGCTTCCCGGAAGGGACCTACCCGCCCTACGTCAAGCAGCGAAGCGAGGCAGGCGCGGGCGCTCCGACGCAGGGCGCGGCGCCTTCGCCCAAGGGCGCCTCGGGCAGCAACAACAAGACGAGCGAGTCGACCGAATGACCCCGGCCGCCCGCGCGGCCTCGGTGCTCCTGCCGCTGCTGGTGGTCGCGCTGCCAGGGTGCGAGGGGCGCGCCCGGGCGCCCGTGGGTCAAGGCGCGAGCGCGCACGACGAGCCGGCCTCGGGTCCCGCCGTTGCGCTGCTCGATCTCTCGGACGGCGCGCCCGAACACTCCGAGGGTGGCCTCTTGGGACTCTCGGGCAAGGGCGGCTCGTTTCCCGACTTCGTCCGCGAGATCGAGCGACTCGGTCGCGACACCGCCGTCCGCGGCGTACTCGTTCGTCTCGGAACCGCGCGCGTCGGTCTTGCCCGCGCCGACGAGATCGGCGCGATGCTGGCAGAAGTAGGCAAGCGCATCCCCGTCTTTTGCCACGCCAACGAGTACGGCAACGCGACTCTGTTTCTCGCGGCCCGCGGCTGCAAGCGCGTCTGGGTCGCCCCGGGGAGCAGCGTCGACGCGATCGGCCTCGCGGCGCAGATGCTCTACTTCCACAAGCTATTGGCAGAGGAGATCGGTCTCGACGTCGACTTCCTCCAAGTCGGCAAGTTCAAAGGTGCCGAAGAGCCCTTCACCCGCGACGGCCCCAGCCCCGAGGCACGCGAGTCGCTCGAGTCGACGCTCGCGGATCTGCGCGCGGGATGGATCGACGGCCTCCACTCGGGTCGGCCAGGGGCCCCAGGCTCGGCGCCGGAGGACGGTCCGTATGCGCCACCTGGCGCCAAGGAGCGCGGTCTCGTCGACGAAGTCGGCTACTTCGACGAGGCGAGGGATGCGCTCGAGAAGGCCGTGGGTGCGGTTCGTGCCGAGGTTCGCTTTGGCCCTGGGGCGGCCGACGGTGGCGACGGCGAGATCGCCGATGCATTGCGCGCGCTCGTGGGCGAGTCGCTCGGGGGCGCGCCGGTCGCCATCGTGTCGGCGACGGGCAGCATCTCGATGGAGGGCGGCGGGGTTCTCGGAGAGAGCGGCGGGATCGTCGAACGCCGGCTCGTGCGCACGCTGGTGCGGCTGGAGCGCGACGACGACGTCCGCGCCGTCGTATTGCGGATCGACTCGCCGGGCGGCAGCGCGCTCGCCAGCGATCTCCTGTGGCATGAGCTCATGGCGATTCGGTCGAAGAAGCCGCTCGTGGTGAGCGTGGGCGACATGGCGGCGAGCGGCGGCTATTACCTGGCATCCGCCGGCACGACCGTGTTCGCCGACGCGACCAGCATCGTGGGATCGATCGGCGTCGTCGGCGGCAAGATCGCGGCGGACCGCGCGCTCGGGCGGATCGGAGTCCACGCCGAGACGTTCGCGGCCAAGGTTGGCGACCGAGACGCTGCGTCCCGCGCGGCATACGAGTCGCTCCTGACGTCGTGGGACCCGGCCACGCGCGCCCGGGTCCTCGAGACGATGACCGGGGTGTACGACCTCTTCTTGTCGCGGGTCGCGCAGGGCCGCGGGATCGCGGTCGAGCGGGTCGCGGCGGCGGCCGAGGGCCGAATCTTCAGCGGTCGGGACGGCCAGCACCGAGGGTTGATCGACGAGGTCGGAGGCCTCCGCGAGGCGATCGTCCGGGCACGCGCGATGGCGGGCCTGCCCGACGACGCCCGCTTCGAGCTCGCCGAAGAACCCGAGGGCATCTTGCGCGTCCTCACGGGCTCGGAGCTGCGAGCCTCCGGGGGAGGGGCCTCGACGCTGACCGGCTCGCTGTCCGAAACGCTCGCCCTCGCGGCGCCTGGATTGATCCCGTTCGCCGGAAGTCTTGCCTCCCTGGCGGCAGGCGAGCGGGTGCTGTGCGCGCTGCCGTTCGCGCTGACGGTTCGCTAGGACTGGCGTACCCTTCCGATCGCGATGATCCCGATCGATCGGCGTCCCGCGAGCGAGGCGCTTCCTGCGCAGCTCGAGGCACAGCTGACCCAAAAACGGACGCTTCCCCCTCCTGAGTGGGCGACTCCCTTGATCGAGGGCAGGTCGAGGCAGCCGCAGGGAGCCGCGTCGGTTCGCCAGCCGCGGACCCAGGCCTCGGGGCAGCGCGCCGAAGAAGCTTTCTTGCGAGCCCGCGTCGAAGAGCTCTCCGCTCAGGATGGGGACGACGGGGCTCTGTGGTCTGCGCGCGTCGCGCTCGCCCGCTGGCTGGCCTCTCGCGATCGGGACCTCGACGAGGCCGTCGCGAACGCCTCGGCGGCGCTCGTCCTATCGGATGACGTCGAGCTGCGCCGCGAGCTCTCGTCGTGGCTCGAGAGCCTCGGCGAATCGGCACGTGCTGCCGCGGTCCTCAAGCCCATCGCGTCGATGATCGACGTCGAGGCGCAGGAGGCAGCCTACGTTCTCGTCCGCGCCGGGGTCCTGCAAGCGCGAGCCGGTCTCGCGGTCGGCGCGGCGGCGTCGTTTGGCGCCGCTGCGGCGATCGATTCTTCGGACCCACTGCCCCCCGAGCTTCTGGCCGCGCTGTCCGCGTGGCCGCAAGACGAGGGCGAAGGCGGCGCGGTGTCCCCGGAGGACGCGGCGGACGCCTATGTAGAAGCGGCCCGGCGGCGCGCCGCTCTCCAACAGGCCGAGGCCGAGCTCGACGACCTCTGGAGGGCGGTGACTGCGCAACCCGAAAGCGAGGCCGCCACGAACGAGCTGGTGACGGCGCTCGAAGCGCGAGGCCGGCTCTCCGCGGCCGACGAGGTGCGGCGCTCTCGGGCGTCCGCCTCGGAGGCAGTCGACTCGGCGACGCTCTCGTCCGAGGAGGCCACCGCCGTGGATCCAAAGAGCGCGCGCGCCGCAGCGGCGGCTGCCGACCGGGTCGCCGCCGGGCACGATCGCGAGCGTGCGGCGGCGCTCGAGCGAGCCATCGCCCTCGTCGGCCCGCGAGGCCGGTGGTGTGCCGTGCTCGCCGATACGTTCGACGCGCTTGGCGACATGGCCCAAGCCGTCAACTGGACGCAGCGACTCGTCTCCCTGCGACCGGGAGACCGTGACGCCATCGGCCTGCTCCTGGCGCGCCTGATCCGGTCGGGCGATCCATCCCGGCTTGGCGACGCTCTCGCGTGGCTTCTGACCCAACCCCAGCCGGTGTCCTGGATGGCGTCTCCCTTCCGGGACGCCCTGCGGGCGCTCGCGCGCGTCGACGCGGACCGAGCCGTCGTCGTGGCCAGACGCACCCTCGACGTCCTGGGCCCTCGATCGCCGGAGCTCCGAGCGGTGATGTCCGAGGTCGCGGATTTGGCGTCGGACCACGCGTTCGCCGCGGCGATCGTGGAGCGCTCGCTCGCCTTTTGCGAAGACGGCGCCGAGCGGCACACGCTCTTCGTCACCCTGGCCGACCTCCTCCGACGCCTCGGTGACGACGACGCCCGGGCCCGACTCGTGGCTCGCGCCATGGAAGAGGGCGCGGCTTCACCAGAGATGGATGCGCACCTGGCGGCGATCGCGGAGCGGCCCGCCTCGGCCGACGGTCACATCTGGCGCTTGCGGGCGCGCGCGGCTCGCCTGGCGCCGGAGCCGGATCGAGAGGCTTCGTCGACGGCGTGGCGTGAGCTCGGGGCCGCTCTCTGGGATCTCGCCGACGACCGCGCAGGAGCGCTCGTCGCGTGGCGCAATGCCGTGCGCGGAGGCTCCGTGCGCGCGTACACGGCGTTCGCGGCCGATGTCCTTGCGTTCTCGGACCCGGACTTCGCATCCGAATACTTCGGCGCCTGGGTCGAGAACGAAAGCGACGACGCGACGGCGGCGGCGATCGCGACGGGCGCGGCCCGGGCCGCGTGGAAGATCGGTCAGAAGCGAACGGCGTTCGACTTTGCATCCCGCGCCGTGGCCCGCTGCCCCTTGCTCGCCGAGGCGTTGGAGGTCGCCGAGCTGGCCGTGGACGGAGAGGGTGACCTCGCCGCGCTCTCGGGCCTCTACGATATCGTGGCCGATCGTTCCTTCGGCCGCTTTGGCCGCCGCGCCGCGCACTATCGCGGAGCGCGATTCTTCGAGCGCCGCTTCCAGAACGCGCTCGCGCTGAAGCACGCGTGTCGCGCGTTCTTCGCCGTGCCGTCGGAGGGGGCCGGATTTCATCTCCTGGCCCGCGCCGCCGAGCGAGCCCGGGACCCCGGCATGGCGATGCAGACCGTCGAGCGTGTCGCCGAAGCGGCTGCCAGTCCGGAGGCCCGAACGGGCTGGTTCCTACGGGCGGCGACGCTCGCAGGCGTCGGTCCCGAAGGGGCACGGCGGAGGATGGCCGTTTTGCTCCGTGCGGCCACGGTCTCGGCGTCGGTCTCCGTCATCGAGCGGCTCCAAGCCGCCACGCGCGACGTGCTCGGCGCGGGGCCCGAAGACGCCGAGCGGACCAAGGAGCGCCTCGTCGGCGCCCTTCGCGCCATCAGCGAGCGACTCGCGGGACCCGACGGAGCACGGGTGGCGATCGCGAGCGCCACGGCCGTCCTCGAGCTGTTCGCGGACTCCGAGACGGCCCTGGCGTTCGTCGAGCGGGCCTTCGCTTGCGACGCCGACGTCGACGAGTTCGAACGGCTCCTGCGATGGGGTCCCGCGCTCGGACTCACCGCCGGCGCCCGCGATCGGGTGGCGTCGCTGATCGAGGGCAGCTCCGGGGCGTTCTCCAACATCGGCCTGTCGGCGCTCCGGCTGCTCGGGGCGATGGCGGTCGTGTTCCGCGACGAGCCGCTGCGCGCCCGGATCTCCGTGGATACGGCGTCGCGGGACCCGGACGACACGGCTGCCGTCGTCGACGCCGACGCCGCGGTACGGCGCATCCCCGCGTTGGCCGAGCAGCTCGCCAAGCGCGTCTCCGCAGAGAGGCGCGTCGAGGCCCTCTGCGCGATCGCCCGCGAGCTTTCGGCCTCCGGGCGCCACGCGGAGGCCGCCGGACATCTCGAACGCGCGATGGTGCTCCTCGAGCCTGCATCCCGTGCCGAGCTGGAGGCCGAGCTGCGGGCGGCGTGGGACGCGGCCGGGCGCGGCGCCGAGACCGAGGCCCGCGTCGAGATGGAAGCCGGGAACTCGGCTGGGGCAGCCCCCCTCCGGGCCGATCGATGGATGGAAATCGCCGCGCGACGCGAAGCCCGCGCGGACACGGCCGGCGCCGTGAGGGCCGTGGTCGAAGCCTGCAAACTCGACCCCGAGCCCCTCGAGCGCTGGAGTGCCCTGGAGCAAATCGCCGACCTGGCCGGCGACCGCTTGGCGAGCGTCGAGGCGATGGAAGCGATCGCCGTCCGCGTCGACGCGCGCGGCAGGGTTGCGGTGTTCAAGCGTCTCGCCCGGTTCCATCAGCGATGCGCCGACACGGTCGCGGCCGAGCACGCGTGGCGCCGCGTGCTGGCGCTCGACCCGGACGACGAGGACGCCGACCACGCGGTCGAATCCATCGTGGCAGCCAGCGGGCGTTTCAGCGACCTTGCGGACCACCTGCAGCGACGCGCGGACCGGCTCAGCACGCAGTCGGAGAAGCGAGAGATGCTGCGCGCCGTGCGCTTGCGTCTCGCCGCGATTCTCGAGCAGCGTCTCGGGCGCGTCGACGACGCTTGCGCACAGCTCGGGGTGCTACTGACCGAGTGGCCCGACAACCCGGGCGCGCTCCGCTACCTCGCCGACTTGCTCGACCGTCGTGGCGAGCCGGCGCGGGCGGCGCCGCTGTGGAGTCGCGCGGCGGCCGTCGAGACCGATCCGGCGGGGCGCAGCGAGCTCGAGGTCAAGGCGGCTTGGGCAGCGCTCGCGGCAGGCGATCCGCGCTCCGCCCTCGAGCATGCGAACCGGGCCGGATCCGGTCAGCTCGTGCACGCCGAGGTCCTGGCCTTGCGGGTCGAGATCGCGCGGGCCACCGGCACGGATCGCGAGGTGGGCGACGCGCTCGAAGCCATGGCGGTCGGTGGAGGCCTCGACGGGATGCGCTCCGGCGATCTGCTGCTCGAGGCCGCGCAGGCCGCCGCTCGGATCGGGGATTCCGCCCTGGCGCTCGAGCGGGCATGCCGTGCGGCCGACGCCGTGCCCTCGCGGGCGACGCCCCAGCTTTTGGCGCGGGGGCTCGAGTACCGGCTTCGCGGGGCCGGCACGCCGGACGACGCGCGCGAGACCATCGCGAATCTTTCGAACATCAACGAAGCCCTCGAGGCCCCTGACGCGGCCCTCCGGTCGTTTCTGCTGGCGGAGGCGCTCGACGTCGTCCACGGGGGAGGGGCGGGGCTACGGGAGCTCGAAGCCGCGCGGGCTTCGCTCGGCAACCACGCGCTCGTCGCCCTCGGGCTTGCCGAGCGGTTTGCCGCTCAGGGCCTCGGCGCTGCCGCCGTCGACGCGTACGACGTAGCCGTGGCAGGTTCGCTACTCGACCTGCGAAAGTCGGCAAGCGTGGCGCTGGCTGCGGGCGAAGCGGCCATTCGCGCGCATCGCTGGCAGGACGCAGCGCGCTTCCTCGACATGGCCGAAGCCGATGAGGAGACGCGGGAGAGCGCCCGCGCCGCCCGAGCCCTGTTGATCGAGCACGCCACCGCCGACGCCCGACCTCCCGCACCCGTGGTCGCAGCGGTCGAGGCGGGGAATCCGCAGATGCTCGATCTGGAAGCAGCCGTACGGGGAGGCGGATCGCCGGTCGCTCGCGCCAACGCGAGGCTGGCCCTCGGGCGAATGCGCCTGACCGCGGGCGACGTTCGTGGCGCCGAACTGGTCTTGTGGGAGGCTCTCGCCGACGGGCTCGCGGAAGCCGGCGACGTCCTCGCACCCATCGTGGCCGCCGCCCCGGACCGCGCGCGCGATCTCGTCCGCCTGCGACGGCAGCAGGTGGCGATCGAGCCCGGCGACCGCACGAGATTGGAGGCGCTCCGAGCGGCCGCCTTGGCCGACGACGACCGCGCCTATGCGTCGGCGGTCGAGCACGTGCTGCGCGCCTTCGATCCGGCGATGGGCCCCGTTGCGCCGCCGCCCCTCGCAGCCCAACCCCAGCAACCAGGGATCTTTGCCTTGCTCACCCGGCCGTCGCTCGACGCAGCGGGAGAGGCGCTCGCGGCCATTTGGGAAGGCGCGATGCACTTGTTCGCGCGAGAGCCCGCGACGTACGGCGTCGCGGGTGTGGAGCGAGTCACCTCCAGCACGAACTCCGCCCTCGGTCACCTCTACGAGGTCGTGATGCGCGTCCTCGACCTGCCGCGCATCCCCGTCTTCGTCTCGGAGTCGACGGCGGTCGCCCCGACGTCGCAAGTGGCCGTTCTGTCGCCGCCCTCCGTCATCTTGAGCGGGGACGTGCGCGACGAGAGCCTCGAGCTCCGCTTCGCCCTCGGATACGGCCTCGCGGCGACGCTTCCCCAGAACGTGCTGCGCCTCGGCCTCGCGCGCGCCGAAGGGCGGGCCCTCGTCGAAGCCTTGCACGCGGCCTTCGGCCCCCCCGAGATCGGTCGCCGGGTGGATGCTCGGGCTGCGCGCCTGGCGCAGTCGTTCTGGCAATCCGTCCCGTCGCGCACGCAGCGTCGCCTCCAGCAGATTCTCGGTCACGGCCCGCTTGGCGAGTACGAGGAGCTCGTCGCTCGCGCCCACCAGAGCGGTCTGCGTGCCGGGATGTTCCTCGCAGGCGACTTCGGCTGGACGGTGCGCCGCCTGCTCGCCGAGTCCAGCACCCTCGAGGGCGCCGAGACGAGCGCCGTCGTGACTTCGCCCGGCGCCCTGCGGTCTCTCTGCGACGAGCTGCCCATGGTGGCGGATCTACTCCGCCTCGCCGTCAGCCCGGAGTACGCGGACGCCCGCTGGCATGCAGAGCCGCCGGGCGCCCGGCAGCCGACGCTGTCGTCGAAGGGCTACCGCTTCTTCTGACATGGTCCGCGCGCGCCGCTTTTCGAACGGGGTTGCCAAGGTCGTCGCCTGCGGCGTCGTCGCGGGTGCGGCGGCCGTCGCGGCGACGCAAGGGGCCTGCATCACGACGCCTCCGCCGGACTTCCCCGACGCGTCGCTCCGCCCGACGATTCTCCACGACTCGGTGCTCCCTCCCGTGAACGTGCCGCTCGTCGAGTGGCCCCCGAACGGGCAATTCAGCGTCCCCGTGCAGCTCGACGACCCGAACGAATCGTTCTGTTGGGTCGTCTTCATCGACTACAACCCGTACCCCGTATTCACGAACTCGGGGATCGTTCACTCGGTCGAGTGCCCTCCGCCGGCCGTGGTCGACGGCGTCGATGTCATCACATTCATGTTGGAGCCGAGCGGCATCGACCTCAGTACGTGTCACCAGATTCAGTTCCTCGTCGCGCAAAGCTTCGAGGGGACGGACGACCACACTCCCACGCCGCCGGGCGGCGACGACGTCATCTGGAACTACGTGCCCGGCGGAGGACCGGAGTGCCCTCCGTACGACGCGGGGGCCTATGGCGACGGGGCGTTCCCGATCAAAGATGCGTCCTTCGACAGCCTTCCCCTGCCGCCGCCCCCGCCGGCGGACGACTCCGGGACTGGATCGGACGATGCGAGTTCACCATGATCCAGCGCGACTCGATGCGCACCTGGCGCGTCGCAAGGGCCTGCGCGCTGGCCGCGGCCGCGGCTGTCTCGTGTGCTCCCATCGCATCCGCCCCCGACACCGCGCCCCAAAACTCGTGTCCCGCGTTCCCTTGCGGGTCGGCCGACGGCGGATCGTCGCCATCTGCTCCCATGTGCCAGGCCGGTACGTGCGTCGTGTCCCCGTCGGCGGCGTCGAGCAACTTGATCGTGGTGGTCGCAGTACCCGATGACTCGCTGTACGCGCCGGGGCGGACCTTTGCCCTGACCTTCGCGGACCTTCTGACGTCGACGGCCGCGAACGGGTGCAACTTGCCCGACTGTTGCATCCCCGACTGCGCCCCGCTCCCGGTCGTCGAGGTCATCAACCGGTCTTACGTCATCCCGCCCGCGCTCGAAGCGGACACCAGCAGCGGAGTCGACTTTTACCTGGGCAACGCTGCGGGGGCCAACACCGCATTGCCCATCCACGCGACCTACCAGCCGCTCTGGCCGCCCGGGATCGCGTCTGCTCAATACGCGACGTCCTTGGGCTTGCCGCTCGAGCCGATCCAGGCCCTCGCGTTGACCAACCCGATCCCAGTCAACCCGGGCCCGAGCGGCGGCCCGAGCATCGTGGTCGAGACGTATCTGCAGATCGGCACGTCGTACGAACTCACGGATCTCCCCGACCTGCCGTTCTCGGGGGCCTATCCGCCAGAGGTGCCCTTCTCGCCTTTCACCGTGACGGGCCCCGAAAACGACGTCGCGACGGTGACGCAAGGGTTCGACGTCACCAAAGAGGAGACGGACTTGTACCCCGGACAGGAGGTCATCCCGACCTTCGACATCTCGCGCGCGGCAGGCCTCGACGGTTTTACCGCGTACTTGCGGGACGCCACGAACCTGAACACGCTGTCGAACGTCGCGACACTTTCCGGGACGGAGGCGCCGAACGTGCGCCTGGCCACGAACCGTTTCGGAGGCGCTCCGTACTCGGCCACGACCGACGCGCTCGTCAATGCGCAGCTCGTCATCGCCGCGCCGACGGGCGCCGTCGTCCCGACCGGCATCTTCACCCCGGCCGGTGGGGAGCTGCCAGCCGTGGAGACCTATCCCGCCATGCCCGCGGCCGTGAGCGTGAGTGGCGCGGTGAGCGCTGCGGGGATCCCGGCCGAGGCGGATCTCACGCTCGAAGCAACCGCCATCCTGGTCGGCGGTACTTTTCAAACCGCCAACTTCACGTACACCGCGTGGGCGTCCGCTTCGATCGACTCGACGACCGGTGGGTCCGCGTTCTCGGTGCCGCTGCCACCCGGACAGTATCTCGTGGTCGCTCGGCCGTCGTCCGGGGCGAACGAGGCGAACGCGGTGACGCTCCAGTCGCTCGACGTCCCCGACAATGGGCCTTTCACGGCCGAGACGATCCCGCTCGCCGCGACCCAGGTCGTCTTCGGCACGGTCACCACCCCGGACGGGCGCTCCGTCTCGGAGGCGACCGTCGACGCCATCCCCACCGCCTGCGCGCCTCTGCCGTCGTCGCTCATGGGTACCACGTTCCTTTCGACGACCATCTGCCTGCCGCGACCGGCGCAGACCATCACCACGGTCGACGGGACGTTCTCGCTCACGCTCGACCCTGGCGGCTACCTTCTGCGCGTCCGCCCCGCCGAGGGGACGCGCTTTCCTTGGGTCACACGCAGTATCTCCGTCGCGGCGGAGGTCGTCGCCCTCGATCCCATCGTCGTGCCCATTCCCACGAGCGTGGGCTTGCGCCTCGTGGATCCGAACAAGAACCCCATCGTCCGCGCGGTGGTGAGCGTCTACACGCTGCCTGCGGTAGGGCAGGCCGTCGAGCTCGGGAGCGCCCTCACGGACGATAGCGGCCAGTACGAAATGTTCGTGGCGCTGCCGCAGCCTTAGCAACGGGCGCCGTTCTGGTATGCTCACGACTGCGCGAACCGGTCCGGTCCGGCTCGGTCGTGCACACGTCAGCATTCTCATGACGAACGAGGCCCGCCTCAACCTTCTCGCGCGGCTTGCGCAATCGACGCCCGCCGTTCCCCGGGTCGCCGCAAAACCGTCGTCGATCCTCTCGGTCGCGGCGGTCTCCTACGGAACGCGTCCTGTCGGGGACGCCACGGTTCCTACGGGCTTCGATCCGATCGCCGTTGCGCTCTTCGAGGCGATCGTCGACGCGGCGTTCATCGTCGCCAACGCCGACGACGTGTTCGATGCGGAAGAGCGCCGCGTCTTCGAGCAGGTCGTCACGGCCGCCTGCGGCGGGGCGGTGGCCCAGCATCAGATCCATGCGCTGGTGAGCGACTTGGACGATCAGCTGCGCGAGGACGGGATCGACCGGCGCGTCGAGATGATCGCCGCTTCGATCACCAAAAAAGATCATGCGCGCGAAGTCCTCCGGGTCGCGGCCCTTCTCGCGCACGTCAGCGACGACGTCAGCCCCGTCGAGCACGAGGTCCTCCGCAAGATCGCCGAGAAGTGCGGCATCGAGCCCTCCGAGGTCGAGATCGCGCTCGACGACGCGAAGCGCGCGCTCAGCGCGTCAGTGTAGACGGCGTAGACGTAGACAAGTCGGGCGCGAAGGCATCGAGCGCTTCCCGGCAGAGCGTCACGAGATCGTCTCGTCCGGCGGCAACCGCTCGAGACAGGAACCGATCGAGCGACTGCTTCGCTTGCGCCGCGATCGCGGGGCGACGGTCGGGGCCCGCTTCGTCCAGGCGCGCGCCGAGCAGCGCCACGATCTCGTGCCCCCGCCCGAAATCCTCGAGCAAACGCAAGAGCTCCTCCGCGATGGCATGGTTCGTCGGATCGCCCTGCAAGCGGCGGGTGAGGTCGTCGATGCGCGCGGCGCCCTCGGGTGCTTCCGAGAAAGCGTGGAGGGTGGGGGGCGTATCGGCGACCTTGTGCAGGGCGGGGCGGGGGGCGGTGCCTGCCTCCTCGTCGCGTTCGGGGATGGGCGGGTCGACGGGATCCGGCGCGATCGCCCGGCGCCGCTCGCCGGACGCGCGATAGGCTCGACGCAGCTCCGCGTCGTGAGGGGCGAGCCGGACGGCGGCGGCCAAGTGACGCTGGGCCGCAAGCAGATCGCCGCGCTCGTCCGTCTCGAAGCGCGCCGCCTCCACGAGGAACCCGACGACCTCGCGCGAATCACCCTCGTCAGCCCGAGGAGCGTGCGCGGTGGCCAGATCCCGGAGGCGAGCGAAGGCGAGCGCCGCGCCCGTCACATCGCCGATCCGCGTCCGCCAGCGCCCTTCGAGCCCCCTCGCGACGGCGCCTTCTGCGGCGTCCGACGGTACAGCGCTCACGTGGGCGATCGCCGCGGGCAGATCGTCGAGCTTCTCCGCCAAGGCCCTCGCGAGCGCGACCTCGATGGGCCCTGGCTTTTGGCCGCGGGAGAGCGCGATCTCGTGCGCGCGCTCCAGCAGGGCCGTCCCGCGGGCAGCCCGCCCCGTGGCGTTGAGCGCGACGCCGAGCCCCATCAGCGCGAGGGGATCGTCCGGCTCGTAGCGCAAGGCGCGCTCGAAGATTGGGCCGGCTCGTTCGTCGAGGCCAGCCGCTTGCCACGCGCGCCCCGCCATCTGCCATACCGCGCACTTTGCCGCATGACCTCGCGCCAGCGCTTCGAGAAACTCGACGTCCGCGAGGGCCTCCTCGAGCCGTCCGAGGGCGAGCCGGGCCTCCGCCCGTGCCCATCGCGCCGTCGCAATCCGCGGGGAACGTGCCAACGCCCGGTCGAGCCATGTGGAGCGGACATCGGGATCGCTGGACAGGCGCGCGGCCAGCTCGAACGCCCGCGCCGCGAGGACCGGCGACGGCTCGCTCGCGCCCCCGCGATCGAGGCAGGCCACCGCGCCCTCGAGATCACCCGCCCGAGCCAGAAGCTGCGCCTCGATGAGGCTCCCTTCGAAGGGTGAGCCGTTGTCGCCATCCGCCGCTTCCGCCAGCGTGGCGAGGGCCGCCTCGCCCCGTCCGGACGCGCGGGCGTCGATCTCTGCGATGCGGCGAGCGATCTCGCGGTGGCGAGGCGCGCGCTCCAGCGCCGCGAGGTATCCAGCGCGCGCCCCGTCCGCATCGCCGCCGACGAGCGCGTCGTCCGCCCCAGAGAGCAACTGCGTCACGTCTCTTGCGCGAACCGCATCGGGCGTCGGCTCGGCCGGGGTGGCACCATTTGCCGCAGTCAGGATCCACGCGTCCGCATCGACGCTGATGGCGCCCCAGCAGACGCCATCGGCCGCAGGCACGCGCGCGCCGACCTCCGGGAGAAGAACCCGGGCGGCAAGCTCGGCGGGTCTTCGGATCACGAAGAGCGCTCCGGTGCGCTCGGCGGAGCGCCCGAAGGCGGCGGTCACGCATGCGAGCGCGATCGCGATCGGCGGCGCCGGGAGACCAGCGCCCCGTGCCCGGGTCACGACGAACTGCAAGTCCTCTCGGTCGGCGATGACGAGGACGTCGAACGCAACGACCGGAGGCACGATCCACCCGGATTCCGAGGGAAGGGCGATCGACCGCGGGTCGTCCGGCGGCGCCGCGACGCAGACGGTCGCCCGCGCCGGGGCGACTCGGATCCATACATCCGGGGTCGACGGGCCGACGATGCCGCGCAGTCGAGGTGCAACCCATCGCTCGACGTCGCGCGCGAGGACGGCGAGTCTCAGGCTTTGCAGCGAGCCGCGACGATGCCGGAATCGCCCGACGCCGCCGGAGACGTCGACGGGGAACCGCGTTCCCGGCAGGGTCGTCGTCAACTCTTCGACGGCGATGCATCCAAGAAACGCAGGCTCTGCGAGCTCGAGGCCGATGCCGTCACGACCGATCGCGAGCCGGAGCGAGAGGGTCGACGAGGCGGCGTCGGTCGCCGGCGGGCGCATGCCAAGACCGGCCCCGCGAGCGAGCGCCCTCGCCACGCGAGGGCGGTGCAGCTCCGGGCGGCGGCCAGCGGGCGAGGGGGGCGACGGAGGAGGCGATGAACGGCGTGTCGGCATGTGTCGGACCGCCAGCGCGTCATCGTACAAGAGGGAGGCCGGGGCGGGCGACTTTGCCGCGCCGACGCTCGACTTGACGGCCCTGGGACCGCGTGTGAAAACCTCGCGGTGAGGATCGGTGAGGTCCGCCCACTCGCGGGAATTCGCGTTTGACACCCGCTCGCGGGATCCCTTGTCCAAGCTCCGAGAGTTGGGGCCCTGACGGGCCAAATGGCCGAGAATTCTCCGGGCCGATGGCGGGCGTCCCGCGATGATCTCCAAAGACACCATTTCGCTCGTCCGCGAGCGCACAGACATCGTGGCCGTGATCGGCGAGACGGTGCCCACCCTCAAGAAGCGTGGGCGCAAGTTTCTGGGGCTCTGCCCCTTTCACAAGGAGAAGACGCCCTCTTTCAACGTCAACCCGGATGCGGGGGTCTATCACTGCTTCGGCTGCAAGGAGAGCGGCGACGTCATCACGTTTCTCGAGCGCTCCGAGGGATACACCTTCGCCGAGGCCGTACGCGCGTTGGCGGAGCGCGCCGGCATCGCCATCGAAGAGGAACGCGGCGCGGCGCCCGCGGAGGCCGAGCGGCGCCGCAAGGATCGCGACACGCTCTACGGCGTCATGCAGATGGCTGCCACGTGGTACGAGCGACAGCTCGCAGAACACCCACAGCGGACGTTTGCAATCGAAGAGCTCGCGCGCCGCGCGCTCACGCCGGCGAACCCTGCGGTGCAAGCGTTTCGCGTGGGGTATGCGCCGGCCGGCTGGGAGGAGCTCGCGACGTTCCTCAAGAAGCAAGGCGTCTCGCCGGCGATGGGGGAGAGCGTGGGCCTGCTCGTGCCGAGGTCGAACGGCACGGGGTACTACGATCGCTTCCGCCATCGGCTGATATTCGCGGTCGCCGATGCGCAGGGTCGCGTGGTCGCGTTCAGCGGTCGCGCGCTGCCCCCCGTGCCCGGCGAGGACTCGACGCGCGATCCGCCCCCCAAGTACATCAACTCGCCCGAGAGTCCCATCTACGTGAAGGGCGCTGCGCTCTTCGGACTGTGGCAGGCGCGCCACGCGATCCGGCAGGCCGAACAAGCCATCTTGGTCGAGGGAAACTTCGACGTCGTGAGCTTGCACGCCCAGGGCGCCACGAACACGATCGCACCGCTCGGGACGGCGTTCACCGTCGATCAAGCCAAGCTCCTTCACCGATACGCGTCCCGCATCACGCTCCTCTTCGACGGGGACAATGCGGGCCGCAAGGCGGCGCGCGCGGCTGAGGAGCCGGTCGACGCGGAGGGCCTCGATGCCCGCGTCGCGGTGTTGCCTACGGGCACCGACCCCGACGAATTCGTGCGCACCAAGGGCGTGGACGCCCTGCAACACTTGCTCGGGCAGGCCAGGGGGCTCTTCGAATATTTGATCGACGCGGAGTTCGACATCCCGTTCAACCCCCAGCATGCGCGCGAGTGCGTGGCGAGGACGGATCGCGTCGCGGCCATCATCGCGCGCCAGCGCGACCCGATGGCGCGCGGCATGCTCAAGTCACGCGCCGACTACGCCGCCGGGCGGCTCGATCTGGTACGCTCGGGCCCGGATGCGTTCGGCGCGCTGCACCGGAAATTCGCCATCGCGGCCCAGGCAGGGCGGGTCAACTTCGGCCCACGCCCGTCGGACGCCCGGGTGCGCGTCCGCCGGCCAGGGACGGAGGAGCGCCGGGCCATCGTCGGCGCCCTCCTGGATTTTCCAAGCCTTCTCGGGGAGTCCGGCACCCAGGCCGAAATCGAGCACCTCGAGGGTGAGTCGGCACGGATCGTGGCAGCCATGGTTAATTGCATGCGCGTGACGGCACGCGGCGAAAATGCGATGGACACAGCCGAATTCCTTGCGCAAATGCCTTCAGCGATCCAAGCCTTCGCGTCCGCGCGACTGGCGTCTCCCGAGCACGAGACGCTAGAAGAAGCGCGCGCCACTTTGACTGCAAACGCAAGAAAACTTCGGGGGACGAACGTGGCGATCGAAACGCGCGCGGCCGTCGAAGAGCAAAAGCGGGTGGCTGGTGACTGGGACGCCGAGTTGGAGCTGGTGAAACGCACGGACGCCGTGGTGCGGGAACGTCACGGATTGAGCCGAAGGTGAGGGGACACGGGGCCGAGCGATGGCGCACGCCGTCGTTCGATTCGCGAGTGGGAGAAGCACCGAGGTAGCGATGGCGACGAAGAATCGGGATCGGAAAGAAGTGCAGCAGCTCATCGAGATGGGGAAGTCCAAGGGCTTCCTCACCTACGACGAGGTCAACGACGCTCTGCCTGCGGACATGGTCGCGGCCGACCAAATGGACGACGTGCTCGGCGTCCTCGGCGACGAGGACATCGAGATCGTCGATGCCGCGACGCAGGTGAAGATCGCGCCCAAGCGCATCGCCGAGGAGGCCGCCGGGGAGAAGGGCACCCGCGAACGCGAGCAGACGCCCACCACGGCGAGCAACAAGGCCGAGGAAGATCTCGACGGGTACTACTCGAAGAGCAACGACCCCGTCCGGATGTACTTGCGCAAGATGGGGAGCGTCTCGCTCCTCACGCGCGAGGGAGAGGTCGAAATCGCCAAGCGCATCGAGCAAGGCGAGCACATGGTCCTCTCGGCGATCCTCAACTCGCCGGTCGCGGTGCGCGAGATCATGGATCTCGGCGACAAGCTGCGGAAACACAAGATTCGCGTCAAGGACATCATCCGCGACGCCGAAGACGACAACGCCGAGTTCGACGAAGAGGAGGCGGCCCGCCGTATCCTGCGCCTCATCGACAAGGTGAAGCACCTCGACAAGGTCGCCCAGGACTTGAAGGAGAGCCTGTCGACCTGCGCGCAATCGCGCCGCAAGGGCATCGAGGGCGAGATCGACGCCAACCGTCAGAAGATGGTCGAGACGCTCGAGGAGATGCGCCTCAACAAGAAGACGATCGACCGCGTCGTCGCCAAGCTCCGGGGCCTGATCCAGAAGATCGAGCGCGCCGAGACGGGCATCCTCGATCTCGCGCGGCGAGCGGGGGTCGAGGTCGACCAGCTCCGCAAGGAGGCCCGCCAGTCGCGCGCCGACAGCGGTGCAGAGCGCAAGTACAAGAAGAAGTACGGCCTCACGCCCGACGACGTCCTCGGCGCCCACTCGGCGGCGCAGAAGAACCTCAAGAAGGTGGAGGAGGAGCTACAGCTCGACGTCAAGGAGCTGCGCGAGACCTACGAAGCGATCCGCGAAGGCGAGCGCATCGCCGACAAGGCCAAGGCGGAGCTCGTGGAGGCGAACCTGCGCCTCGTCGTCAGCATCGCGAAGAAGTACACGAACCGCGGCCTGCAGTTTCTCGACTTGATCCAGGAGGGGAACATCGGCCTGATGAAGGCCGTCGACAAGTTCGAGTACAAGCGCGG
>PLIR01000316.1 GCA_003139415.1 Myxococcales bacterium | reverse complement strand
GTTGTCGAGCTCCCCCATTTTTTCGAGCTTCTCCAAGACGTAGCCGATGTTGTCGTCGAGCTGCTTCATGCCCGCTTCTTGGATTCCCCAGTCTTTGCCTCCGGACTCGCCCACCATTTCCATGTACTTGGGCGACAGCATGGTCGTCACGTGCATGCGCGCCGGGTTGTAATAGACGAAGAACGGCTTGTTCGTTTTCTTGGGATCGTTGCGGTCCAGGAAATCGATGACCTTGGACGAGATCTCCTCGTCGACCACCTTGGAGCGGTCCAGGGTCAACGGGCCCTCGTCTTGGCAGCTCTGGTTTTTCATCGTGCCGTCGGAGGACTTGCACAGCAGGATCGGGCGAGGCGGCGTCAGGCACGTCGTGGTCTTTGGATCCACGGCGCCTTCGACATCGGCAAGACCCGGAATCGGCGTGTTCTTGCACGGCGGGGCGATGCTCTGCACATTGGGGTTCCGGTTGATGTCCGGGAAACTCACCTGCTGCATCGCGTCCAGGTGGTAGAGGTAGCCCCAGTACTCCTGGAAGCCGTGCGCCGTCGGCAGCGACTCGGTGTGATCGCCGAGGTGGTTCTTGCCAAACTCGCCCGTCGTGTAGCCGAGATCGAGAAGGAACTTACCGATGTCCGGAGTGCCGGGCCTGAGCCACGACGGGCTGCCCGGCAGCTGCGGCGGGATCATCCCCGTGCGCACCGGATACATGCCCGTGATGAAAGCGTTGCGGCCCGAGGTGCAGCTCTGCATCGCGACGTAGTCCATGAAGATCGCGCCCTCGCGGCCGATTCGGTCGATGTTGGGCGTCTCGCCGACCATGAGGCCCCGGTGGTAGATGCTCGGCTGCATCCAACCGATGTCATCGCCCATGATGAACAGGATGTTCGGCTTCCGTTTGGAGGTCGGGGCCGCCTGCGCGGTACCCTGCGCCATCGTCACCCCGCCGGGAAAGACCCCGGGCGCCGAGGCGTTCAGAGCGTTGACGGGATCTCCGGACGCCGTGTCGATTTTGGAAGTGTCGCAATCGATCGCGGTCACCGCCGCGATGACGGTCAGGGCGGCCGTCCAAGTCGCTGGCGCACAATGTTGCCTTTGCGTTTTCATCCATTCCTCCGTGACGCCGTACCGTCCATGACGCCGTACCGACTATTCTTCTTCGTGACAGTGAAGCAAGCGACCCGGCCCGTTCCACAGTGCGCGGACCGCGCAGCGGAATCCGGGGGCCACACATGTTCCGGCCCCTGGGACTGGCGCTTTACCAGATGTACATCAGCACGAACTCGCCGAGCAGGCTGTGCGGCGTCGCGGATTCACCCGCGCTGGTAGACAAGGTCGGCAGCCCGACCTCCGCCGCGCCGATGAGGCCAAGCTGCAGGTTCGGCCGACCTGAATAGTAGACTCCGAGGCTGAACGTCTGCAGGAAGTTGATGCTCGTGAGGGGCAGCAAGGCCAACGGCGATGCTTGCCTCATGACCGCGTATTCGGCCAGAATGGCGATCGGGATCTTGGCGGGCGAAGCATCGGCCTCGAAGGCCGCAGCGGCGTTGAACTGCGCGCCGGTCAGCGACGACGAGACTCGACCTCCCGACCGCGTATCGAACGGCTGAATCTCCGCTCCGCTCACGCCCCCCCCGACATACCCCTGCAGCGAGAAACAGCGCCCGAGGGCCTGGGCGACGCCAATGTTGCCTTGAGCGTCCCACTCGCTCAGGGGTGTTCGAACGAGCTCGCTCAGCTGCCCTTGCAAGACCGTTTTGACGGTCGGCGCAACTTGCTGCGTCAAGAGAGGAATAATACTGATGGACAATCCGCTCGAATACTCGCCGCTGAGGCGAAGCGAGACCTGGGTGCCGCTCTTGTCGACCCGGAGGAGCCGGAAGAGGAGCCCGCCCTCGGCGTTCGCCTCGAAGGCCGCGCCGCTGTAGACGAGGCCCGACACGTTCGATCCCAGTACCTCTGCAAAACGGGCGCGTGCGAAGATGCCCGCCCAGTCGGTCGCCTTGATGCCGAGGTCGATCGCCGTGGTGGCGGCGAGGGTCGAGGGAGTGAAGGTCCCGACAGAAGTGGGTAGACCAGGGGCCGAATAAAGCTGTGACCCGAGACGTATGCCCAAATACGTGGCCACGAACGACGTCGGAAAGCTCGCTGGAATGATGAAGTGGTGCCCGCCGAGTTCGAGAGCGCCCGGAGGGGGTTCGGGCGTCCGTTCGACGGGCGGCGGGGCGGCCGGTCCGGCTTCGTCTTGGGCGCGCGCCGATCCGGCCACCAGCGTACAGACGGCGCACGCGACTCCGAAGCTCGCCGATGTGTCTCTTCTGATTCGCATGGCGGCGGGTCCGGCGCATCCTAATGTTGACCGCCTCGCCCGCAAGAAGACGCGGCCATGTGGGCATTCGCGTCGGCGCCGCTTGACGCCTCGCTCTACGGTTGCACATTTCGATTCATGCTCGGCGCCGCGACGCGGTCTCGTATACCCGTGTTCGCGTGGCTCACCGCACTTGCGGTCGCCGGTTGCGCCGAGAAGCGATCGCCGACGACGAACGGTCCACCGATCCCCCTCGCCTTCGCGTCCTTCGGCGCGAGCTCCGCTCAATCGCCGTTCCGCCCGACCATCGAGAACGACAAGCCTCCGCCGAGGTCGGCGCCAGCGGGCATGCTGTGGATACCGGGCGGCGAGTTCTCCATGGGCGCCGCGGATGGCGAAGAGCACGCCGTAGCGGGCTGCGGCGACCCGCTGGGCGACGCGCAGCCGGTTCACAGGGTTTACGTCGACGGCTTCTGGATGGACTCGACCGAAGTCACCAACGCAGAGTTTGCCCGGTTCGTTCACGCAACCGGGTACGTCACGACCGCCGAGCGCACGCCGACTGCGCTGGAGTTCCCGGAAGCGCCGCGGGAGAACCTGTTCGCCGGATCGGTGGTGTTCACGCCGCCGCGCGCCCCCGTCCCTCTCGACACGCAGTTCCGCTGGTGGAGCTACGTGCGCGGCGCGAGCTGGCGGCACCCCTTCGGCCCGGGGAGCGACTTGGCCGGACGCGAACGCTACCCCGTCGTCCAGGTCGCGTACCAGGATGCCCAGGCCTTCGCAAAGTGGGCCGGCAAGCGCCTGCCCACCGAGGCCGAATTCGAGTTCGCCGCGAGAGGCGGCCTGGCCGGAGCCCGCTACGCATGGGGCGACGAGCTACGGCCCGGCGGTCGGTGGATGGCCAACACGTTCCAGGGCCACTTTCCGAACGAAGACTCCGCCGCCGACGGCTGGGCCGGAATCGCGCCGGTCGCGATGTTTCCCCCGAACGGATACGGGTTGAGCGACGTCGCGGGCAACGTCTGGGAATGGTGCAGCGACTGGTATCGCCCCGACGCCTATGGGTCCGCGGCCTCCGCCGGTGTGGCCCGCAACCCGCCGGGGCCACGCGAAAGCCTCGACCCGAGTGAGCCCGGCGTGGAGAAGCGCGTTCAACGGGGCGGGTCGTTCCTGTGTTCGAGCGAGTACTGCACGCGCTACCTCGTCGGGTCGCGCGGCAAGGGCGAGCCGTCGAGCGGCAGCAACCACCTCGGGTTCCGATGCGTCCGGTCGTCGCCTTAGGCCACTGCTCGGGTCCGCGATGTTCGTCGAACGCAACGCCGGCAGTCTGTCCTTGTTTCTCGCAGTGACGTTGGCGATTGCTGTCGAGTGCGTGCCAGGACGGGCGACGGCCGAGCCTGCGGGTCCCGCGCCGAACGTGCCCGGTGGCATGACGGCGGGCGAGCGAGACCTTTTCGAAGTGGCCGACGAGGCCAACAATCCGCTCCCGACGCATACCCAGCTGCAGTTCAAGCCGTCCTACACGTTTCCTGAAGGCGACACCCGCTACAAGGCGGAGATGCTCTTCGAGCCCCTTTTGCCCTATCCGGCGTTTCTGATACCGGATCTCGAGGTCGCGGACTTCTGGTCGATTGCGCGGATTCAACTGACCGCCGAGAGCTTGCAGAACAGCAAAGGACCCGCGTCGGGACTCACGGACCTCACGCTGACGGATCTCGTCGCCCACACTCTCGGGCCCTTCGACGCCGCGCTCGGCTTCGCCACCGTGTTCCCGATGGCGACGACCCCGGCGCTCGGACAGGGCAAGTGGCAGCTTGGCCCCGCTGCGGGGCTTCGCCTGGAAAGCATCAAGCAGCTGAGGATTGCAGCGCTCGTCCAAAACTTTTACTCGGTGGCCGGGAGCAACCAAAGCCCGGCCCTGGCCTACGTCACCGTCCAGCCATTTATCACCCTGCACTTGCCAACGGCGTTCTTCTTTTCCTCGGACGCGCCGATGAGCTTCTATTGGAAGGGGGGCCAATCCACAGTGCCCGTCAATCTCGGATTCGGGCGCGCCTTCGGCAAGCACTTCGTGGGCTCCGTGCGAGGTTGGTGCACGGTCGCCGATGCGGACCGCGGCGCAATCAAGGGCGAGGTCGTTCTGAACTTTCAGCCATGAACCCGATATCGCGACGTGGGTGGCGCGCCCTCGCCCACGCGCCGACGGCGTACCCGTCCCCCTTGCTTGCGATGCGGGAAGGCCGCCTTACCAAACCGCAACGGCGCGTGCGTTGCGCCGAGGAGAACATCGATGACCTTGCAGAAGCTGGCTCGAGTGGGGCGTTCATCGTTCTCGACGGTGGCCGCGCTCACGGTCGCACTCGCCGCCTGCCGCACGTCGGACTCTGCGGACGCACCGGGGGTCACGGAGTCACAGGCCGTCGCCGCACCGCGCGGGAGCGCACCACCCGGTTCGCCGTCGGCGACGATCTCGCTCAGCGGGACTCAGCTCCCTGCCCCGCCGCCCCGGTTCGGCGGGGACATCCAGCCGGGCATCGCGGCGCACTCGAAGCCCTGGTGGCCGCCCCAGGTGAGCCCCCCCAAAGGGGCGCCCAACGTGCTGCTCATCTTGACGGACGATGTCGGCTTCGCAGCGCCGAGCACCTTCGGCGGCGTCATCCCCAGNNGGCCAAGACGGGGCTCCGTTACACGGCGTTTCACTCGACCGCGCTCTGCTCGCCAACGCGAGCCGCCCTCATCACGGGGCGTAACCATCACTCGGTGCACACCGGTGTCATCACGGAGCAGGCCACGGGGTTTCCCGGTTACGACAACCTCATCGGCAAGGACACGGTCACCATCGGCGAGATCCTGAAGGACAACGGTTACGCCACGGCGTGGTTCGGCAAGGAGCACAACACGCCACTATGGGAGGCGACCGCGGCCGGCCCGTTCGAGCGGTGGCCGGTCGGCTACGGCTTTCAGTACTTCTATGGTTTTCTGGGCGGAGACGCGAGCCAGTGGGAGCCAAATCTCTTTCGCAACACGACGCCGATCCAACCGTACGTCGGGCGCCCGGGGTGGAACCTCATCACGGCGATGGCGGACGACGCCATCCGGTACATGAAAGAACTGAAAGACATCGCGCCCGACAAACCGTTCTTCGTTTACTACGCCCCTGGCGCCACGCACGCGCCGCATCACCCGACGCCGGAGTGGATTGCACGATTCAAAGGCAAATTCGACATGGGGTGGAATGCACTGCGCGAGCAGAGCTTCGCCAACCAGAAGAAGCTCGGCGTCATCCCGCAAAACGCGCAGCTTACGCCCTGGCCCGACAATTTGCCCAAGTGGGAGACGCTGTCGGCCGAGCAAAAGAAGCTCTACACCCGCCAGGCCGAGGTGTACGGCGCGTTCCTCGCCTACACCGACTCCGAGATCGGCCGCGTCGTCCAGGCCGTTCAGGACATGGGCAAGCTCGACAACACACTCGTCATCTACATCAGCG
This sequence comes from Myxococcales bacterium, assembly GCA_003139415.1. Taxonomy (GTDB): domain Bacteria; phylum Myxococcota_A; class Polyangia; order Polyangiales; family Polyangiaceae; genus Palsa-1150. The sequence continues at coordinate 12,605 of PLIR01000316.1, read as the reverse complement.
GCGACAACGGGGCGAGCCCCGAGGGCACCCTCGACGGCACTCCCAACGAGATCGCCTCGCTCAACGGCGTGACGATCCCGGTCGCCGATCAGATGAAGTATTATGACGAGTGGGGTTCGGACAAGACATACCCGCACATGTCCGTCGGCTGGGCGTGGGCGTTCGACACACCGTTCCAGTGGACCAAGCAGGTGGCGTCGCACTTCGGCGGCACCCGTCAAGGCATGGTGATGTCGTGGCCTTCGCACATCAAGGACATGGGCGGCATCCGCAGCCAGTTCTCCCACGTCATCGACATCGTCCCGACGATCCTGGAAGCGTGCGGGATCGCGCAACCGCAGGTCGTCGAGGGAGTGGCGCAGAAGCCGATCGAGGGCGTGAGCATGGCCTACACCTGGGACAAGGCGAGCGCGAACACCGCGACGAAGCACACGACGCAGTACTTCGAGATGTTCGGATCGCGCGCCATCTACCACGACGGGTGGATCGCCGCGGCGCCGCCGCCCGTTTCCCCCTGGGAAATGGGCCGGCAGTCGCCCCCTCCGGATGCCTACAAGTGGGAGCTCTACAACGTGAACAACGACTGGACGGAGAACGACGACCTGGCCCAGAAGGAGCCCGATCGGCTCAAGGACCTGCAGAACGTTTTTGCAAGCGAGGCGAGCAAGTACAACGTGTTCCCGCTCGACAACGACACCCTGGGCCGGCTGCTCAGCCCGAGACCCAGCCCGGCCGACGGCAGGAACGTGTTCACTTACTCGGGAGAGGTGGCCAACGTGAGCTGGGGGGCCGCGCCCAGCCTGCTCGACCAGTCGTACACCATCACGGCGGAGATCGAGGTCCCGGAGGGGGGCGTCGAAGGGGTGCTCGTCACCCAGGGGGGGCATTTCGGCGGATACGGCTTCTACCTGCTCAAGGGCCGGCCGGTGTTCACGTGGAGCCAGGTCGACCTCACGACCGTGCGATGGGAGGGTCCGGGCGCGCTCTCGCCGGGCAGGCACCTCCTCGCCTTCGACTTCAAGTACGACGGCGGTGGCCTGGGCAAGGGCGGCCACGGCGTGCTTCGCATCGATGGCATGAACGTCGATAGCAAGCACATGGACAAGTCCGTGCCGTTCCTTCTCGCCTTCGACGAGGCCTTCAACGTGGGCCTCGACACGGGAACGGCGGTGGACCCGGAGGACTATGAGGTGCCGTTCCGCTTCACGGGCAAGTTGAACAAGCTCACCATCGAGCTCAAAGGGCCGCCGCTGAGCAAAGAGATGTTGGAGATGGAGCAGCAGCAACAAAAGAAGAACGGCGCGGCGCAGTAAACGGGATCGCGGCGAACCGCGCTCACGTCCTCTTCGTGTTTGCGATGGTCGCGAGGAGCGCCCGGGCAGCACGCGGGGTCGCGACACGGTACCGGGCGGCCGTCGCGCGGAACCCGACCCCGATGGCCACGCCTTCGGCGGGGAGCGCAGCGAAGCACTCTTCGTCCGTGCGATCGTCGCCCATTGCCACGACGGCCGTGGCCGCGGTCACGATGCCCTGCGCCTGCAGCCGCGCGAGGACGCCGGCCTTGCTCACCCCGCGCGACCGCACTTCGATCATCTTCTTTCCGAAAACGATCTCCGCCGAGCTTCCGCGAAGCTCATCATCGAGCCTGCGCGAGAGGCTCTCCATGCGCGCCGCGCCAAGCTCCGGCTCCGCCCTTCGCCAGTGCCACGCCATGCTCGCTGTTTTCTCCTCGACGAGGGTCCCCGGCGTCGACGCAGCCGTCTCGTCGAGGATTCTCTTCACGTCGGGCTTCCAGTCGACGTTCACGTCCGGGACGGCGCGCCATGGTTCGTTTGGGCGATTGCGCCACCAGTAGCCGTGCTCCGCGTGCAGGCCAAGGTGGAGGTCTCCCAGCCAGCGCTCGAGCACGCCTCTGCGACGACCGCTGACGACGTGCACAGAAACGCCCGGCCGCGCGGCGAGCTTCGCCAGGAGCTGTCGGAGCTCGGTATCGGGTGCCGCCACGTCCGGCGTGCGCGCGAACGGGACGAGCGTGCCGTCGTAGTCGAGAAGCAGCAGCAGCCTCTTGGCGGCGCGCAGCCGGAGCGTAAGGGCGTCGAGCTCGACGGCCGGGCTCATGGCATCCTCGGGTCTTGTCTCCTTCCGGGAGGCGAGGGCGAGCTCTTCGACGAACATCGTCGTCCAGAGATGCACGTCGTGCGCAAAGACGCGGTGACGCAGCGACTCCATGCGCACCCGCCGCTCCTCCCCTGGCATGGTGAGCGCCTCCGCGTACGTCCGGGCCATGGTCTCGATGTCGTAAGGGTTGACCTGCAGGGCCTCCCCCATCTCGACGGCGGCCCCCGCGAACTCGCTCAAGACGAGCACCCCGTCGTGGTCGGACCGGCAGGCGACGAACTCTTTGGCGACGAGGTTCATGCCGTCGCGGAACGGCGTCACCAGCATGACATCGGCCGCGCGATACAGGGCTGCCACCTGCCTCTCGTTCAGGGACCGCCGCATGTAGTGGATCGGCACCCAATCCACCGTCGAGAAAGAGCCGTTGATGCGCCCCACGAGCTCGTTGAGCTGCCGCTGCAAGAGCCGATACCGCGGCACCTTGTCTCGGGACGGCACGGCGAGCTGCACCACCCTGACCTTGCCCCGCCATTGCGGCTCGCGTTCGAGGAAGCGCTCGAAGGCCAGCAGCCGCGCGAGAATGCCCTTCGTGTAATCCAGACGGTCGACGCCGAGCAAGATGCTCTCGTGGTGCGCGTCCTCCCGTATGGAGGTCGCCTCGTCCAGCACGGCCGGGTCGCTCGCCAGGGCCCCGAACGTCTGCGCGTCGACGCCGATCGGAAAGACGCCCAGCCGCACCTTCCGGCCGTCGACACGCACGCGATCGTACTTGGAGGTGGACGCGCCGAGGACGCGCTGGGCACAAGATGCAAAATGGCTCTGGTGCGTGAACGTGTGAAAGCCAACGAGGTTTGCGCCGAGCATCCCTTGCAGGACCTGATCGCACCAAGGCAGCGTGCAGACGATCTCGGGCGAGGGGAACGGGATATGGAGAAAGAATCCGATCGTCGCCTCGCGGATGCGGGCCCGGACCATCCCCGGCACCAGCGTCAGATGGTAATCGTGCACCCAGATGATGTCCCCGGGCTGCCACGCCCGCACTACCGCCTCGGCGAACTTCTCGTTCACGCTCCGGTACGCGTCCCATTGCAGCGAAGGCACCGGAATGCGGTCGACCATCTGGTGAAAGAGCGGCCAGAGGACGCCGTTGGCGAAGCCGTCGTAGTACAGCGACACCTCTTCGCTCGTGAGGTGGACGGGGACGCAGCCGCCGGCCTGCAGCATCTCTTCGAGCTCCCGTCGATGCTTCTCTTTCATGCGGGAGACGTCGCCCGGCCAGCCGATCCACGACCCGCCCATGTGCTCGTGCGCGCGGCGGAGGCCCGTGACCAGCCCCCCCGTGCTCTGGGAGACGGCCAGGTGGCCCCGGTCGACCTTGGCCGTCATCGGCAGCCGGTTCGACACGAGCAGCAAGCGACCTGTCACCTCCATGGGTGTACCTTGCAGCGATCAAACGGCACCATGAGCAGCATCAGCGAACTTATGCAGCGGCCATGCCCGGCCCACCCCGCCCCGAGGGCCCCAAATGCAGCTTGGCCGCGGCCCCCATGCTGCGGGACCACGGCCAAGAGTCCTGCGCGCCACGCGGCGAGCAGGGATTGCGATCGAAAACATCAGGGCGGTGTCGCCACCGCCCGCTGGCGTTGCTGCCCGCCCTTCGATGCCGCGACGCCGTCGATGCTCGACAGCAGATTCGCGGAGTTGATCAATGCGAGGTGAGAGAACGCCTGGGGGAAGTTGCCAATGAGCCGGCCGCTGCGCGGTTCGTACTCCTCGGCGAGGAGGCCAAGATCGTTTCGCAGAGCGAGCAGCTTTTCGAAGAGCTTCTCCGCGTCCCTTCTCCGGCCCGCGGACGCGTACGCATCGACCAGCCAGAAGCTGCACGCGAGGAACGCGCCCTCGGTGCCGGGAAGGCCGTCCCCGGTGCTGTCGGTCTGGTAGCGCAACACGAAACCGTCGCGCATGAGTTTCTTCTCGACGGCGGCGATCGTACCGAGGACGCGCGGATCATTCCCCGGCAAAAACCCGAGAGTGGGGATGAGCAGCGTGCTGGCGTCGAGCTCGGGACGGCCGTACGCCTGGGTGAACGAGTTCTGCTGGACGTCGAAGCCGCGCTCGAGGACGTCGCGGTGGATGTGCTGGGCGAGCGCGCGAGCGCGTGGCAGATATGCCCGCATGGGGTCGTCCGGCTTCGTGAACTCGCTGACCAGTCGCTCCAGCCGGTCTGCCGCGACCCACGCCATGATCTTGGAGTGAACGAAGTGCCGGCGCCCGCCGCGCACCTCCCAGATCCCGTCGTCGGGACGCTGCCACGCCGTCTCGATGAACTCGAAGAGCCTTCGCGCCGGAGCGCGCGCAAATCGCATTTCGCTCAGGCCCAGGCTCCGCGCCTCGTACAAGGCCTGTATGACCTCTCCGTAGACGTCGAGCTGGAACTGCTCGCTCGCCGCGTTCCCGACGCGCACCGGGCGGGACTCTTCGTAGCCCGGCAGCCAGTTCGCCTCGAACTCGGTGAGCCGGCGCTCCCCGGAGATGCCGTACATGATCTGGAGCTGCTCGGGCGCGCCCGCGATCGCGGCGAGGAGCCAACTGCGCCACTGCTCGGCCTCCGCGGTATAGCCGCCGCTCATGAGACTCCTCAGCGTGAGCGTCGCGTCGCGTAGCCAGCAGAATCGGTAGTCCCAGTTGCGTACGCCGCCAATCTCCTCCGGAAGGCCCGCCGTCGGCGCCGCGACGATCCCGCCGCTCGGCGCGTACGTCATCGCCTTGAGGATAAGGAGCGATTCGTTCACGACATCCTCGTAGGCGCCGTGGTACGTCGATCGACCAATCCACTCCTTCGTCTCCCGTTCGCTCGCGGCGAGAGCAGCGGTGACGTCGAGCGGAGGCGGTGCGGCCTCCTGCGAAGGGTGCCACGTGAGCTCGAACGTCACCGTCTCGCCCTTTCGCACCTTGAAGAGGGCCGAGACGTTTCGGTCGTCGAACTCGACCTCGGCGGCCGTACGGAGCACGAGCGCGTCGGGCGCCACCGTCATTTCGACGCTCTGGTCGGGCTTCGTCACCCAGGGGACATACGCGCCGAAGCCGAAGCGAGCCTTCAACGTCGTATAGACGGCGACTTCGCCCTCGAGCCCCTGGACGATGCGAACGAGCGAATGGCTATTGTCGGGCATGAAATCGACGATCCGGACCACCCCCCCGTCGCATTCGAAGTCGGTCTCGAGGATCAACGTGCCCGGCCTGTAGCGGCGCTTGATGTTTCGGATGGTCGTGTTGTGCGGCTCGAGCAACCAGCATCCGTTTTCGTCGCGGCCGAGTAGCCCCGCCATGCACGCATCGGAGTCGAAGCGTGGAATGCAGAACCAGTCGACGGAGCCGTATTTGGAGACGAGCGCGGAGCCCATGCGATTGGATACAAAACCGTAGTGTTCGAGTTTGGACGACATGCCGGCCGACGATGCAGACGATATGCCGCCTCCAAGCCATGCGGCGCGTTTCCCGCTCGCGTCGAGAGCGGAACCGGTCGAGGGCGGCCCCGCGTTCGTCACGGGGACGAGTGCCCGAGCCCCTGACGGTCGGCTCCATCCGCGGCGTCACGGCGCCGCCCTTCCGGAAAGGCCCGGCACACGCTTGCCGAGTGCTCGCGCGCGAGACGTTCGACCGCGGCCTTGCGCGCGTCCGGTACCGTCGCGAGAAGGAGGCCGAAGAGCGCGGCCAGGCGACGCTGGACCTGCAAGGCGCCGGCCCCGTACTGCTGAATTTCGGCGGTGCCCAGCTCGAGGTACTCCCCCCACGTCGTCGTGGCCAGGACGACGCGAAGCTTTCCCTCTTCGTCTCGCACCGGTCCGTCGGTAAGGCGCGCATTTCCGAGATGCACGAGGATTGCTTCGATCTGGTCGAGGCCGTGCACGGCCGTCGTGGGATCGTTGACGGCCGGGGAGAGCGCGCGAATGGCGATGTCGACGAGAAGGCGAATGGCGTATCTGGGACTTCGTTCGAAGGATCGGTCGCGGCCGAGCACGATGGCGGCGCGCAGCTCGTCCTCCGACACGGGGCCTCCCTCGACCGAGGCGAGACACACGCCGGCCGTGACCGAGTCGCCCGGGATGACGGGGACCCGTATGAGCACGTCGGCAGCGCATGCCAGGGCCGCGAGCCGGGCGGCATCGACGGCCAGCACGTAGTTGGGCTCACCCCCATGGGCCACGGTCTGCATCGCCTGGGTGGCGCGGCCGGGCATGGGGATCGCTTTCGCGTCCTCGACCTCGCTCTCGGCCGCGTAGGGCCCGTACGCGCGGTCGACCTGGTGATGCCCGAGCTTTCCCAGGTTGTCGAGCACGTCGTCGATGGCAAGCGTCTGGAAGACCCGGACGAGTTGCAAAAGGAGATACACGCTGGCAACGAGCCAAGCGAATGCGGTCCATACGATCACCGCGCTCGTACCGCCGCCGGCCTCTCCGACGCCTCGCAGCGCCATGAGCGAATAGAGAAAGGTTCCCGTGAACACTCCGCCTGCGTGCCTGAGCGTTCGGTTCCGCATCAAGAGCGTGACCAGATGCGGCGTGTACGCACTGCTGCCGAACTGGAGGACGATGAACAGCAGCGAAAAGACAATTCCCGTGAAAGCCATCATTCCGGACGACATCGCTGAAAGGAGCGCGATGACCTCGTCCTTGCCGAGCCGGGAGCGTAGTCCCGGCAAGCTCGCCCACGGAATCTGAGGGAGAACGAATCCGAGGACGAGCGACACGGCGACGTAGACCCACTCAAGCCTCGGCGTGGGCCTTTCTTGCCGCTCGACGGATGCGCTCACGGATCGCCGACCCGTCGGGGCGACGTGCTCGGCCGGACTTCCGTTGACCCTGGTGATTGCCATGAGCGCGCTCCGCGCGACGCGAGAGCGGTCGCGGTCGTGACCCGAGAATGCAACGAGCGGACCCATACTTCGCTCGTCCCGCTTCACCAACACGCATGTGGCATCGCGGTTGCACGAATTCACGAATTGCGGTGACACAAGCTGACGAGAAGGAGACGGTGGAGTGAGTCATCCGGGCATTCGGGAGATTCAAGGGCGGTCGCTGCGCGGCGCCGATTTGAACGGCGTCGACCTCCACCGGGCAGACCTGCGAGGGGTCGACCTCAGCGATGCGGACTTACGCGGTGCCGATCTTCGCGAGGTGCGAACGGGCCTTGGAAAGGGAGCGGCGGTCGCGATGACGGTCGCCGCAATGGCCATCGCTGCCGGTGGCGGCTTCGTGGCCTCCTGGGTTGGAGAGACGGTCCGCCGCGCCATTCAGAGCCGAGACCCTGCTCGAGAGACCGCGGGTGTGCTCCTGGCGGTGGAGATCCTCGTTTGCCTCGCCGCGATGATGTGGCGAGGGACGCGGTTTACCGTGGAGCGCGTGATGGCGCCGACGGGCATGGTCCTCGTGGTGACGTCCTTGGGGCTGCTCGTCTTGCGTGGCTCGTTCCGCGGTTCGGGTCTCACGATGCTCACGCTTCTCGTCCTATTCAGCGTGATGGTCGCAGCCGACGTGTTGGCGCGCGCCATCGCTTCCGCGGTGGGCCCTGTCTCGACCGTCGCCCTCCTGGCGGCGTGGATCCTCGGGGCACGGGGTGCGAGCGGCAATATCGCGGTCGTCCTCGTCGCGATCGCCACGTTCGTCGCGGGCCGCCGGGCCGCCGGCGGGAGCGAAGGGAGCCCACGGCTCTCGGCGTGGGTCCGCCGGCTCGCCACGCTCGGAGGTACGTCCTTCCGGTCCGCCGATCTGCGCGATGCAAAGCTCGGCGGCGCACGGCTACGGTGCTCCGATTTGCGGGGCGCCCGCCTCGACGGGGTGGACTGGCTGGTCGCGCAAGAGATCGACTTCTGCCACTTCGACGCTGTCGCCTGCGCGCCGCCCCGCAAGAAGAAGATCTCGCGCGCCTGGCCTCGCCTCCGCGCGATGTTTTCCCGGCATCCGCATTGACTCGTGGGGAGCTCGGTCGGCACGAGCGAGCGTCAGACCAGCCGGAGCGCCTCCACCCAGGTCGCCAGGAAGATCACCGGCAGAAGAAGCTGCGCGGCGAGCCCCGAGACCCGCTGCGTCGGGCCGCCCACGATCGCGCTGCGGAGCAGCTGGTCATCGTGGACGTCGATGAAGCGGTGCAGCCTGCTCATCGCGAAGAGCGCGGCCGTTACGCTGATGTAGTACGTCACCAAAGACGCGATGGCCACCCAGGGCAGCAACCTCACGAGTGTCCTTAGCGCCGGCCCGTAGGGGCCCGGGGTCGCCGCGCTTCCGAGGCTGACGGCAAAGGCGGTGAAGAGCCACGCATTCGACATGACGATCCACGTCATGCGCTCGCTGAGGAGCACATGCTCGTGATCGAGACGGTCGCGGCAAAGGAGCGTGATCTCCCTCCCATCGAGGTCCCTTCTCCGCGGTTCGTGGAGCACATCGGGGGACTTGTGATACGGCGACGGCAACATGAAAATCGATCGACTCCCGGGGCAGCACGAAGCATGCCGGTCGCCTTTTGGGCTCCAGAGAACGTACGGGTGTGACAACGAAGGTTTGATATGAAGACTTGACAGTCCTCGCGCCCCCGCGTGCCATGACGTCCATGCGAAAGCTGGTTGCGGAGTTCGTCGGCACCTTCGTCCTCGTCTTTGGCGGATGCGGCAGCGCGGTCTTCTCCGCGGCGTTTCCGGCGGTGGGGATCGGGCTTCTCGGCGTCTCGCTGGCCTTCGGGCTCACGGTGCTCGGCTGCGCTTACGGTTTGGGTCACGTGTCGGGCTGCCACCTGAACCCCGCCGTGACGGTTGGACTGTGCGCGGCGAAGCGCTTCGCCTGGAAGGATCTACCGGGGTACGTGGCCGCGCAGCTCGCGGGCGGCATCGTGGCCGCGGCAGCGCTGGTCATCCTCCTCAAGGGCAGGCCGGAGGGATACGACGCCGCCGTCGGCGGGCTCGCAGCAAACGGCTTCGGAGAGCACTCACCCGGGCACTACGGTCTCGGCGCGGCGCTGGTGGCCGAGGTGATCCTCACCTTCATCTTCCTCACCGTCATCCTCGGCGCGACGTCCAAGCGCGCCGTGGCGGGCTTTGCCGGCATTCCCATCGGCCTCACGCTGACGCTCGTGCACCTCGTCGGGATTCCCATCACGAACCTCTCTGTGAATCCGGCGCGGAGCACGGGGCCGGCGATCTTCGTGGGCGGCTGGGCGCTCGAGCAACTCTGGCTGTTCTGGGTGGCGCCCATCGTGGGGGCCGCCGCGGCCGGTCTGCTCGGCGCGTGGCTTCACGAGGGCGAGCCCAGGGTGAGCTGATACGGCGATGGGCGCGAAGAAGCCTTCTCCCAGGACCATTCGACGCGCGCAAGGCCGCGCCCTCGAAAAGCTCGCAGGGCAACGCGAAAAGCTCGCTCGGCTCGAGGCCGGCGGGAGTCCCGAGCATCCCGCCACTCTCGAGTCGGCCTCCCAGATCGAGGTCCATGCGCGCTCGCTTCGTTGCTTGCGTTGCGACGCAGCGTTGCGCGTGGACGAGCACCTGGCCCAGACGATCGACGGCGAGCGCCTTCGCGTGGTCAAGCTCGCGTGCGCCGCATGCGGCGGCCGCCGAACGGTTTACTTTCGAATCGCACCGCCAGCGTTGAACTGAGCCATTCCCTCTTCGGTGGCCTCCGTTCGAGCTGCGAAGGGCACGCACGCTCGGCCTGGGAAGTCCTCGAATTCGCGAGAGGCGTGCACCCATTGTGCTTCATCGAGATGATCTTCCTCCGCTCCGAAAAACGATTCATTCGTGTCTTCAATTCGAACTCGGGGGCCCCCACGCCCGGCTGCGCTCAGAGCGAGAGGCGCTCGCGCACCAACGATCCCGCTTCGGACCATCCCGTCACGAGGACATACGCGATCCCGAAGAGGCGTTGCTGCACGTAGACACTGGCGACCCTGGCGGGAACGCCGGCGATCGTCATCTCGGCCGACGCCGTACACTGGCCATCGGAGGCGCGCTGCGTCTCGACCGTGATGACGCGATCGCGCATGCCGCGCAGGGCGAACTGGACGCGGTTGCCCGCGATGCCCTGGCGATCGATGCCGAGCACGCGCTGCTCCCTTTCGCTCAGTGGCTCCGTTGCCAGCGGACCGCGCTCCACCATGCGCCAGTACGCTCGTACCGGTGGATTCCCGGTGGGCGTGCACGCTTCGTCCACCTCCACCGCGTAGTTGACCTGGTTTCTGTTGCTGCTCTTCGCGATGGCGAGAACGCTCGGCAATTCGAACGGCCCAGCCGCGCGGGCGCTAGCGGACAACAGCAGAAGCGTCAGCCCGGCCAGCGCCAAGCTCCACAAACGGCGGTTCAGACGGGGCTTGGCGGTCGCGCCCTTGTGTTCTCTTTTTAGCAACGAGGTTCTCGTCCACTGAGACGTGCACTGACGCCGGAATGATTTGTGTCGCGAGGACAATTTTTGAAAGCGGGGGGCGGTGCGCCTTACTTGCAGCCGGTTGCCAGGGTTGAGTCGGACACGCACCAGTAGATGGGCACGTCGTTGTACTCGCAGCAGTGCGTCCCATTGCTGTCGTCCGCGCAGTCGTCCGCGGACGAGCAGAGCCGGAGCGTGAACGTGAGGGGATCGTGGCTCGAGCCACAGCTCAGGCCAGGCAGATCCTCTGCGCAGGTCGTCTGGCAGCTCGACGTGAACGAAGACACGTCGCAGCTCCCGGCGACTCCGCCGACGAGGACGATCGTGCCGCAGCAGACGGTGCCGGAGCCGCACTCATTCGTCCCGGTGTTGCCCATGCAATCCATTACGCCGGTGGACGACGAGCAGGTGGCCTGGCAGCTCTCTTCGTACGTCGTGGAGTCGTAGCAACAGGAGTCGCCCGCCGCACACTGGGCTGCGCCCTTCGATCCCAGGCCGCACATGGGCGCCGTACAGACACCTGCGCCCGTGCACGAGACCGCGCACGGCGAGCCCTTGTCTTGCCAATCGCCGCTCGCGCTGCAGGACTGGGGCTGAAGTCCGTCGCACTGCACCTGCGTCGGCGCGCACTCGCCCGTGCATTGATCGGACGTGCACGTCTGGTCGGTGCACGGCATCGCCTCGCCCCACTGGCCGGCGGAGCTGCACGTCTCCAAGCTGTTGCCCACGCAACGGGTTGCCGAGGCGCTGCAGACCGCACCGCTGTCGACGACGGACCCTCCCCCCGTGTCCGGCGCCGCATCGACGCCCGCTTCGATCGTCATGCTTCCGGTGTCCGGGCCCGCATCGGCGACCATGGTGACCCCGGCCTCCGGGGCCGCATCGGCGGCCGCGTCGACCTCCGCATCCGCACCCGCTTCGAGCGCCTGCCCTTCGCCGTCCGGGGCGGTCGAATCCATCGTCTCTTCCGTTGCGCCCGTGTCCCCGCTGGAGGTGGCGGTCGAATCCGTCCCACCACTGTTTCCATCCGTCGCTCCCGACGACCCCGAATCGTGGGAGGAAGCGCCCGCGTCGCTCGTCGACGAGTCCGGCGTCGTGACCTGCTCCGTACCCCCTGCTCCGACGCCGCAGCCCACGGCAACGGAGGTGAGGGCCAGGGCGGTGCCCAACCGGATGACGGAATACGCGCGCATCCCTTCACAATACCGAAACTGCACGCCGGAGCGACGACCGCCGCTCGCGGCGGAGTAGCTCCAGCCTGCACCCATTCTATTTACGGCACAATCGTCCACCGACACTGCGGCTTTGCCATAGCGCTCATCCGCGCCAGGGCGTTATCGTTTCGCCCTCTTGAGCCCCGTCCCGCGCGTCCCTCAGCGCCGCTTTCTCGGCAATCTGCTCGACTTCCGCGACGACCGCCTGGGGTTGCTCAGGCGGGCGCTCGAGACGGACGCGCGCGTCGCGCAGATTACGCTCGGGCCGATCCCGGTCACCCTCGTCAACGACGCCGACCTCGCGCACGAGGTGCTCGTCGAGCGCCCAGCGGACTTCGTGAAGTTCCAGGCCATCGGTTTGCCGGCGTCGCAGCGCCTGCTCGGCCACGGCCTGCTCCAGGCCGACGGCGACGAGCACCGTGCGAAGCGGCGACGGCTCATGCCTGCCTTCCTGCCCGCGCGAGTCGCGACCTACGCGAGCATCATGGCCGACGAGGCCGAGCGGCAGCAAGCCGCGTGGAAAGATGGTGACGACGTCGCGATCGATCGCGAGATGGATGAGCTGACGCTCGCCATCTTCGGCCGAACCCTCTTCGGGGTGGACCTGCGCGGCGAGTCGCTCGCCCTCGCCAGGGCGATCGACACCTCCATCGCCTCCCTCGTGGCCGAAGCCATCCGCTTCGTGCGCCTGCCGCTGTGGTGGCCCAGCGCGGAACACCGTCGCTTTCTGGATGCCCTGCGGGAGCTCGAAGAGACGATCGACGCGCTCGTGCAAGCGCGTCGCGCCCAGGCGGATGGGGCGACGAACGACCTCCTCTCGATACTTGCGCGGCAGTCGGGCGATGACGCGATGAGCGACGTGGAGGTG
>PLIR01000436.1 GCA_003139415.1 Myxococcales bacterium | reverse complement strand
CGAACGACCCTCCCCCTTCCCATGTTGTGCCACGTCGCCCTCGGCCTAGGTCGAGTGCGTCGTCGGCGTCGTCACCGGCGCAGTCCCACTCGTCGTGGGGCTGGCCGGTGCCGCCGGCGCGCTGGGCACGGGTGCCGAAGTGACGGGGGTCATGGTGACGCCGGTGACGTCACCTTTGACCGCCTTCTTCTGCACCGTCCCCATCGTGTGTCGTGCCGCGCGCGTCGCCGTGCGCTTCACGACCGCCGCCGCCTTGGTCGCGGCCGTGGGCGTGCCGTGCGCCTTCGGGGCAAGCCCGAAGTCGGCGAGCACGTCCGGCGAGCTGCCGAAGGCCACCTTCAAGTACGCCTTGTACGCAGCGATGAACGTGCGCAAAGACGGCAAGTCGGCTTTCTCGGTAGCAAGCTTCGCGATGACCGCGGCCTTGGCAGTGTTCACGGCGGATCGCAGCGTCGCGACCTGATCGAGCTCGGTCGTGATCTGCGCCGGCGTGAACGAGCCCCCCAAGAACGCGACGGGCGTCGCGGTCGTGAGGTGCTTCGCCGTCCCCGCGATCAACTGCTGCGCGACGACGACGAGCTGGCCCTTGCTTTCGGCTTTCGTAGACATGACTGAAATGCTCCTTTCCGAGGGGCGATTGGCGGACGCCCACGCCCCGGTGCGTGGATGGCGACCGCGTCGTCGTCCCTCAAACGGTTAAGTTGGGTGGGGGGGCGGATTCCGCGGGGCCAGCGCGATTTATGTTGCGTTGGGCGTAAGCGGGCGATGCGCTTGAAGAAAAATTCGCACATCGCGCGACGCGTTTGCCCCGATCGACGGGCCTCGATGCACCGCGGCCCGCGAGGGACGCGTCGCGGCCCTTCAATCGTCGACCGCGGCCCTCGAGGAGCGCGTCGCGGCCCTTCAATCGCTGACCGCGGCCCGTGAGGAGCGCGTCCCGGCCCTTCGCCGGCGCGCGAGTGAAGGGCCGCGACCCGTCTCTCCACGTCCCGCGGGCGTCCCTCGAGGGCCGCGGTCCATCGTCGAACGACCGCGACACGTCCCTCGAGGGCCTTCGGGCGTGCACGCCGCGCTTGTGCCGACCCCTCGACCCGATGCTAGCGTCGCTCGTCGTGGGGGGGCCGCCGGACCCGGAGCGTCAAGCGGCACAGAGGGCCGCGGCCGCCCGCCTTGATTGGGCGGACCTCGTGCCTCGCCTCGAGCGAATCGTCCGAACGAAAGGCGCATCGGTCGACGACGCGGTCGACCTCGTCCAGGCGGCGGCGATGAAGCTCCTCGCCGGCGAGACGAGCTGGGATCCCGCCAAGGACCCCACAGCTCGACGGTTCCTGGCGGCGTCCGTCGTCGGGGCGCTCGCCAACGCTCGCCGGAGCGCGAGGGCTCGCTACGAGGCGGCCGACGGACTGCTCGACGAAGCGCCTGACGCCGGCAAGGACACCGCGGCCGCCGCGGAGAGAGAGGCCGAAGCCAGCGCCGCCATCGCCCGCCTCCGCGAGACGCTCGCAGAGGACCCCACGGCCCTCGCCGTGGTGGACCTCGTCATCGAGGGCGTGGGCCGGGCGGCCGACCAGGCGGCGCGCCTGCGCCTGCCCGTGACGGCGGTCTACGACGCGCGCGAGCGCATCACGCGCCTGACGCGCCGCCTGGCGAAGGAGCGGGCGGAGCGTCAAGATGAGGAGGTCCGCGGACCATGACCACGCGCAAGCCCACGGCCACCGAATTGATGCGCGCCCTCGAGACGATGTCCGAGGACGACGCCGACGAGCGCGAGATGGCGCGTATCCTCGCGCTCACCCCCGACGAGTTGGATCGCGAGCTCGCGGCGCACGGGGTGGATCCCGCCGATGCTCGGGCGCGGGGGGAGAACATGGCGCGCGAAGTGGCGAAGCGGCTCGGGCAAGGGTGAAGCGTCGTGCCGCCCCCCCTCGGCCGCCGCGAGTTCGACGCGCTCACGCGGCGTGGCGTCCTGGATGAGGCTCGGCGTTGCCGCCGGTTCGGTGAGGGGGCGCAGGTTGGCGTGAGGCGGTAGAGCGAGGGCCAGCGTTGGCCTTCACTAAGGTGCAGGGGCCGCCGGAGAAGAACCCGACGGATCATGATTGGAAGTAGGTCGGGCCGCGTTGCGTCCGCACGGGATGCGCCTCGGGCACCACATTGCGAATATGGAGGCGAGGGCCTAGCCGGCCGTCCTTCGGCGCGTCGGAGTCGCCCCCCTTCGAGAGCCCACGTGAGTGCCGTCAAACCCAGCGCTGAACAGACTCCGCGGTGTCCTCTGGGCGCGTGTTGAAGCAGATCTTGGCGTACGGCGCCTTGTCATGAACCACGTTGACGAGCTTTTCGAACAGGAGAAAGAGCGGGGGCACGGTCCGGATGCCCGCGCCGAGGAGGATGCAGTCAAACCTCTGCTTCTCGAGCGCTGCCGACACCACGGCCTCGGCAGTTTCGCCGCGGTCGATGAGGAGCCAGTTCGCGTCGTATCCGAGGTCGCGCAGGCGTTGCTCGTCCGCTGCCAGACCCGCCCGCAGCGTGGGTTCGTCGAGCCGTACGGGAAGGGCTGCGTAGTCGACGACCCTGGGATCGAGCCCAATCATCAGAACCCTCTTGTCGCGCGTCATGCGGTCATCTCCTGCAATCCATGCTGCGTTGCGAGCCTCTCTCGAAGGAAGACCGCGATGACTCCCAGCGCCTGCTCCGCCGCGTCGAGCGTGCCGATGCTCGACGGGAAGACGTGCGTCATCCCCTCCCAGAGGTGGGCCGTTGCATCGACGCCCTCGGCGCGGGCCCGCTCGACATAGCGCCGCGTATCGTCCAACAGGATCTCGCTCGTCCCGACGTGGAGCTGAATCGGCGGCAAGCCAGCGAGGTGGCCGTAGAGCGGAGAGACCCGCGGATCGCGCCGATCATGCCCGCCAAGGTAGGCCGCACTCGCCTTGGACAGCATCTCCGTGGTCAGCAACGGGTCGTCGTCCGCGCCGTCTTGGAGACTTCGGCCGGTCAAGGCGAGGTCCGTCCAGGGCGACATCACCACCGCGCAGGATGGTGCCAGGCCTCGACCAGCCACGGCCTCCGACTGGACGAGAGATAGCAGGACGAGCGAAAGACCTCCGCCGGCGGAGTCCCCTACGATTGCGATGCTCCGCGCCCCCCGTTCGACGAGCCCGCGGTACGCAGCCATCGCGTCGTCCACGGCGGCAGGGAAGGCGTGCTCCGGCGCCAGCCTGTACTCTGCCACGAAGGCTGGAGAGTTCGCACGCGCGGCGATCTGCCCGACGAAATGTCGATAGGCCCCAGCCGAGCCGAGCATGTATGCGCCGCCGTGGAGGTAGAGAATCGCGGCGCCGGGGTCGGTGCCTCGAGGCATGCACCAGATGCCCTCCACGCCGCCACGCTCGGTCTTCTCGTAGGTCATCCCGGCGGCGTCCGGAGTGTGCGCCATGACGTCGTCGAAGGGGCCGCGGGCGCTCGGATCACCCATCTTGCCCTTGAATGGAGCGACTTCTTTCCGCATCGCAGCGATGCTCTCTCGGTCCTTTTCGGCAAGGGGATGGCGCACCTCCGATCCCGGGGAACCGCGTCGCTCGAGCTTCTGGTCCGGGTCCATCGTCATTTCTCCGTCGCGCTCCCGGAGTAGAGCTTCGCTCGCTCGTCCGGAAGGGGCCGCGTCGTGGACACTGCATGCCGGCAGTGAAACAATCGAGCGGTGCTCGACCTCAACGACGTACGCATCTTCGAGAAGGTCGCTGCCGCGAGCAGCTTCGCCGCCGCTGCGCGCGCGCTCGGGCTGCCGAAGTCGACAGTGAGTCGGAGCATCGCGCGCCTCGAGAAGGAACTTGATGCTCGGCTCTTTCAGCGAACGACGCGCGAGGTCGTATTGACGCCCACCGGGCAGGAGCTGAAGGAGCGCTGCTCCGGAATTCTCGGGCGACTCGAACAGGCCGTGAACGAGGTTCGCAGCTCGAAGTCGCCGCCGCGCGGCGTCCTGAGGGTGAGCGCTGCCATCGGCTTCGGCATCAACGTGCTCGCCGACGAGCTCCCGGAATTCCTCAGCCGCTTCCCCGGGCTCAAGCTCTCCATCGATCTGTCGACTCGCACGGCGGATCTGGTAGCCGAAGGCATTGACGTCGCCATCCGCCTCGGACCGATGCCGAGCTCGGGCCTGGTCTCGGCGCGCCTGGGGTCCATGACGCGTCACCTGTGCGTCGCACCCTCGTATGTCGCGCGCCGGGGCAAGCCGGAGTCCCTCGATGACCTCGCCGAGCACGACACCATCGAGGCGCCGGATGTCGATGGACGTCCGCGGTGCTGGACCTTCACGAAGGATGGTGAGACTCGAGAGCTCGTGATCGTTCCGCGGGTCAGCGTCAACGAGGCGCTGACGATCCGCAAGCTCGTGCTGAACGGTACGGGTATCGGAGTCATCTCAGGCTACCTGTGCGCGCCCGAGTTCGCCGCACATCGTCTCGTGCCGATCTTCCCAGAGTGGTCGCTCCCGCCCGTAGAGGTGAACATCGTCTTTGCCAGCAAACGCGAACTGGACCCAAACGTCCGCGAGTTCGTGAACTTCATGAAGGAAGTTACGACCCCGGGCCGTTCCTGGCTGAATGAGCCGAGCTGGCACGCAGTGGACGCGCAGGGCACGGTACCCGCGTGATCGCGGTGATCCGTAGCCTCAGCCTCGCCGGCGTGCCTGCGACCATGTCAACCTGAGCGTAAGAAGTGCAAACGGGCAGGCGCGACCAAGGAGTTCACGGAACACCCCTTGGCAGCCGTTGAGGCCACGTTGAAACGCGGACGGATTCGAGATCCCGCCCTCACTCGCCTCGTCCTTTGGCTGCATACCGCGCGCCGCGCGTGCGCCGGGCTCAGCTCGGACGCGACAGCAGCGTCTCGGCGCTCTTCCTTTCGATTGCCCGCTTCTGCTTCTGGAGGACGATTGCAAACATGAGCCGCGTGGAGGTCCCGCGTCGGTCACTTGCCAGAACTTGCCAGAAACGGATTGCGGGCCACGGCGCGGAGCATGCAGCAGAGTAATCACCATGGGCAAGCTGAACGGAAAAGTCGCGGTCGTCACGGGGGCCGTCCAAGGGCATCGGGGCGGCGATCGCCGCCTCGCTGGCAGCGGAAGGCGCCTCGGTGGTCGTCAACTACGCTTCGAGCAGTGACGGCGCGAACCGGGTTGCCACCGACATCGTCTCGGCCGGTGGTCAGGCGGTCGCGGTGCGAGGCGACGTTTCGAAGGCCGCCGACGCGCGGGGCATCGTCGATGCGGCCATCAAGACGTACGGTCGGCTCGACGTCCTCGTCAACAACTCCGGCGTCTACCAGTTTGCTCCCATCGAGGCCGTTACCGAGCAAGAGTTCCAGCGCACCTTCGGCATCAACGTGCTCGGGCTTCTCCTCACGACGCAGGCCGCGGTGAAGTACCTCGGCGAAGGCGGGAGCATCATCAACATCGGCTCCGTCGCCAGCCGGCTCACACCCGCCAACGGGGCCGTCTACGCCGGGACCAAAGGCGCGGTCGACGCCATCACGGGCGTGCTCGCCCGCGAGCTCGGCCCGAAGAGGATCCGCGTCAACGCGCTCAATCCCGGATTCGTCACGACCGAAGGCACGAAGGCCGGCGGCTACGTCGGAACGGACTTCGAGAATACCCTCGTCGCGCAGACCCCACTGGGCCGGGCAGGCCGGCCCGGCGACATCGCCTCGATCGCCGTCTTTCTCGCCTCGGAGGACTCTGCCTGGCTCACCGGCGAGCGCCTCATCGCCGGCGGCGGCCTCCGGTAGGAACTTTCCCGGCACCGTCGAGATGCGGGGCATTCACCTGAACAGCCGGGGCGGGGAGATCGCCGCGGACGTCGTGCCCCCGTCGAGCGGCCACGCGTGGCGGGGCGAGGGCGCTCGTCGTGACCGACACCTCAACCCCCCAGGACGGCACCGCTGCTACGCTGACGGCCCACCATGCCCGAGCCGATCGCCCTCCTCGCCTTTTGGAAGAACTACGACCGCGCGCTCTACCTGCGCGCCGCGCGGCTGGCCGACGAGCTCGGGTACCACTCGTTCTGGCTGGCGGAGGCGTGGGGATACGAGGTCTTTACGCTCCTGACGGAGATGGCAGTGCACACCAAGCGCATCCAGCTCGGCACGGGCATCGTCAACGTCTTCAGCCGCACGCCGGGACTGCTCGCGATGTCGGCCGCCACGGTCGACGAGATCAGCGGGGGACGCCTCATCCTCGGCATCGGCGTGAGCGGCAAGAACGTCATCGAGGGCTTCCACGGTCGGCCGTTCGAGAAGCCGCTGTCGCAGGTGCGGGACGTCATCCGCGTCACGCGTGCGCTCCTTGGGGGGCAGAAGCTCAGCGACGCGGGGGCCACGCTCGCGCAGTACCGTCCGTTCAAGCTGGAGACGAAGCCGCCGCGCCCGAGCATCCCCATCTACGTGGCGGCCCTCAAGCAGAAGGCGATCGAGCAGATCGGCGAATGCGCGGACGGATGGATACCGACCTTCTGGCCCTACGAGAAGCTGGCCGAAGGCAGGGCCTGGATCGCAGCGGGAGCGTCCCGCACGGGGCGGGACGCGTCGAGGATCGTCACCGCGCCCTTCACGACCGCGCTGCCGCTCGACGGTCTGACGGGAACGACGATGGCCCGGCAGATTATCTCCTTTTACGTCGGCGGGATGGGCGACTACTACATCGAGCTTCTCACGCGCTTCGGCTTCGGCGAAGATTGCAAGCGAATCGCGGCTCTTTACCAGGACAAGTCGACGCGCGAGCAGGCCGCGGGCGCCGTGAGCGACGCGATGATCGAGGCGCTGACCATCACGGGGGACCCGGCGCACTGCCTCGCGGAGCTCCGGCGCCGGCGGAGCTTCGGAATGGACTTGCCCATCCTCAATCTGCCCACGAACGTGCCCTGGGAGATGGTCGAAGCGTTCATCCGCGGCATGGCACCCGCTCCATGAGCGAACGCTCGTTCCCGTGGCGCTCGGTGCTGGGTAGCGCGTTCCTGGCCACGCAGGTCGCGCTCGTGCTCGTCGCGCCTGCCCTGGCCCCGAGTCTCCCGCGCTGGGCGCCCAACGATACCCTCGTCGATTACCGCATCTCGGTCCGAGCGGGCTCGCGCGAGCTGTCGCCGGCGGAGGTCTCCGAACGCTACGCCTTGCCCGCGACGGGCTCCTTCGAGCTTCCGAAGGCGGCGCTGCTCGAGCTCGTCAGGCGTCGCGAGGAGCAGCTCGGCCCCACACCCGCTCGGACCGTCGACGTCGCGTACTCCGTCAACGGACGGCCGGAGGTCCATTGGTCGCAGAACGCGCCGTGAGCTTACGAAACCCGTTCCGGTGCGGCGGCACGGAGCTTCCTGCGCCGCTGCTCCTCTCCGCGAAGCTGCTCGTTCTCCTCGTGTGGCGCGCAGGAATCGGGCAGAGCGTGCCTGTCCCGTCGAACGGCCATCTCCCATTTCTCGAGCTCCTGCCCGCGGCGCCGTATGTCCTGGCGCTCAAGGCGACCCTCGCCGTGACGGCGCTCGCCCTCCTCTTCAACAGGAGACCGCGGCTCTGCGCTCTCGTCGCGGGCGCGTGCGTCCTCGGCGCCGATCTGTCGTCGCGCGCGTACTTCGCCTATAATCGCGCGTTTCTCGGGTGCGTCCTCATCGCGATCGGCCTGACCGAAGCCGGGCGCAGGCCTTGGGTCGTCCGCTTGCAGATCGCGCTCGTCTACTTCGGTGCGGGGTTCAACAAGCTGACCGACGTCGACTGGCGATCGGGTCGCTTCATGGCCGTTTGGATGTCGCGATTCTGCGTGCAGCCGGGCTATGCCGCGCTTTCGGGCGCGCTCCCCGACGGCTGGCTCTCGCGCGCGATGAGCTGGGCCACGATCGCGACCGAGCTGTCGATCGCCGTATGCTTTCTGGTCCCTCGGCTGCATCGCGTGGGCATCTGGCTCGGGCTCGGTCTCCACACGGGGCTCCTGGTCCTCACCGATCGCGTGTTCGGGGTCTTCTTCTACGCCGCGCCAGCGTCCTACCTTGCGTTCATCGAGTGGCCCGCGATGATTCCGATCTGGGAAAGCGGAGCCTCCGAGGGCGCGAAGAGCCTTCTTCGGCGGCTGGATCTGGACGGGCGCCTCGAATGGACAACGTCAGGGAGCCCATCGGAGAGCCCGCCGCCCTGGCCGTTCCTTCGGATCCGGTGGGGTGAGCGCACGCGAGAAGGG
>PLIR01000357.1:388-2673 GCA_003139415.1 Myxococcales bacterium | reverse complement strand
CGGGCAAGACCACGCTGATCAAGCTGCTCACCCGGCTGTATCAGCCGACGCGCGGCCGCATCCTGCTCGACGGGCTCGACCTGCGCGAGTGGGACGAGACCGTTCTGCGCCAGCGCATCGGCGTGATCTTCCAAGACTTCGCCCGCTACCAGATGCTGGTGGGCGAGAATATCGGCGCGGGCGACGTACGCGCTTTCGACGACGAGGGGCGCTGGCGCAGCGCCGCGACGCAGGGTCTCGCCGCCGAATTCGTCGAGGCGCTGCCTTCCGGCTACCGCACTCAACTCGGCAAGTGGTTCAAGGACGGCCGCGAGCTCTCCGGCGGCCAGTGGCAGAAGATCGCGCTCGCGCGGGCATTCATGCGCGAGGAGAGCGATATCCTCGTGCTCGACGAGCCGACGGCGGCCCTCGACGCCGAGGCGGAGCACGCCGTGTTCGAGCGGTTCCGCGAGCTTTCGCATGGCCGCACCACGATCGTCATTTCGCATCGCTTCCCGACGGTGCGCATGGCGAAGAAGATCGTCGTCATCGACCACGGCACGATCGTCGAGCAAGGGACCCACGACGAGCTCGTGGCCCTCGACGGCAAATACGCGCGGATGTTCGCGCTGCAGGCAGAAGGCTACCGCTAAGCTACAGAACCTCCCGTACGAACAAGTCCTCGAGCTTCTCGCGCTTGGGCGAAACGCTGCGCAGGGTTGCGCCTTCCGCGAGCGCCTTTTGGACCACGGCGCGGACCCCCGCATCCCCCTCGACCTCCATCACGAGCGCGCCTCCGACCTGGCGCGTGCCAACCGCCAAGGCGGCGAGCGCGTCTCGCAGCGCTTCTCCGGCGCCCGACACGACGACCTCGCTTCGCCGCTTGTCTTCGGTCAAGAGGTCCCGCAAGGAGCCGGCCACCACCACCTGCCCTCTTCGAAGGATGCAGACTCGATCGCACAGCGTCTCGACGTCGCTCAAGATGTGCGTCGAGAAGAACACGGTTCGGCCGCGCTGCTTCTCCTCGACCATGAGATCCCGCACCTCCTTGCGCCCCACGGGATCGAGCCCGCTCATCGGCTCGTCGAGGACGAGGAGCTCCGGGTCGTGCACGAGCGCGGCCGCCAGGCCGACGCGCTGGAGCATCCCCTTCGACAGGGCGCGGGCCTGACGATCGATCGCGCCGCCCATGCCGACCCGCTCGATCACACTGGCCGCGCGCTCTCGCAGGTTCGCGCCTTTCAGTCCCGAGAGGCGCCCGCAGAGCTCCACGAACTCCCGCGGGGTGAGGTACGGGTAGACGTACGGGTTTTCTGCGAGAAAGCCCACGCGGGCCATCACGTCGGGGGCGGGCCCGGGGACGCCGAGGATGTCGTAGCGGCCGCTCGTGGGCGCGCTGAGGCCCATCAGCATCTTGATCGTCGTCGTCTTGCCCGCTCCGTTCGGGCCCAGAAAGCCGAAGATCTCGCCGCGGACCACGTCGAACGTGATCCCTCGCACCGCCTGCACGCGCTTTCCCGTGAAAGGCTTGCGGAACGTCTTCTCCAGCTCCGAAGCGCGGAGGACGATGTCCGTCACGGCTTTTTCTCTTCGAGCCGCCCGGAGTCGCTCACCCTCTCGCCGCCTCGGTCAGCCTCTCCGTACTCGTGCAGCTTGTATTGGATCTTTCTGGGACTGACGCCGAGCACCGTGGCGGCCTTCGACGTCGAACCGCCGCACGCCTCCAGCGTCTTGAGGATGGCGTAGCGTTCGAGATCGGCGATCGTCGAGCCGGGGATCGGCGGAACCACGTCGCCATCGCCCGAGGGGACGACCGTGGGCGAGAGATGCTTCTTCTCGATGCGGCGGCCATCGCACAGGACGACCGCGCGCTCGACCACGTTCTCGAGCTCGCGCACGTTGCCCGGCCATCGGTATTCGAGCAGCCCTTCGAGCGCGTCGTCGGCGAACGTGTCGATGGTCTTGCCGTTCTCGGCGGCGTAGCGGCGGAGAAAGAAGCTCGCGAGGGCAGGGACGTCGCCGCGCCTCTCGCGCAGGGCCGGGATCTCGATGGCAACGACGTTGAGACGGTAGAAGAGGTCTTCCCGGAAGGCGCCCTTCTTGATTTCGGCGGCGAGGTCCCGGTTGGTGGCGGCGATGACCCGGACGTCGACGCGGAGGGTCTCGTTGCCGCCAACCCGCTCGAACGTCTTTTCTTGCAGAAAACGCAGGAGCTTTACCTGTACGGCCGCCGGGATCTCGCCGATCTCGTCGAGAAACAGTGTGCCGCCGTCGGCCTGCTTGAAGCGGCCCTCGCGGCGCGCGAA
>PLIR01000357.1:0-360 GCA_003139415.1 Myxococcales bacterium | reverse complement strand
CGCGCCTTCTCCATGGCGCGCTCGACGACGGCTCCGAGGGTGGCGGGGTCGAGAGGCTTGAGCAGGTAGTTCTCGGCGCCCTTCTTGATGGCGTCGACGGCGCTCGAGATCGTGCCGAAGGCCGTCATCACGACGAACACGGCGCCCGGGGCGGCCGACCGCGCCTTTTCCATGAAGGCGATCCCGTCGAGCCCCGGCATCTTCAGGTCCGTCAAGATGACGTCCGGCGCAAACTCTTCGAGCTTGCCGAGCGCCTTGAAGCCGTCGGCCGCCGTCTCCGTCGCGAACCCGTCGTCGCGGAGGATTTCGCTCAAGGCCGCGCGGGCGTTCGATTCGTCGTCGACGATGAGAATGCGGCCG
>PLIR01000576.1 GCA_003139415.1 Myxococcales bacterium | reverse complement strand
TGCATGTTGAGGGCGCCGACGAATCGTTGCGTCGTCGCGAAGCCGAAGTCGTCCGGGACGTTCGCGCCCGCGTTCGTCCCGATGTGGGCGTCACCCGTGCAATACGGGACGTAGATCTGGTTCCAGTTCAAGAAGGGATTGGTCGAGTTCGTCGTGTCGAATATCCCCGTCGTGTACGGGGCCTGCAGGCCGGTTTCGACGACGAGCGAACCGCTGAACGACTCTCCGTTGAGTGAACCGCCCGGGAAGACCTGGTTCATGTTGGCCGGGTTGTGGTCGCAGAAGTGAGGGCTGATGCACACGCCCCCTCCCTCCATGTAGATCATGAGCTTGTTGACGGACCCGTAGCGCACGTAGATGCCGAGGGGCGAGCCGTCGCGGCACTCCGCGCCAGGGAAGTTGTAGAAGTTCCATCCCGCGGGCGCGCTCATTCCCGCGTCGGCGCCGGGCACGGGGTCGCTCTCGCTCTTGTCGAACGGCGTGCCCTGCGTGACGGCGAGGCTCACGAACGAGGTCTGCGTCGTCACGAGGGGCGGACAGCTCGAGTCGCTCGATTCGCCCTGAGAGGGCGAGCCGTCGTCGAGCGTGGCGTCCGAGCCCCCGTCCCCTTCGACGGGCCCACCTCCGGACCCGCTCGACCCGGGGGTTCCGCTCGAACCGTTCGACCCCGGTGCCCCGCCCGAACCGCTCGACCCGCTCCCGCCACCCGAGCCGGACGACCCGGCGCGTGTGCCGCTCGGCGGCGTCAGTGTGTCGGGCGAGGATGCGCAGCTCTGGATTGGATAGAGCGCGAGGGCGGCGATGGCGAAGAGGCGACGAAGCGTCATCGTGTGCGAGGGCCTTTCGTGGCTCTCTGCATCGGAGAGCGCGCGCGAGCGCACCCTATGGCCGGGTATTCGCGTGTGCCACGCCGGATCGAAGGGCTGAGCGCCGAGGACACGTCTCCGAGCGCTCAGGCCATGCGGCTGGGGTGGATGGCGACGAGAGCCGTGCGCGACGCGTCGCTTGACGGACCGCACAACCGTATGATTCCGTTGGCGTAGTACGCATGGCATCCGCAGTACGAGGACGCGAGGCGTGCCTCTCGATACGGCTCGTGTGGATCTGCGCGCGGACGAGTCGTCACAGCGCCGAAGCCGAGGCGATTCTCGCGCGGGAGAACATCGGCCCGGCCGAGTACTTCGATCCCGAGGTCCGCGTCAGCCACCGCGTCACGATGGAGCTGCTTCGGGTCAGCGTCGACGGCGGTGATCCCGAGATCGGGCTGCGGGCCGGGGCTGGCCTGCAACCGGGCGACTTCGCCATATTGGAATACGCGGCCCGCAGCTGCTTCACGGTCCGCGAGGCGATCGGCTGCTTCGTTCGCTACCTCGGCCTCCTGAACGAGGCGGCTGAGCTCTCGCTGGTCGAGGACGGGGGCCGCGCGATGTTGCACCACCACGTCGTCGACGGCGTACCCCAGCTGCCGGCGGCCAATGACTTCGTCATGGCGGCGGCCGACGCGTTTCGCAAGACGTATTGCGACGCCTATCAGCCGCCCCTCGAAGTGCATTTCGCGCACCCCGCGCCAACGTACGCCCCGGCGTACGGCGACGTCTTTCACAGTACTGTGCGGTTCGGAGCACCCCACAACGCTTTCGTTCTGAGCCGCGAACAGCTAGACGCGAAACTGACCCGCAGTAACCCCGAAGCGCGCTCCGAATACGAGAGGCACGCCGAGGACTTGCTGGCGCGGGTTCGCGGCAGCGCGGGAATCACGGTGGCCGTACGGCGGGCGCTCCTTGCCAACGTTCGCACGGGGGGCGGCACGATGGCGACCACCGCGCGCAAGCTCGCGATGAGCATCGCCACGCTGCGACGGCGACTGCAGGAAGAAAGCACGACGTACGCCGCGGTCCTCGACGAAGTCCGGTATGACCTCGCCAGAAAGTACGTGGCGGACCAGGCGGTTACCACGAGCGATGTCGCCTTCTTGCTCGGCTTCCGCGATGTGTCGTCGTTCTCGAAGGCCTTCCGGCGGTGGACCGGCGGCATCAGCTGGGTCGAGTTCCGCGAGGATCAGCGGTCGCGCACCACCTCCCGTACGGCTTGAGCGACACTCGTCGATTGGTGACGAGGGGCAGGGGGTCGGCCTGACTCAGGCCGCGCTTCCCTGTCCGGGCGCGACCACGTAGCCGGAGGCTACCTGCTCCAGGTGGTAGTCGGTGTCGCCGAGCGTCAGCTCGAAGGCGGTCAGACGTCGGAAGTAGTGCCCGACGTCGAGCTCGTCGGCCATGCCCATGCCCCCGTGGAGCTGGATGGCCTGCTGTCCGATGTACCGGGCCGCCTGGCCGACCACGACCTTCGCCCCCGACAGCACCTTTCGCCGGTCCCCCAGATCCGAGGACTGGCACTTCATCGACGCGAGGTACGCCATCGACTTTGCCTGTTCGAAGTGGATCAGCATGTCGGCCATGCGGTGTTGCAGCGCCTGGAACTTGCCGATCGGCTGTCCGAATTGCGTGCGGGTCTGCAGGTACTTGGCGGTCGTATCCACGAGGGCCTTCATGGCTCCGACTGCGTCGGCGCAAAGCGCGGCCAAGCCCAGGTCGTGAGCATCCCGCAGCGAAGCGGTCGCCGCCCCTTCCTTGCCGAGAAGAGCATCCGCGCCCACGCGCGCATCTTCCAGGGTGACGTCCGCGGCGCCCCGGCCATCGATCGTCGGGTATTCGCGCAGACGGACGCCCGGAGATCGGCACGGCACCGCGAAGACGGATGGGCCGCCGTTGTCGCTGGCTCGAGCGGACACCAGCAGCGTGTCGGCGGCTCCCGCTCCGAGCACGAGGGCCTTGGTCCCTACGAGGGCCCAGCCGTCGGCCGTTGGCCGAGCGATCGTGCGGACGCGGTCGAGGTCGTAGCGCGTGCCAAGCTCCGCATGCGCCACCGCCGCGATCCGCGAGCCGGTGCCCAGCCCCTCGAGCAGTGCGCCGGCCCTCGGTCCGCCGAGCTTCCGGACGAGGGTGGTCGCGAGTACTGCGCTCGACCAGTACGGCTCGAGAAGGATGCCCGCGCCAAACTCGTTCATCGCCACCATGACATCGACCGGACCGCCCCCCAGGCCGCCGTGCTCGGTGGGGACGAGGATCGCGAGCAGTCCCATCTCCGCGAGGCTCTGCCAGATCGCGCGGCTCCAGGAGCCCGGCGCCTTGTGCGACGCGCGCCGGCTCTCGGAGCCGTAGCGAGCCGCCATGAACTTCCGGACGGCTTCGGCCAGGAGGTTTTGCTCTTCGGTGAATTCGAAGTCCATGTCAGCCCCCCATGGGCCCGAGGACCGCGTGGGCGACGAGGTTTCGTTGGATCTCGTTCGCGCCGCCGTAGATGGTCGTCTTGCGGAGGTTGAAGTAGCTCGCAGCCAGGGGGGCGGCATGCGCCGGTCCGACGAGCCCGGCGCCGCCTCCATCCTGGCCCCGGGCCTCGCGGACGTCGGCGGCGGCGTACGGTCCGCCGGCGAGCAGGAGCAGCTCGGAGATGGCCTGCTGGATCTCCGATCCTTTGATCTTGAGGATCGACGCGACGGTCCCGAGGTCGCGTCGCGATCGATCGGCGGAGGAGCGGCCCGCCGAGAGCACGCGCAGGTTGGTGACCTCCAGGGCCATCAAATCAACCTCCACTTGCGCAACCCGGGACGCGAACACGGGGCTCTCGAGGAGCGGTCTCCCGTCGCGCATCTCGACGCGCGCGAGATTCTTGAGCCGCAGGAGCTCGCGCTTGGAGGCGCCGATCCCCGCGATGTTCGTGCGCTCGTGACCGAGGAGGAACTTGGCGTACGTCCAACCCTGGTTCTCTTCGCCGACGAGGTTGCCGGCCGGAACCCGGACGTCCTCGAACCATACTTCGTTCACCTCGTGGGCTCCGTCGAGCGTGATGATGGGGTGCACCCTCACGCCGGGTGTCTTCATGTCGACGAGCAAGAACGAGATGCCCGCCTGGGGCTTTCCGTCCGTCCGGGTCCGCACGAGGCAGAAGATCCAGTCCGCGTACTGCGCAAGCGTGGTCCACGTCTTTTGCCCGTTGACGACGTAGTGGTCTCCGTCGCGGACGGCGCGCGTCTTCAGCGAGGCCAGGTCCGAGCCGGATTGCGGCTCCGAGTAGCCCTGGCACCACCAGTCGTCCATGGCGAGAATGCGGGGCAAGAAGCGCTTCTGCTGCGCGGGGCTGCCGAACTTCATGATTACCGGCGCCACCATCGTCAGGCCGAAGGGGATCGGCCGCGGAGCGCCTGCGAGGGCCATCTCCTCGTCGAAGATGTGTTGCTGGACGGCCGACCACCCGGGGCCGCCGAATTCGACGGGCCACGCCGGCGCGGCCCACCCGCGTGCATGCAGGACCTTTTGCCAGGTCACGTGCTCGTCGCGCGTCAAGTGCCGGCCGGTGAGGACCTTCTCGCGGATCGTCGCGGGAACCCGCTGGCTCGCGAAGGCGCGAACCTCGTCCCGAAACGCTTGTTCCTCGGCTGTAAATGCGATGTCCACGGTCATCCTTTTCCCGGGCAGCGCATGCGGTCCCGGGTCGCCGGACGGTATCACCCCGTCGGGCAGGCGCCTTTTCCATGGGCGCCAATCTCTTGTCCGCAGACCACCTCGGGCCGCGCGCGAAGCTACTTGGTGGAGGATCCTGCGTTNNCGAGAGCCCGCGGGCGATCGGGGAGCCGTCCGGTAGACCGCGCGCCGGCACTCGCTGGGGGTGGTCGATGTCCAGCGGCGAAACGCGCGCTCGAAGCTCGTCACGTGGGAATAGCCGAGGCGCTGGGCGATCTGCGGAAAGGTCAGCGTCGAGGAGCGGACGAGAGCGATCGCACGATCTCGCAGTTCAACGTCGCGAAGCGCCGAGAACGACGCACCCTCGGCCGCGAGGTGCCGCTTCAGAGTGCGGGCCGACTGGTTCAGCGCGGCGGCCACTTCTTCCAGCGAGTCGCACCGGCTGTCGGCCCGGGCGAGCAGCCTGCGCACGGCATCCACGCGGCGAGCCGGGCGGGCCATGCGTTCGAGCTCGTGCTCGCAATGGCCGCTGGCGACCAAAAGCGCCGTCGGGTTCGCCATCGTGTAGGGCACGTCCAGGCTACTTGCGTCGAACACCAGTCGGTGCGCCGGGGCGTTGAATCGCATGGGCAGGTGCGCGGCCGCCAGCTCCGCGGAGTACGAAGGCTCGGGCAGAGCGAGCTCGACGACCGTGGTATTCACGGTGCTGGCGGCCAAGAGCGTCCCGACTTGCCGCAACGACACGAGCGTCGCAATGACGACGATGTCGCGAGCGCTCCCGAAATCCGCCTCTTCATCGAGAATCACCGAGGCCGTGCGATCTTCGACGCGCAGGCGGAGCCGCAGGGCGGTCGTGATGATGGGCCCGAAGCGGATGGCAACCTCGATGGCCTCACGGACGCTCGATGAGCTCATGAGCGCGAAGCCCAGATTGCCGTAAAGGGTAGGGCGGATGTCGAGGCCGATGTGGAGGCCGAGCGCCGGTTGGCGCGTCAGGGTGCGCGCTCGCTCGAGGAGCCTCGTCATCGCCGGGACGGGCAGCCGCGCGCTCGGAGCGCTGAGGATCTCGAGGGGAATGTCTGCGCCGGCGAGGAGATCGGCGCGGCTGACGCCGAAGCGCTCACCCAACGCGAGAAGATGAAGAACGTTCGCGACCGGAAAGCTCGGCGGGTCGGGGGTGAGCAAGTCCAACGGGCGAAGCTTGGCGCACCCAGTGCGCGCTGGCAACACCCGCCCCATTGGCCGGTGAACTCCCAAGGTGGCCCGAACTGTCGGAACTTTGTCCCCCGACGCTAGTCGCCGTAGGCGAGCATCCGCCGCCGCGACGGGAGCTTCGTGATGATGGAACACTTTCGACTCTTCATCGACGGAGCCTTCGGCGACGCCGCGGGCGGCGAGCGCTACACGACGATCGATCCCGCGAACGGCCAGCCACTGGCTTCCGTCGCTGCGGCGGGACCTGCGGACGTGAACGCCGCGGTGGCTGCCGCAAGGCGCTCCTTCGTCGGCTGGAGCGCGATGGCGCCCGGCGCACGATCGGAGATCGTCATGGACCTCGCCGATCGCATGCAGGCGGCGATCGCCAGGCTTGGGTTCCTGGAAATGTCCGACTCCGGGGGGCTGCTCGCGCGGACCACGTCCGACGTGTTCATGGGCGCCCGCTTCCTGCGCACCATCGCGCGCTTCGCCGCTCACGAGTTCCCTTGGGAAGAGACGATACCCGGCAAGAACCCCTTCTTCCCGGGACGCAGCGTCGTACGGCGTGAGCCCATCGGGGTATGCGCCGCGATCGTGCCCTGGAACTTTCCGCTCCTGATGGCGATCTGGAAGATTGGGCTAGCGCTTGCGAGCGGCAACACGATCGTTCTCAAACCGTCACCGGAGACACCCCTGTCCGCGCTCGCGCTCGGGAAGATCGTCGCCGAATCCCGCGTGCCGCCGGGCGTGGTCAACATCCTCGCGGGCCCCGACCGTGCCGTCGGCGAGATGCTCGTACGCCATCCGGACGTCGACCGCGTCGCCTTCACCGGAAGCACGCCCGTCGGAAGGGAGATCCTCAAGAACGCGGCGGCCACGTTGAAGAGGGTCAGCCTCGAGCTTGGCGGCAAGAGCGCGAACATCGTCCTCCGGGACGCCGATCTCGACATGGCCGTCGACGGCGCGGTATGGGCCGCGTTCCTGCACACGGGGCAGGTCTGCGAGTCGGGAACCAGGCTGCTCCTGCCGGAGGCGATTCACGACGCGTTCGTCGCACGCCTCGTCGAGCGCGTGCGCGCGTTGTCCATCGGGCACCCGATGGACCCTCGCACGAAGGTGGGGCCCGTCATCAACGCGGCCCAGCGCGATCGCATCGAGCGCTACGTCGAGATGGGCAAGCGTGAAGGAGCGCGTCTGGCCTGCGGCGGCGAGCGGCCCGTGGTGCCCGGCATGGAAGGCGGCTTTTACGTGCAGCCATCGGTGTTCGTGAACGTCGACCCGAAGATGACGATCGCGCGCGAGGAGATCTTCGGCCCGGTCCTTTCCATCATCCGGTACCGCGACGAGGACGAGGCCGTGGCCATCGCGAACCAGTCGGAGTACGGCCTGGCGGGGGGCGTCTGGTCCCGTGACCTCGAACGGGCCAAGGCCGTGGCGTCGCGGCTCCGCACGGGCACCGTCTGGATCAACGACTGGCACTACTTCAACGACCTCGCACCGTTCGGCGGGTACAAGCAGAGCGGCATCGGCCGCGAGATGGGTCACCTCGGCCTCGCCGAGTACACCGAGACGAAGCACGTTCACGTCGGCGTCGAAGCCAACCCCGACGCCAAGCGCGGGCATCGCATGCTCGTGCAGGGCGGACGGTCGATCTCGTACCAGTACGAGCCACGGACGCGCGTTCTTTCCGGTCCCGGGAGCATCGTCAAACTCTACGCAGAGCTCGACGCCATGGGTAAGAAGCGCGCGCTCGTCGTCACCGACGCGGGCGTCGTCGGCGCGGGCCTGCTTGCGCGCCTGCGCGAGGTCCTCGGCTTGCGCATCGCCGCGGTGTTCGACGGGGTCGAGCAGGACTCGGGCCTCGGCATCGTGGACGCCGCGATCGCCCTCGGGCGGAGCGTGGACGCGGACGTCGTCGTGAGCCTCGGCGGTGGCAGCTGCATCGACACGGCGAAGGCAACCGCGGTCGGCCTCGCGAACGGGTGGTCGGCCATCGAGTCGATCGGGATGCACCACTTGCCGGGCGCGCCCACGACCCACGTCGCCATCCCGACCACGGCGGGCACGGGGAGCGAGGTGACCAACGTCGCCGTGATCAAGAACGAGCACACGGGCACCAAGGCCTACGTGCTCGATCCGCTGGTGGCCCCGGACCTCGCGATCCTCGATCCCACGCTCATCGTCGGTCTGCCACCGCGGATGACGGCGGCCACCGGGCTCGACGCGCTTACGCATGCCGTCGAGGCCTACACAGGCCGCGCTTCGAACGCGATGAGCGACGCCCAGGCGCTTCATGCGATCCGGCTCGTCGCGAAGTGGTTGCCGCGCGCCGTAGCGGAGGGAACCAATCTCGAGGCGCGCTCGCAGATGCAGACGGCGGCCACGCTGGCCGGCTGGGCGATTTCGAGCTCCACCGTCGGCCTCGTTCACGCCATGAGCCACACGATCGGGGCCCGGCACGGCGTTCCCCATGGAATCGGCAACGGCATCCTGTTGCCGCACGTGATTCGGTTCAATGGCGGAGCGCCCGCCGCGGCCGCAAGGCACGTCGATGTCGCACAGGCCCTCGGCGCTGTCTCTGTCGATCCTTCGAACGCTACGGCGGCTGCGGCCGACGCGGTGGCCGCGCTTCTACGCGTCTGCGCCCACCCGGCACGACTGTCCGAAGTCGGGGTGCCGAAGGAGGAGCTTGGGCGACTGTCCGAAGTCGCCGTCACCGACATGGCGGCTGCAGCGACGGCGCGGCGCGCTTCGCCGGGCGAAATCGAGCAGCTTTATCGGGCCGCATTCTGAGATCTCGAAGTGTGAGGCAGTCAATGGTCAAGACAATGGCGTGGACGGTAGTGGTGGTCGGCTCGTTGGCGGCGACGTTCGCGTGCTCGTCGAAGACCAGTGGCGGCAACACGGGATTCGACGGCGAGAACGAAGGCGGCGGGGGCCAGAACAACGAGAACAACGGCGATGGCGGCTCGAGCACGAACGGCACGATGGACGCCACGACAGCCACGAGCAGCTGCGCCAATCCGTTCCAGGAGATCTCGCTCGTCACCGGCAAGTCGCTGCCGGCTGGCTGCGACACCTGCGTGAGCAGCAGCTGCTCCTCGGACTTGACCGCCTGCCAAACGAGCAGCTGTCTCGCGTGCGGTCCTACGCTCTACGCGTGCGCGCAGGCGAGCTGCAGCTCGGAGTGCTTCCCGGTTTCGGAGGGCGGCGCATCGAGCGGCTCCTCCGGCGGATCGTCGAGTGGCGGGGCGAGCGGTTCCGACGGCGGGTCGAACTCATGCACTCAGATCCAGAGCTGCTGCGCCTTCAGCGTCGAGTGCGGCTGCACGGCGGTCGGCTTCCTCAGCGCAGACGCCGGAGCGGGGTGCAGCGCCGCCGTCTCCAGCAACAACACCGCCGAATGCGCGGCCTACTATTCGGCCATCAAGAGCGCGGGCTCTGCGTTCGGCGTCACGTGCAGCATGTAGTGCTCTGCCACTCGCTCGGGACGGCGAGCCCAATTTCGTCGTAGGGTCGTCGCCATGGAGAGCGCCGACAACCGCTACGACTGGATCGTGATCGGCTCCGGCTTCGGCGGCAGCGTGTCCGCTCTGCGTCTCGCAGAGAAGGGCTATCGCGTGCTGGTCATCGAGAAGGGGCGTCGCTTCGCGGTCGCCGACTTCGCGAAGACCAACATGGAGCTGTCCCGCTGGCTTTGGGCACCGGCGGCCGGGCTCCGGGGCATCTACCAGATGACCTTCATGCGTCACGTCACCATCCTGCACGGAGTGGGCGTCGGAGGCGGTTCGCTCGTCTACGCCAACACGCTGCCCAGACCCAAGCGGCCATTTTACCAGGCGAAGACATGGGCCCACCTGGGCGACTGGGAGAAGGAGCTCGCGCCCCACTACGACAAGGCGCTCGAGATGCTCGGCGCTACGCGCTATCCGGGCGAGACCGAACCCGATCGCATCCTCAAGCAGATCGCCGCGGACATCGGACGATCCGAGCACTTTCACCCGACCGACGTGGCGGTGTTCTTTGGCAAGCCGGGCGTCGAAGTCGAGGATCCCTACTTTGGGGGCAAGGGCCCGAAGCGCGTCGGTTGTACGGAGTGCGGCGCTTGCATGACCGGATGCCGAGTCGGCGCGAAGAACACGCTGGACCGGAACTATCTCTACCTGGCCGAGCGGCTCGGCGCCGAGGTGCTCGCGGAGACCGAGGTGCTCGCGGTCCGGCCGGAGTCGAGCGGTTACCGCATCGAGACGCGCGGCTCGCTCGACAAGAAGCAAAAACGCTTCTTTCAGGCCGATCGGATCGTGTTCGCGGGCGGCGTGATGGGAACGATTCCGCTCCTTCTTGCGATGCGCGAAGACGCGAACGGCTTGCCCCTGCTGTCGCCTCGCGTGGGCCGCTCCGTGCGCACCAACAACGAGTCGCTGACGGCGGTGTCCAACCAGAATACGCCTCACGATTTCTCGCGCGGCATCGCCATCACCTCGATCCTGCACACCGACGCCGACAGCCATATCGAGCCGGTCCGCTACGGTGACGGCTCGAACTTCTTCCGCAAGCTGGTCTTCCCGCACTCGACGAAGACGACCACCCTCGGTCGTTTGGGGGCCGTGGCGAAGGCGTACGCCGCACACCCGCTCGAGTGGGCGCGCACCTTCTTCGCGGGCGAGAATCGGAAGACGGCCATCTTGCTGTACATGCGGACGCTCGACGAGAGCCTAACGCTCAAGCTGAGGCGCATGCCATTTGGAGGCCGCATGCTCGACACGGAGGTCGACGACCCGGCGTCCGCGCCCCGCGCCAACCTGCCCGAGGCGGCCGATCTCGCGTCGCGCTTCGCCGCGAAGATGGGCGGCGTGGTCAGCAGTCTGTTCTCGGAGGCATTGCTCGGCACGCCGACGACGGCCCACATCCTCGGCGGCGCGTGCATGGGCAAGGACGCGAACGAAGGCGTCATCGACTCCGAGCATCGCGTCTTCGGTTATCCCGGCCTCTACGTCGTCGACGGCTCCGCCGTCTCCGCCAACCCCGGCGTGAATCCCTCCCTCACGATCACGGCGCTGGCCGAGCGCGCGATGAGCCGTATCCCTCGCGCGTCGCAGCAACACTGAATCGCTGCTCGCCGAGAGGCCACCTCGCATGCGCAAGTCCGCGGCGCGGCTA
>PLIR01000530.1 GCA_003139415.1 Myxococcales bacterium | reverse complement strand
ACATGACCGCCCTTTTGGCGGCCGTCCGGGTGGCGTACACGCCAGGCTTGGCGAGCCAGGGGATCAGGGCGTCGAGCCGCGGCAGCCAGGCGTCGGGAATTCGCACGGCAAGCTGGGCGGTGTTCTCCGTCTTCGGTCGCGGCAAGGGCCTCGTCGATAACACTGTCATGCTTTTGCCTCAATCCAGAGTGTAGTGCATCCCAAAACGATGTCGAACATGCTTCTACAGTTATCGAATTGACAGCTCGGCCTAAGAACGGGTTTCATGCGCCTGGGATGGCGATCCGGCCTGGAATCCTCTCCGAAATGGGGGAGCCCGACAGGACAGGTACGCCCTCTCCCTTGCACCGTCCGCGGTGCGGACATATAGGAACCGGGAAATTTGCCCGCGCGCTGACGGTATGTTCAGCGACCGGGCCGTCCCCGGAAGGGGGATCTGATGCCTATCTACCTGGCTGATGTTCTGAAAAACCCGGATGTCCTGCGGCACCCCGCGACAGAGCACAAGTGCTGCACGTGCGGCGTGCCCTTGCAGGAGACCATCACGGGCAAGCGGAAGACGTCAGGTGGGTTCGCGTGCAGCGACTGCTACTACGAACTCCTCGGGCGCGAGGTGGAGGAGCGCCCGCTCTCGTCAGGTGGAGTCCGGCGGGGCTGAGTGAAGACCATCTTCATCGGGCGAGAGGAGGTTCACGCCTACCTTGCCGACCTCGCCCATCGTCTAGAACCGGTTCCCTCCCTATGGTGCCCGATCACGCACTCCGGGCGCGAGATCGCTGTGCACATCGCACAGGAAGTCGAGAAGGTAGCGAAGGCCAAGGGCGAGAGCGTGCCCAACGTTCGCATCCTGCCCATCGAGATCGACGACCAGCATCAGCCGGTCTTTGAGGAGCGACCCGAAGACGTGATCCCCTACCAGTCCGTCCTTCTGCTGGACGGCGCGATTCATTCGGGGATGACCATGGCCCGCTGTGCGGCCGCGGTCCTCAAGCATCGCCCCTCGTCCGTCGCCAGCTACTCGGTAGTTCTGAAACGACGCAGCGTCTTCATCCCGACGCTCTGGGGCGTCATGACCGACGAGACCGATCGCGCCCACTTCTTGCTGAACAAGATCCCAAACAACCGGCTGAACGCAGGCGCCAAGTCGTCGCAGCCTCACGTCCACCTCCGGCGTCTCGACGAAAGTCGTTCGAAGGCGCCCACCATCAAGTGCGACGTGCCCTCGATCGATCGAGTCACCTGGGGCGACCGGCTGTGGGAGATGGCTACGAGCGACGGTGCTACGACGACGTACCTTCTCGAACGAAGCGAAACGGTCGTCGGATTTCTCACTCTCCACGTCGAGGATCGCGGCGCCGCGCGGGTGATGACCGTCTTGGAGGTTGCCGTCGATCCGAGCGAGAAGGACAAGGGCTACGGCGGGCTGCTCCTACGATTCGCGGACACCATGGCGCGACAAGCAGAGTGCGACGCGGTTCGCCTGAATGCGATCGAAGAGAAGGTGCCGATGTACGAGAAGTTCGGCTACCACCGCGTCGCTGGCTCGCTGGTGCTCCCGCTCGAAGACGAGCGCTACTACCCGATGGAGCGACGTGTCCTGTACCACCACCCGGACTTGCGCGGATAGCGAGCCGGCCAGCCCGAAGCGGGGCGACGCTTGTGTGCCGCCGCCCCTGGCCGGTACGTTCCCCGATCCGGGGGTGCGGCCATGGTCGGGCGAGTCGTCGCGGGCGTGTGGGCGTTGATGATGGTCGTGGCGATCGCGCCGGGCCCTGGGCCCGTGCCGGTGCCCGAGGGGCACTCCGGTTGCTGCTCGCACCANNGAACCCGCCCGCTCGGCGCGGCGCAGAGGTTCGACGGAGCAGGTGCGGGCGGGGGGCATGCGTCACATGTACTCCCGGACTCCGACGAACCAAAGGCCGTGGACCGCGTCGTAGAAGAACTGCCTGAACGTGATCTAGCGGCACCGAAAGTGAGACTGCGGGAGGAGATTGGCCGAAGCTTACGAGGTTCCGTTGCTCGTCCACTTCAAGGAGCGCCAGCCGACCGGGCGACGGGTATCCCCTGCCACTGGACACTCCAAGTTTGACTTGCACGGACGAGCCTTTCGGTATCGCGCCCAACAGAATGGCCGCGCGGCGGACCTCGGGGGTCATGTGCACGGGGAGCTGCTCCGGGTTGAGGAAGGTCGTNNTCGGAAACTGATCCAGATCGCCGCTCGGAAACTGATCCACCCGGCGGTTTGACTCCTACGCCTTTCGCCCCGTCTTGGGCAAGGCAGCACTGGTGACCTGATCTTCGTCGTTGGACTCGTTGAGCGTCTTCTTTCGCATGCGGTAGCTCTTGCCCTTGGTGGGGATGACGGTGGCGTGGTGGGCGAGCCGGTCGAGCAGAGCGGTGGTGAGCTTCTCGTCGCCGCCGAAGACTTTGACCCACTCGGAGAAGGCGAGATTGGTGGTGACGATGACGCTGCGCCGCTCGTAACGCTCGGTGAGCAGGTTGAAGAGCAGCTCGCCGCCCGCGCGATCGAAGGGGACGAAGCCGAGCTCGTCGAGCACGAGCAGGTCGACCTGGTAGAGCCTTCGCTGCAGTCGTCCAAGCTCGCGGGCGTCGCGCGCTTCGAGCAACGAGCGGACGACGTCGGCGGCGCGGGTGAAGAGGACGCGTCGTCGTTGCCGTGCGGCTTCGACGCCGAGCGCGATGGCGAGGTGCGTCTTTCCGGTGCCGATCGGGCCGGCGAAGATGATGTTGTCGGCGCGGCCGATCCATTCACCTCGGGCCAGCTCGGCGATCTGGGCGGCGCTGATGGCGCCATCGGTCGCGGCGAAGTCGAAGGTGTCCATCGTCTTCATCTCAGGAAAGCGCGCCTCGCGCAGACGATGCTTCACGGCCGAATCGCGGCGCGAGGTCTGCTCGGCCGAGAGCACCTCGTGGAGAAACTCCTCGTAGCCCCAGTGGTCCTCGCGCGCCTGGCGGGCGAGCGACTCGAAGACGCGCACGACGCCAGGCATCTTGAGCGACCGGGCCTGGGCGATGACCAGCTCCTTGGCAACGACGGCGCGGCTCACGCGGCACCTCGACCGAGCAGCGCGTCGTAATCAGCAGCGCATCCCGACTCGACTTGTACGTCGCGCAAGCTGCCTGGAAGCGCATCCGGCCCGACCTCGATGCGCGGAGATGGCGGTGGAGCGAGAGCGAGCAGCAATGGCTCGCTCCGTTGGAGCGC
>PLIR01000330.1 GCA_003139415.1 Myxococcales bacterium | reverse complement strand
GCCCACGCCCACCCGTCCCCCGCACGCCTCCGACTCGGACGACCCGACCTCCGGCGAGTGGGCCTGGCGCGAGCGGATGCTCAGCGAGTCGAACACGATCACCGGGGGCACCGGCCTTCTCCATACCCAGCACGCCCAGACCGGCGCGCAGGGCGAGTTCCGGATCAGCCTCGTTGGCGAGGGGTTCTCGGAGGGCTTTCTCTGCACGACGAAGTACCCCTGCCCGAACCCGAAAGGGACAGGACCGGTGGTGACCTCCGACAAGATGGATCACGTCGGCGGGACGCTCTCGCTCGGCGTGTCCCTCTTCCGGACGCAGGGCGGCGCGATCGACCTCTACGGGTCGATTGCCACCTACGCGAACAGCGACTCCCAGAATCGGCCGCAGCTCCTGCAGGTCCTCGGAGACTCGAACTTTGGCCTGAAGTACGTGGCGCGCAAGGGCGCCTACGTGAACCTCGGAGCCTTCGCCGAGGGCCTGCTCGTCAACGGCACCGGACAGGTGGGGCTCGCGGGCGCAGGAACGAGCGCGAAGCTCGGCATCCTGACGACCCTCGATCTTCGCGGACAGGTCTCGTCCTCGGTGCACCTGCCGCTGCGGATCAGCGTGAACGCCAGCTACGAGTTCGACAACACCGCGGCCGTCCTCACGTCGACGGAGAGCCAAATCGGCGGGCCGGTGAACCGGATCGACCGCTACGGCCTCGGAATCAACCGGGTCGATCACTTCGACTTGTTGGCCGGCATCGAGGCGTTCCTCGTCGACGAGCGCGTGCGGCCGTTCGTCGAGGGGCACGTGCTCGTTGCGAGCAACCGGCAGGGCTACCAATGCAACCCCGTCAACCCGAGCTCCGACGGCTGCCTCAAGACCGACGCGCTGGCGCCCGCGACGATGAGCGCCGGCTTCCGCGTGTTCCCGTGGAAGCGGTCGTTCTCCCTGCTTGCCGCGGCCGACATCGGCTTGACGAGCACCAATTTCGTCGAGGAGCTGCAGCCCGTCCCGCTGTGGACCATCTTTGCCGGCGCGGGATGGTCGGTCGACACGCGCGACAAGCCGATCCTCGTGCAGAAGCGCGCGGACGCTCCGGTCTTGCCTCCGCACGGGCACATCGTGGGGTTCGTTCACGCCGTGGGCAGCTCCGACCCGCTCCCTTACGCGATCGCTGCCTATCGCGATCGCCCTGACCTCTCGCCCCTCGCGACGGGGGCCGACGGCAAGTTCGGCGATGACGTTCCACCGGGCGCGTACACCTACGAACTCCGGGCCGAGGGCTTCAAGCAGGGAACGTGCGACGCAACTGTCCCGCCCATGGGCACCCCGGCCCCCATCGCGATCGACTGCGCGCTCGAAGCGCTGCCGAGCGCGGGCTCGATCGTCGGCCAAGTCCGCGACTCCGACACGAGTCAGCCCGTCGGAGGGGCCCCGGTTGCGGTTGCGTTGCGGGGGGCCGAGAGGCTCGTGCAGAAGACGGACGCGTCGGGGACGTTCCGCTTCGAGAACCTCTCTCCCGGCACCGTCACGCTGCGTGTCGAAGCCGACGGATACATGGTCCAGATCATCCCGATCGAGGTCCGCGCGCACCGAGACAGCGCCGTCGATTTGACGCTTCGACCCTTGCCCAAGCAGCCGAACGTCGTCGTCACGGCGCACGAGCTCACGATAAAGCAGCAGATCCAGTTCGCGCTCGACAGCGCCGTGATCCTGCCGGACTCCTACGCCATTCTCGGCGAGATCGCCGACACGTTCATTCGGCATCCCGACATCAAGTTGACCGAGGTCCAGGGACATACCGACAACACGGGCTCTCCGGTCCACAACCGCAAGCTGAGCGAAGCGCGCGCCGAGGCCGTACGAAACTGGATCATCCAGCACGGGGTCGAGGTCGAGCGCCTCATCGCCCACGGCTACGGTCCGGACAAGCCGCTCGTCCCCAATACGACGCCGGGTAACCGCGCGGCGAACCGTCGCGTGCAGTTCATCATCAAAGACCGCGACGCATCTGCGCCGCCGCCGGTCGTGCCGCAAGCACCGGCGCCCCCGGCTGAGCCCACCAGCAGCCAGACAAGAAAGGTGCCGCGAAGCGTCCTGCGGACACGCTCGGCATCTAAGGCCCTTGATCAGAGCGAAGGGCGGGGGTAGGCTCCGTCGCCCTGTTGGAGGTTTTTGAGACGCGGGACCCCTCCGGGGCTCGCGTTTTTTTTTGGCCTCGCGGCTCTTCTGCACCATGTCGACTTCACCCCTCACCCGTCACGGCATCGATCGCGCCGCGCTCCTGCGCGCCGTCGAGCCCGTGGTGCGCGCGCACGGCGCCGAGGTCGTCGACGTCGAGTTCAAGCCCGAACGCGGGGGTTGGACGCTGAGGGTGTTCGTCGAGAAAGACGGCGCATCCGTCCAGGCGCTGTCCACGCGCGAGGCGGCGGTGAGCCTCGAGCTCTGCGCGAACGTGTCGCGCGATCTCAGCCCGGCGCTCGACGTGGCCGACCTCATCCCCCATGCCTACCGGCTCGAGATCAGCTCCCCGGGCGTCGAGCGCCCGCTACGCGGAGAGAACGACTTCGCGCGGTTCAAGGGCCACAAGGCAAAAGTAAAGCGTCGTCCGCTCGAAGGGGAGAACACCGCGGACGGTGGTCTCGCCGAGGGGCGCGTCGTCGTCGGAATTCTCGACGGCGTCGCCGAGGGCAAGGTCCGCCTGGTCGAGGGGACGCGAACCCACGAGGTCCCGCTCGCGGCCATCGAGAGCGCGCGCCTCGTCTTCGATTTCGGCGTCGCGTCCGCAGGACGACCGCATCACGGAAACCGAGAGCAGCGAAAGCCAGAGCACAGGAAGCACTGAGGGATCCATGGCAATTCAACAGCAACAGCAGAGTGCCGATCTGACGCTCCTCCAGGCGATCGAGATGGTCGCCAAGGACAAGGGCATCGACAAGGCTCGGCTCGTCAAGACGGTAGAGGAGGCCATCCTCAAGGCGGCCCAGAGCGTCTTCGGACCGAACCGCGAGCTCGAGGCCCGCTTCAACGAGGACAGCGGCCAGGTCGACCTCTTCCAGTACATGACGGTCGTCGACGACGTGGCCGACGACGATCGCGAGATCGCGATGGAGGACGCTCAGCGCCTCGGTCTCGAAGCCGAGATGGGCGAAGAGCTGGGGTTCCAGATCTTCTGGCACCCGTCGGACGCGAAGAAGGCGGCCGATCAGGACAAGGACTACGGCGACATCCTGCGCGTGAAGCAGGCTCGCCAGGCCTTCGGCCGCATCGCCGCGCAAACGGCCAAGCAGGTGCTCATCCAGCGTGTCCGCGACGAAGAGCGCGATCTCATCTTCAACGAGTTCAAGGACCGCAAGGGCGAGCTGATCAAGGGCGTGGTCCGGCGCTTCGAGAAGGGCAACAACCTCATCGTCGATCTCGGGCGCACGGAGGGGATCCTGCCGTTCCGGGAGCAGACTCCGCGCGAGACGTACCGGCCCGGCGATCGAATCGTCGCGTACGTGAAGGACATCGACCGCGAGGCCCGCGGGCCGCAGGTCATCCTGTCGCGCAGCGATTCGCGCCTCGTGGAGAAGCTGTTCGAGGCGGAGGTGCCGGAGATCTACGAAGGGATCGTCAAGGTCGTGGCGTGTGCCCGCGAGCCCGGGGCACGCTCCAAGATCGCCGTGACGAGCCGCGACGCCGACGTCGATCCGGTCGGCGCGTGTGTCGGGATGAAGGGGGCGCGCGTGCAAGCCGTCGTGCAGGAGCTGCGCGGCGAGAAGATCGACATCGTCCCGTTCGATCGCGATCCGGCGCGCTTCGTGTGCGCCGCGATCCAGCCCGCCGAAGTGAGCAAGGTCATCGTCGACGAGGCGGACGGGCGGATGGAGCTCGTCGTCCCCGACGAGAAACTCTCGCTCGCGATCGGGCGAAAGGGCCAGAACGTGCGCCTGGC
>PLIR01000398.1 GCA_003139415.1 Myxococcales bacterium | reverse complement strand
CCAAGGCCCCCTCAAGGCGCCGCTAAGGCAAAACCCCGACGCGCTGAGCCCACCGCCCGCGCAAGAACACCGTCCCATTGATCGCGAGCCGCGCCATATGGTCGAAGACAAGCGCCGACCACACCCAAGCCAGCGGCGCCCCAAGAACCCGCGCAAACACCCACGCGAGCGGCACGCGAAAACACAGATTCCCGACCGCCGCCCCGAGAAACGGCGTCACCGTATCCCCCGCGCCCCGGAGGACGCCGCCGAGCGCGAAGTGCGTCCCCATGAACGGCTGCGCGACGGCGAGCATCAGCATCATCGGGGCCAGGTCGGCCGCGACGCTCTCGTCGGTGGTGAACGCCCGCGCGAGCGGCTGCCTGAGAAACAAGAACACCACCGCCATCGCACACATCACGCGCAGCGCCTGCCCGGTGGCGCGAAAGCCCAAGCGGCGGGCCATCGCCGAGTCTCCGGCCCCGAGGGCCTGCCCGACGAAGGTGGCGGCTGCGGCAGCAAATCCGATCCCGGGCACCCAGGAGAGCGAGAGCAGACGCACCCCGATGGCGTAGGCGGCGATCGCCGCGGTGCCGTAGCTCGAGAGAATCTTGAAATACGTGAGGAGAGCAAGGCTCATGACGAGCCGCTCGCCCATCGACGGAAGCGCGACGCGTATGACCTCCGCGACGACCCCGCGCTC
Organism: Myxococcales bacterium; assembly: GCA_003139415.1. Classification (GTDB taxonomy): domain Bacteria; phylum Myxococcota_A; class Polyangia; order Polyangiales; family Polyangiaceae; genus Palsa-1150. Next base: position 2,747 of record PLIR01000398.1, on the reverse strand, counting down.
GTCGGGGCGTCGCACCAGAAGAGCGCGGATATCGCGCCAGCCGAAGGCGATCCACACGCCCTGACGTGAAAGCGACCGCGAGATGGCTACGTAGGCCGCGAGCCCGACGGCGTGCGCTCCCAAAGTGGCCATCCCGGCGCCGGTGAGCCCGAGACGCGGGGCGCCGAGGAAGCCGAAGATGAGCACCACGCTCAGCAGCGTCTTCACGCTCATGACCACGATCGCCACCGCCATCGGTCCGCGCGTGTTCTTGTTGGCGCGTAGGCCGCTCTCGAAGACGAACGCAGCCCCGTAGAGGAGCATCGACGCCGTGAGCAGCCTGAAGAAGGGGACGGCGATCTCGATGACGTCCGGGGCCGCGTCGAGCAGTCTCAGGATCGCGCGCGGGACCAGGAGCGCGAGGAGCAATCCGAGCCCGGCGACGCCCTGCGACACGACGACTGAGGCGGCCAGCACGCGGCTCGCCCGGGGACCGTCGTCCGCCCCGATGGCGCGCGCCATGAGGGCAACGCACCCGATCCCGACCGACACGAGCAGCGTCTCGATGAGGTTGACGCACTGGGATGCGTACCCCCACGCGGCCATCGTCTGGCGGCCGAGGTGCCCGATGAGCGCGACGTCGACGACGTCGACGACGTTGACCATGACGAGCGACAGCATCGCCGGCCACGCCATCGACCAGAGATCGCGATCGAGGGTCCTCGTTGGAGCGATGTCGTCGATGCTTCGCTCCGCCACCAAGTCCGCCACGGAGGCCGCACGTTACACCATTGCAAGCGCGGTCGTGATCCGCCGCTTCCTGCGAGACGCGGGTGCCCCCTGCGGGACACCCGCGCGGCGCGCGTCAGTCCGTGCTCGAGTCCGTGGCATCCGTGCCGGCGTCGAGCGGTGTGGTCGCCGCCTCTGCGGCGGCCTCGGACGGTGCGGCATCCGATGGAGCAGCATCCGATGATCCGGCATCCGAAGGTGCAGCATCCAAAGATTCGGCATCGGATACTTCCCCGTCGCTCGTGGCCCCGTCGCCTTCTGTCCCCCCCTCTTCCACGGACACGCACGACGTCGGGTCCGAGGCGTCCGCGAGACACGAGGCGAATTCGCACGCCTCGGCGTCGGGGGCGCTACCCATCGCCGCGCAGATGGACGCGGCCCCGCCGTTGCAGCCCGGCTGGCAGTACGGGCTCGTCGCGTTGGCAAAGTCGACGGTTCCGTCGCTGTTGACTGGACAACAGTAGTTCTCCGGGCAGAACGGTATCGGGTACGTCGTCGACTGACCGATCGGGTTGCCCGCGCAGACCAGACTGCCGCTGCACTCGTTGCTCGACCGCAGCGGGTTGCAGCGATCTCCCTGTCCGGCCTCGTTGCACGCCCCCGCCCCGAGGACGAGCGCTCCCGCGAGCGCGACGAGACACACACCGACGCGCGCCATCATGGGGATCTTTCTCTCGAACGTTGAAGTCTTCATGCGATTGCTCTCCGGACCTTTCAGAAGCGCACGAGAAGGGCGAAAATCACTCGGGTGTCGTTCTTCGACAGGTCGGGCCGCCACCCGCTCGGCGTTGCCGTGGTGATGTACCCGTCCGGCGACGTCACGCCTCCGTGGCCCGCAAAGTACGGCACGCTCGCCTGGCGATGGTTGAACTCGAGGTCGTAGGTGACCTGCTCGACGGGCATGTACTGGATGCCGGTCTCGTAGTCCCACGCGTCGAACTGGGAGCCGAACGAGGTGTAGTAGGGACTCGATGCCGGCACGTAACTGACGTTCGACACGCTCTCGGGCTGCGGGATGGGCGAGGCATTGCCCGTCGGGTCGAGGATGAGGTAGCGGCTTGGGTTGTGCATGTAGCCGCCGCCGATGTTCCAGGCGAATTTGTCACCGAACCAGACGCGGTTGTAGATCATCCCGCTGATGAAATTCGCGTCGCAAGGCCGACTGAGGTCGCTCGTCTTCTTGGTCGCGCAGGTGTACTGCCCGGCCATGCTCTGCGGGTGACTCTGTCCGCCGAAAGGCGTGACGCCGTCGCCGCCTTCGCCGCCGATGTCGCCGGTGATCGAGAACGCCGCCCGCGTGATGAAGCTGCTCGAGGTGTCCTGGAAGTACCGGAGCTCGGCGCTGTTGTCGCTGTGGAACCGCCACTGACCGGGCGCGTCTTGGTTGTCCCATCCCCAGTACCCGTTGGACAGGACCGAGAACTCCTCCACCGGGCGCCAGAGGATCTGGAAGCCGAAGCCCGGCATCTCGTTGAACGTGCCGTACGTCTGCCAGCCGTTGATGAGCCAGGGCTCGATNNAAGAACCAGGGCGTGTTGTCCGACGTGAACGACGGCAGGTACATCCAGTTCTCGAAGTTGTCGTATGAGAAGAGACCCACATACGACATGAAGATGCCGCCGTCGAGGTTGATCCCGTGGAGCACGTCCCAGTGATACCCGCCGTATGCTTCGCTGATGTATCGGAGGGCGTCCTGCAGGTCGAATTGCCCGCGGAACGAGCTGAAGTCGTTACGGGGGACGAGCGTCGAGCGGAGGCCAAACTGCATCATCATGCGGCCGCGCGCGTTCTGGTAGTGGAAGTCGCCGCCGAAGCCCATGAAGGCGAGCGTGAGCTCGTGGTTTCGCGATAGCGCCGTCGAGCCGACGACGGTGTTGTCGATCGGGTTGTTCTTCGACTGCGTGTAGTTGACGTCGAGCAAGAAGCTGCCCGTGAAGAGCGGCGAGTCGAGGAGGGCCGTGTGCTGGCGGTTCGTCCCG
>PLIR01000041.1 GCA_003139415.1 Myxococcales bacterium | reverse complement strand
CGGTGGAGCGAGCCGTCGCCGTGCTCGAGGACGACCCATGGTTCAACGCGGGGACGGGGGCATGCCTCAACGAGGCGGGTCTCGTCGAGCTCGACGCCGCGATCATGGAGGGTGGCAAGCTTCGCGCCGGTGCCGTCTGCGCGCTTCCACCGTTTCGGCATCCGGTCGCCGTTGCCCGCGCCGCGCTCGAGGACGGTCGCCACGTGCTCTATGCGGCCGAGGGAGCCGCCGCCTTCGCCGTGGAGCGGGGCTTCGAGCGGGTGACCAGCGAGGCCATGACGACCGAGGATGCCCGGCGTCGCTGGGCCGCGGTGCACGAACGGCGTCAGGGCCGCGGTTCAGGAGGGGGCACCGTCGGCGCGGTGGCGTGCGACGCGTCGGGCAACGTGGCCGCCGCGACCAGCACGGGAGGCCTCGTGAACAAGCGCCTCGGCCGCGTCGGCGATTCGCCGCTGCTCGGCGCCGGGACGTACGCCGACAACGATTCCGGCGCGTGCTCGGCGACGGGCCACGGAGAGTCCATCATGCGCTTGGCACTCGCCAAGACGGCGACCGACTACTTGCGCAGTCGAACGCACCCCGAAGACGCAGCCCGTGCGGTCATCCGCTCCCTCGGATCACGGCTCGCGGGCACCGGGGGCGTCATCCTCGTCGACCGAGCGGGCCGAATGGGCTGGGCGCGCAACACCGCCGCCATGCCGTGGGCAGCCGAAGGCCAAGCATTCCCCCTGACGTGGGGAACGTGAGCGTCAGTTCTGCGGGGGCTCTTGCCCGCCGCCCTTGCGGTCGATGGCGTCCTGCAGACCACAGCGCAGCCGCTGGGCGCGCTTGACGCGCTTGGTCCGAAGCGGCTTCGCGAGCCACTCGTGACGCTTTCGGACGCTCCAGATTGCACGGTTTGACATAGGAAGGCTGGGACCGATAGCCGCTCGGCTGCCCTCCTGTCAAGCGAGCGGAAGCCTTGCAACGGGCGGGTGGCTCAATCCGGGACGGCCACGAGCACCACCTCGAGCCGCAGCGGGGGCGAGCCCACCTGGGCTGTCACCTCGCGGTCCCAAGGAAAGAACCCCACGGCCTTGACCGTCAGGTGGTGCACGCCAGGCGGCAAGGCCACGCCGTGCGCGGCGACGAAGTCGAGCGTCCCCAGGGCCTCGTCGTCCACGATCACGGTGGCATCCGCCGGGCCACCGTGCAGCCGAAGGGAGACCGTCGGCCCGGACGCCGTCGCGGCGGGCCGGCAGGCGACGGCCGCAACCGCCCCCGCGAGGCCGACCGCACGAGTCGAGCGTAAGATCAGCGAGAGATGACGACCGCTTACGAGCAATCGCTCACTCCCATTCGATGGTCCCCGGCGGCTTGCTCGTGATGTCGAGCACCACCCGGTTGATGCCGCGCACCTCGTTGATGATGCGGTTCGATATGCGCGAGAGCACCTCGTACGGGATCTTCGCCCAGTCGGCGGTCATCCCGTCGACGGAATGCACGGCGCGCACGGCGCATGTCTCTTCGTAGGTGCGCTCGTCGCCCATCACGCCCACGCTCTTGACGGGCAAGAGCACGGCGAAGGCTTGCCATATCGCGTCGTACAGGCCCGCCGTGCGAATCTCGTCGACGACGATCGAGTCGGCCTGGCGCAGCACGTCGAGGCGCTTCTCGGTCACTTCGCCCAGGCAGCGCACCGCGAGGCCCGGACCGGGGAAGGGGTGGCGCCAGAGCATGTCGCGCGGCATGCCGAGCTGCTCGCCCGCGGCGCGGACCTCGTCCTTGAAGAGCTCGCGCAAAGGCTCGATGAGCTTCAGGTTCATCTTTTCGGGGAGACCGCCCACGTTGTGGTGGCTCTTGATGACGGCGCTCGGGCCCTTGAAGCTGACGCTCTCGATGACGTCGGGGTAAAGCGTGCCCTGAACGAGCCACTTCGCGCCGCGGACCTTGTGCGCCTCGTCCTCGAAGACTTCGATGAAGACGCGGCCGATGATGCGCCGCTTTTGCTCGGGGTCGGTGACGCCCGCGAGCGCCGCGAGAAAGCGCTGCCGCGCGTCGACGGCGATGAGGTTCAGGTGCAGGTTCTTGCGGAACGTCCCGACGACCTGCTCGGCCTCCCCGAGGCGCAAGAGCCCGTTGTCGACGAAGATGCATGTCAGCCGGTCGCCGAGCGCCCGGTGGCACAGGACGGCGGCCACGGCGGAGTCGACGCCCCCGGAGAGCCCGCAGATGGCGTGCTCCTCGGGCGACACGCGCGACCGGATGGCGCCGACCGCCTCTTCGGTGAACGCCCCGGCTGTCCAGGTGGGGCTGAGGCCGGCGACGTCGAAGAGAAAGGCCGCGATCATCTCCGCCCCGCGCGGCGTGTGCGCCACTTCGGGGTGAAACTGCACGCCGTAGATGTTTTTGCCCGCGTGGCCCGCCGCGCAAAAAGGCGTGTTGCCGCTGACGCCGATCGTCTGAAAGCCCGGCGGCAGGGCCGCAATCCGGTCCCCGTGCGACATCCAGACGTCGAGCGCCTCGCGCTTGGCAAAGCGGTGGAAGATGCCCTCGGGGCGCTCGACGACGACGCGGGCGTGGCCGTATTCGTGCGCCGACGCACGCTCGACGCGCCCGCCGAGCACGTGGGCGATGAGCTGCAGGCCGTAGCAGATGCCGAGGATCGGGACGCCGAGCTCGAAGAGGCGCGGGTCGACCGTCGGCGCGTTCTCGGCGTAGACGCTGGCCGGCCCCCCCGAAAGGACAATCGCCCGGGGCCGCATCAGGCGGACCTCCTCGAAAGGCAGCGTGCACGGGTGAATCTCGCAATAGACCCGTTGCTCGCGGATGCGTCGCGCGATGAGCTGCGTGTACTGGGCGCCGAAGTCGATGACGAGGACGAGTTCGCGTGCGGCCGGCATGCACGATCCGAGTACCAGCCACGTCCTGGACGTCAAGGCACGCCCGGATCAAAGTGATCCTCGGCCCCGGCAGAGCAAGAGCAGGCGAGAGCGCAGCCGACAAACCGGATACCTTCCCAGTCGCGATGCTTCCCGATCTTCGAATCCAGGTGACCCGGGTGGGCCCGGTCGACGTTCCTGTCCCGCGGTACCAGACGGAGGGCGCCGCCGGGATGGACCTCCACGCGGCCATCGCCTCGCCGGTCATGCTGCCGCCGCTGTCGCGCGCGCGCATCCCCACGGGGCTTGCCTTCGCGATCCCCGCCCACTTCGAGGGGCAGGTCCGGCCGCGCTCGGGGCTCGCCGCGCGCAGCGGCTTGACGGTGCTGAACGCCCCCGGCACGATCGACAGCGACTTCCGGGGCGAAGTGCACGTCCTGCTCGTCAACGTGAGCGACGTGCCGGCGACGGTCGCGCCGCTCGAGCGGATCGCGCAGATGATCATCGCCCCCGTCGCGCGCGCCGAGCTCGTCGTGGTCTCCACGCTCGAGGCGACGGTCCGGGGCGCTGCCGGCTACGGTTCGACCGGCTCGTCCTGAGCCCCGGGGCAGGGGCGTCTCAGCCTTCGCCGCGCTGGATCCCGTACGCGCGGATCTTCTTGTGCAGGTTGGTCCTCTCGACGCCGAGCAGGATGGCGGTGCGCGAGATGTTCCAGCCCGCGACGCGCAGCGTGTCGACGATGTACTGACGCTCGGACTTCTCGCGGAACTCGCGCAGCGTCAGGTGCTTGCCCCCCGCCGGCAGGGGCATCTTGACGGCGTCGCCGTCGTCGTCCAGGCCGTCGAGACCGGAGGGGGACTCGGCCGGCGTGGTATCCGTCTCTTCCTCGAACGGGCTGGCGTGCGGATCCTCCG
>PLIR01000322.1 GCA_003139415.1 Myxococcales bacterium | reverse complement strand
CATGCCGAAATCCAGCACCTTCGCGTTGCCGTCCTCGCACAGGAACACGTTGCCTGGCTTGAGGTCGCGGTGCACGGCGCCCTTTTTATGCGCAGCGTCGAGCGCGCGGCACACCTGCGTGAAGATCGCGACCGCCTGCGTCGGTGTGAGCAATCCGTCGCGCGAGAGCTTGTCCGCGAGAGATCGACCCACCAGCCGTTCCATGACGACGTAGACGCTCCCGTCGGACATCTGGTCGAGGTCGAGGACGCGCGCCACGTTCGGATGTTCGACGTGCACCTGGATGTACGCTTCGCGGCGCAGTCTCGCGATCTCCCCGCCGTCACGCGCGGCGGCGCCCCGCAGGACCTTCACGGCGACTTCGTGGCCGAGCGTGACATGCTCCGCGGCGTAGACGACGCCGATCCCGCCCGAGCCGATCTTCCGGCCGATGCGGTACTTGCCGCCGAGGACGGTGCCCGTCAGTTCGCCCGGCGCGGCGCCGAGGTCCCCTCGCAGCTCGAGTCCGCGCTCGAGGGCCGCGATGCGATTGCGCTCGAAGACGCGCGACACCACCTCGTCTCGGGCGCGGTCCCGCATGAAACCGGCGGCGCCGCCGAGCCCACCGGCGAGAACGGCCGCCAACGCTCCTGCGAGCAGTCCGCCCGCGGNNGTGCGAAACGGAGGCGTCGCCCAGGCCCCAGATGTTGGGAAGGCTCGCAAGCTCGCCGGCGCGCGCGTCGCAGAGCAGCTCGTCACCCTCGCGGGACGAACGCTCGGCCGAGTCGTCCGACCCTTCGTCGCGAGGGCGGTAAGTCATCCTCACGCGCTGGACCCGCTTCGTCGACCCGCGCTGCTCCGGGAGCTCGTCGATCGACCACGCTCCCACCCGCGTCACTTCACGCGTGTTCTGCGCGAGGTAGTGGTACGCGTCCAATGGCCGGCGACTGGTCCGCAGCATTCGCACCAGGACGCCGAGCGACTCCGGGTGCGTCGCCCATTCGCCCCGATGCCGGATCGCGTCGCGCCCCAAGAGGGCCGAAATGGCGACGAGCGCGCGCTTCGCCGCGAGCTGACTGACCCACCCCGTCTCGTTGTCGACCGCGCTGGGATCGATGCCGGCGCCGGCGAGCAGCTGCTGCACCGCGCGCTCGCCCTTCTCGGTGCGCACACGAATGAGGTACGTCTTCAGGACAGACGCCCGCAGTTCCTCCTTGCCCCCTTGGCGCACCGTCCCCCCGGTCGCGGGCGGGACGCTTGGTCCGCGCATTTGCTGTAAACCTTACGCCCGCCCCCAGCTCGATGGCAATCGAGGGGAGATCGCGGCACCGCGGCCGGCGGGACCTACAGCCCCTCAGGTGGGCGCGACCGGAGGGACCAGTACGCCCGGCGTCGGGTCTTCTCCGGACTGGCGAAGCAGGGCGGTTCGGACAGCGTGCTCCACGAGCTGCCAAAGCTGAGCACGGTCGGTCACGCGACCGAGGAACCCGATCGGGATTCGAAAGCCCCCCTTATCCCGCCGCCCTCCGCCGTAGGGACGGCCTTTTTCATCCGTACCGAAGGCCTGCTCGAGCCAGACCGGAGGGTCGACGCTCGCGGAGTGGGTCCGCAGCGACCCCTCGATGTATTTGTCTCCCACGACCCCGTACACGACGCACGTGTCGATGTCCTCACGCCGGACCAAGAAGTCGGCCGCCTGCGCAATGGTGTCGCGCTCGGCCTCCGTCACGAACCCTACGCCGGCCATCGCGAAGTTGCGGCGGACGCCGAGGGCCTGCAGGGCGCGGGCGATGACGTCCATCGCCGTGGGCGCGATGAGCCGCCGCGAAAGGTCTTGCAGGAGGTCGCGGTCGCAGATCTCCGCGATCTGGCCCGCCGCGCGGAAATCGGTGGACCGAGCGAAGGTGAAGTCATCCGTGTCTGTGGACAGGCCGTGCATGAGCGCCGTGGCGATGCGGCGGTCTTCTTCCGCGTCCGGGTCGAGGACGGCGAGTTCGAGAAGGTATTCGACGAAGATCGTCGCCGTGGCGCCGACATCCATCCGCATGTCGACGAAGCGTGCCTTGGGTGGAGACGCCGGCCGATGGTGATCAACGATCGTCAAGACTTCGTAGTCGCCCCCATCGGCCAAGTCGGGGTCGACCTCGTGGGCGTCGACGAGCGCCAGAAAATCCACTTTGCCGAGCTCCCGCACCGTCTTGATCTTGCGGAGGTCCAGGCCGAGCAGCTTGACGAGCGCACGGTTCTCGCGATGGCTGAGCTCGTGACAGTACGCGACCGTCGTCTGCGCGACGCCCAGGCGCTGCGCGATGTGCGCTTGGGCGATGGCACAGGCAATCCCGTCCGGATCCGGGTGGCCGCGCAGCGCGATGAGCACGTGCTTGCCACGCGCCGCCGCGAGCGCTTCGGCGAACCCACGGGCTCGAAGCTCTGCGGCGGGCTGGTTGGGCACCGTCAAACGCCGGGCCGCTTCCGTCATCGTGGTGGAGATAGTGGTCACGTTTGCCGCGAGAAATCTACGCTCCGGCAGCCCCTGCCGCGAGCTCTTGCGATTTGCAGCCTCGCACGCCACCGAGGCAAGCCACGAACGTGCCAACAGCGGTCCGTGGGCGAAAGATCGAGGAATCCTGTAGAGATCGCCACCGCATGAGCCCCTGGAATCTGCATCCATTCGGACGCCTCCGGATGGGGCGCGCGGTGCTCGTCGCCCTGACGATTGCCCTCCCACCGCTGTTCTGGGTGGTGGGAGCGACGCGTAACGCGAGCCTTGCGCCGATCGGGCGGGACCAGGGGATCTTCCAGTACGTCGCGTGGGCCCTCGCCCGCGGCGAGGTGGACTACCGCGACGTGCGCGACGTCAACGGGCCGCTGACCCACTTCATTCACATGGTCTTTCTCGCCCTCGGTGGCGGGGATGAGCATCGATTCCACGTGCTGGATCTCACGCTCACCGGCGTGTCGTTCGCGATTGTCGGCGCGTGCCTGCCGGGCCTTCGATCGCCGCGCGCCCCCGAGCCCCTCGAGCGCGCGGCCTGGGCCCTGGCGGGATGGGTCGTCCTGAGCGGGCAATACCTGCTGTTCGATTTTTGGGAGATGGCCCAGCGGGAGAGCTTCTTCGACTGGTTCATGTTGCCAGGGGTCGGGCTCCAGATCGTCGCGCAGGCCCCATGGGCCGTCCATCGCGGACCGCGCGGGCAGCGACGCCAGGCCTTGCTGCTGGCGGTGGCCGGCGGCCTTGGCGTCGTGCCGTGGTTCGGCAAACCGACGTACGTCTTCTTCACGATGGCTCAACTGATGGCGCTCATCCTCGACGACGGGCTTCGCGAGCCGTTCGTGTCGAGGCGACGGGCGCTCTTGGCCTTTGGCGGCGGCGCCCTCGCCGCAGGGATCGTCATGACGTTGCTGCTGTTCGCGTACGGCGACGCGCGTGCATTCGCCCATATCCAGTGGGCCGACGTCCCGGCGATGTACCGCTTCATCTGGCCGCGCTCCCCGGCCGACATGTTCTCGGAGCCCTGGCGGGCCACGCAGGCCGTCTTCGCCGTGTCCGGCACCGTCGTCATGCTGGGACTCGTTTTCACGGGCGAGATGCCGCGGCGAGCCCTTGGCCTCGCGCTCCTCCCCGGGTGCGCGCTCGCAGGGGTCGTCGTGCAGGGGAAAGGGTTTCCCTACCACTTTCACCCCGTCACGGCCGGCGTGCACCTGCAGTGGCTCGCGCTTGCCGCGTGGCTCACCGATCGGACGCGCGTGGCGCGGCGTCGACTGGCGCTCCTGCGAACCGTCCCCCTCGCACTCGGCACGGTGATCGCCCTCCGCGTCGCCACGGCGCTCCAGGACTCGCCGCATATCCGCGCCGTCTGGCTTCTTTGGAGCGCGCAGACCCCGGCCGCGCGCGAGACCGCTGCGTACTTCGATCACTTCCCGCGCCCCGATTTCTTCCCGTTCGAGATGCGCCAGGCGGCGGCTTATCTGCGCGAGCACACCGCTCCCGACGATCGCGTGCAGACCTACGGCATGGACGCCTACCTGCTTTTCCTCGCCCGTCGCACGAGCGCCACGCCTTACATCTATGCTTACGATCTCAACGTGGACGCCGCGCTCCAGGGGGGAACGGGCGGCGCGCCGGACGAAGCGCAGTCCGAGCGAATCCGCGCGATCCGCGATCAGCACGAGGACGCCCTGCTCGCGCGCCTCGAGGCGCGCCCCCCGGCCGCCTTCGTGTTCATGGACGGCGTCCCGCTCCTCAGCGTCTCGAGCGCTTGGGATGACTTCGAGGCGCACTGCGAGAGGGCGGCGCCGTGGGTCCGGGCGCGGTATCGCGAGACAGCGCGATTCGGCCATAATCACGTGTGGATGCGGGATGACCTGGCGCCGGCTGGCTCGGCCGTCCCCGATGGCGCGCGCCCACAGACTCATTGAGCTACACTCGGAGCCCTCCCGCGGGGTCCCTCGCCGGGCCCTCCCAATGGGTGACGACCAGAACGAACAATGACGGACACCAGCCCCGCTACCCTCACCCCCCAGGCGCCGATCCCGTGGACGGCGCCAAGCGCGGGGTCGGCCGTGGCGTCCGTGCCCCCGCCGCCACCCGTCTCCGCGTCCCAGCTCCCGCCGCCCACCGAACCCATCGATCTGCGGTCGGCCGCGCTCTACCTGAATCGCGAGCTCTCGTGGCTCGAGTTCAACGCGCGCGTGCTCGCCGAGACCGACACCGAGAGCGTGCCGCTGCTCGAACGATTGAAGTTTCACGCGATCGTCTCGAGCAACCTCGACGAGTTCTTCATGGTGCGCGTCGCCGGCCTCAAGCAGCAGCTGACGGGCGAAGTCGACGAGATGGGACCGGACGGGATGACGGTGAGCGAGCAGCTCGCCGCGATCTCGCAGCGCGTTCACGAGCTGGTCGTGACGCAGTCGTCGACCCTCGCGGTCCTTTTGCCCAAGCTGGCCGAGGCCGGGATGGTCTTCGTCAAGCCGGGCGACCTCTCTGCAGAGGCGCTGGCAGATCTCGACGCGCGCTTTCAGAACGAGGTCTTCCCGATCCTCACGCCGATCGCGATCGACCCGGGCCATCCGTTCCCCCAGGTGCGAAACAAGAGCCTCAACCTCGGCGTGATGTTCACGCGCGAAGGGACGCAAGACCAGGGGTTCGGTGTCGTGCAGGTGCCCTCGGTGCTGCCGCGACTCTTGCCAGTGGCGGGCATCAAGACGCCGAGCGGGCACCCGGCGCGCGCGTTCCTCATGCTGGAGGACCTCGTGGCGCGGCACGCGTCGACGATCTTCCCGAGCGTCCGGATCAAGGGCGTCTACGTGTTCCGCGTGACGCGCAACTTCGACATCGAGGTCGACGAAGAAGAGGGCGACGACCTCCTGCAGTCGATCCAGCTCGAGCTCCGCCGACGCGAGCGCGGCAACGCCGTGCGCCTCGAGGTCTCCGGGGATCCTCCGCCCGGATCGCTGGCCAAGCTCGTGAAGGCGTTGAAGCTCGATCCCGAGAAGGACGTCTACTCCGTCGGCGGGATGCTCAACCTGTCGGACCTCATGGGCCTTTCGCGCGACTCGCGGGACGAGATGCGGTCGTTGCGCGACGATCCGTTCACGTCGCATCCCATCTCCCCCAACCGCGAGGTGGACGACCTCTTCGCGACCCTCCGCGAGCAAGACGTCCTGCTGCAGCACCCGTACGAATCGTTCGACAGCGTCGTCGACTTCATCACCCGCGCGGCTGACGATCCGGATGTCCTCGCCATCAAGCAGACGCTCTACCGGGCCGGCGGCGACTCGCCGATCGTCAAGGCGCTCGTTCGCGCCGCGGAGAGCGGCAAGCAGGTGACCGCGATCGTCGAGCTGAAGGCTCGCTTCGACGAGGAGTCGAACATCGTCTGGGCCCGCATGCTCGAGCAGGCGGGCGCCCACGTCGTCTACGGGCTGCTCGGCCTCAAGACGCACGCCAAGTGCCTGCTCGTCGTGCGCCGGGAGAAGGGCAAGCTCCGGCGCTACGCGCATTTGTCGACGGGCAACTACAACCCGACGACGGCTCGGCTCTACACGGATCTCTCGTTTTTCACGTCGCGCGCCGACGTGTGCGAAGACGTCTCGAGCCTCTTCAACCTGCTGACGGGCTACAGCGCGCCGCCCAGGTGGAACAAACTCATCGTCGCCCCACTCGGGCTGCACGAGGCCGTGCTCGGCCTCATCGGCCGCGAGGCGGAGCACGCCCGCGCGGGCAGGCCCGCGCGCATCATGGCCAAGATGAACGCGCTCGTGGACGCCGACGTCATCGAGGCCCTCTACCGCGCGTCGCAGGCGGGTGTTCCGATCACGCTCGCGGTGCGCGGGATCTGCTGCCTTCGCCCCGGAGTGCCCCGCGTCAGCGAAACGATCGAGGTCCACGCGATGATCGATCGCTTCCTCGAGCACGGTCGCGCGTTCCACTTCGCGAACGGCGGCAAGGACGAGGTGTATATCTCGAGCGCCGACTGGATGCCGCGCAACTTCCACCGCCGCGTGGAGACGCTCATCCCGCTCGAGGACCCCGTCATCCGGGGGCGCCTCATCGAGGCTTTGCAGATGCAAGCGTCGGACACGGCCAAGAGCTGGGCGCTCAAGCCGGATGGCAAGTACGAGCGCGTCCATGCGAAGCCGGGCCAGACGCCCTTCCGTGCGCAGACGCGCTTCATCGAGCTCGCGCGCGATCGGGTGAAGGCGTCCGAGGTCGGCGTGACGAGCGCTCGGTTTCCGCTGGCGCGCTTCGCGAGCTCGCGCACCAAGACGGACGACAAATCCGAAGGACGGCGCGCGCGACGCGAGCTGCGCGAGTCCAAGAAGGGCGCTTGAACGCGCCGGAGCGCCGCGGCTACTACCCGCCGATCGAGCCGTATCGCACGGGCCGGTTGCGGGTCTCGGACCTGCACGAGCTGTACTTCGAGGAGAGCGGCAATCCGGCCGGCAAGCCCGTCGTGTTCTTGCACGGCGGCCCGGGGTTCGGCACTGAGCCGAACCATCGCCGCTTCTTCGACCCCGTGGCGTACCGCATCGTGCTCTTCGACCAACGCGGGTGCGGCAAGAGCACGCCCCACGCGTCGCTCATCGACAACACGACCTGGGATCTCGTCAGCGACATCGAAGAGCTTCGCGCGCACCTGGGCATCGAACGATGGCAGGTGTTCGGTGGGTCCTGGGGCAGCACGCTGGCCATCGCCTATGCGGAGACCCACCCCTCACGGGTCACGGAGCTCGTCCTGCGGGGCATCTTCCTCATCCGCGACCAGGAGGTTGCCTGGTTTTACCAGCGTGGCACGAGTGCCCTCTTTCCCGACGCGTGGGAGAAGTACGTCGAGCCCATCCCCGAGGGCGAGCGCGGCGACTTCGTAATGGCGTTCTACCGGCGGCTCACCTCCGACGATCCCGGAGTTCGATTGCGCGCCGCAAAGGCGTGGAGCGTCTGGGAGGGTTCGACGAGCTGCCTCTTGTCCAATCGGTCCCTCATCGACAAGACCGACGGGGACGAGTTCGCCGTCGCCTTCGCGCGCATCGAGTGCCACTACTTCGTACACCACGCGTGGCTCGAGCCGCCGCGCGACCTTCTGGGCAACGTCGACAGGATCCGGCACATCCCGGGCGTCGTCGTCCAGGGGCGCTACGACGTTGTCTGCCCGATGGAGTCGGCGTGGGCTCTGCACCGCGCGTGGCCGGAGGCGGATCTGCGCATCGTGCCCGACGCGGGTCACGCGGCCAGCGAGCCAGGCACGCTACACGAACTCGTCGAGGCGACCGACCGATTTCGCGCGTCGTCGTAGCGAGCTTCACTCCACGACGGTTGCTCTGGCTGGCGTCGCGCTAGAGTCTCGCTCCGTGCCGGCTCCCCGCGTCGTCGTCATCCCGTTCGGCGTACCCGCCGAAGGGCGAGGCCTCGGGCTCGGCCTGGCAGCGATGGTGCACGCCTTCGTTCACGTCGACGGTGGCGGCGTGGCCCTCGCACAGCTGCACGGCCCGGCCGCGCCGGCTGGTGGGGATCGAGGAGAGTCGGGCGTGCCGTCGCCCGTCGAAGCCTTCGTGCCCCCCGATGCGTGGCGAGACATCTCCGGGCGCGGCGACGCCCCGAGCGCGGTCACGCTCGTGCTCACTGGCTCCTTCGAGCCGCCGATCGACGGGGCCGGCACGATCCAGCTGCTCGCGTTCGACGTCCAGGACGGGAGAACCCGAGCCCGCGTCGACGCTGCGCTCGATGGCGCGGACACCGGCGCGACGCTCGTGAACGCGTTCGAGCAGCTCGGCGCGCGCCTCGGCGGCGAGATCGGCGCGCTCCACGACATCCAGGACCTCGGCTGGGACTCGCTCGAGAGCGTGCTCCGCGCCGAGCGGTGCGCCTTGCACGACCCCAGCCGGGGGGGCCCTCACGATCGCCTAGCCGCGATGCTTCACCTGGGACGCGCGATCGGCGATGCACCCAAGGCTCGTTACCCGGCCGGACGTCTAGCCTCGCTCGCCCTCGACGTTGCGGCGGGTTCCGCGCCGGATCCCCGCCTCGCTTCCGCGGCCGTGCGCGCGCTCGAGCGCGCCGCCGCGGATGCTCCAGGGCACGTCGAGCTGCTCGAGGCGCTTGCCGCCATGCACCTGCGGTTGGGGCGACCGCGCGACGCCGAGCGACGCATGAACGAGGCCATCGTCCTGTCGCCGACGCGCATGCTCCCCTACGCCCTGCTCGCGCAGTCGTTGCGCGCGCAGGGGCTCTCCCAGGCCGCGCTGGCTGCGATCGACGCGGGCCTCGGCCGGGCGCCCGGAGACCCGCTGCTGCTCGCCGAACGCGGCGTCGTGCACGCGGCGACAGGCGAAATCGAGGCCGCTGCAGCGTCGTGGCGTCTCGCGCTCGCGCGCGACGCCGTGCATCCACTCGCCTTCGGCAACCTCGCGGCTCTCGCGATGCGCGAGCGCGACGTGACGTCGGGGCAGAGGCTCGTCGACGCGGCCCTCGCCGAGGCACGCGCGACGCCGGACGTCCTGCGTCGCGCCGTGCAGCTCGCGCTCGCGACCGAAGCTCAAGGGCTCTCTCGCGCGTCCCGTGTGGCTCGCCTGTGCGAGCGCATCCTGACCCTCGTCCCCGACGACCCGCACGCGTCGGTAGCCCTCGCGCGCGCGCAGATCACGCTGGGCGACAAGGACGTGGCGCGGACACGACTGGCCCACGTGGCGCTCGCGGCACCGGAGTCGGCCGCGGCGGCAGAGGCGCAGATCACGCAGCTTGCTCTCGACGATCCGAGGGCCGAGCTCGAGCTGCAGAGCGTGCTCCGGGCGGCCCATGTGGCCCCCGTGGGGAACCTAGCGGACATCGCGGCGCGGGCGCGCCGGCTCGCGACGTTGCACAACGCGTGGCAGGGATGGCTCGCGGCGGCCACGGCCGAACGCCGCAGGGGACGCTGGATCGCCGCGCGCGGGGCGCTCGAGGTGGCGCTCGAGACGGCCCCGGGCGCGGCGCAAGTGCACGCCGAGCTCGCCAGCGTGCTGCTCGAGGTCGACGACGTTCCCGCGGCCCTATCGCACGCGCGCCGCGCCGCTTTGCTCGAGGCCGAGTCCGCGCCCATCTTGACGGTGCTCGCCCGGGCGCTCGCCGCGTCGGGCCGTCGCACCGAAGCGCTCGAAGCCGCGAACCGCGCCCTTGCGCTGCGCCCCGACGACAGCAGCGTGAGAACAGTGCTCGCGTCGATCGCGCGGCCGCCGAAGGGTGGCCGGGGGGCATGGGCGCGCGGCGCGCGTGAGTTTTTACGCCTCGTGCGACGCAGCTAGCCGAGGAGCGAAGCCGCGAGCCGCCCGCAAAGGCGAGCGCATCGCGCCGTCACGCCGCCGGCTCCCTGCGCCCGAAGATGGCCGTGCCGACGCGCACCATCGTCGCGCCGCACGCGATGGCCACCTCGAGGTCCTGACTCATCCCCATCGAGAGCTCGGGCATCGCGGCCTCGCCACCATGCAGATTTCGCAGAAGGGCCAGCGTCTCGAAGACCCTGCGCGCTGCCTGCAGGTCGCCCGCGGGCGGCATCGTCATCAGTCCGCGCAGCGCCAGGGCAGGCTGCGCTCGGACGGCGGCGATCACCTCGTCGATCTCGGCCGGCGAGGCGCCGGGCTTTTGCGGCTCGCCCCCGACGTTCACCTCGATGAGCACTGGGAGGGGCGGACGATCGATCCCGACTCCGGCGGGCCTCGCCGCGACCCGTCTCCCGAGCTCCTTCGCCAGCGCCGCGGAGTCGACGCAATGCACGACGTGCGCGACGCGGACCGCCGCTTTGGCCTTGTTCGTCTGAAGGTGGCCGACGAAATGCCACTCGAGGTCCGGCAAATCCCGGAGCGCGTCGGCCTTTGCTACGAGCTCCTGCACGTAGTTCTCGCCGAAGGCGCGCTGGCCCACCGCGTAGGCCTCACGGATCGCCTCGACCGGCTGCTTCTTCGATACGGCCACGAGCTTGACCTCGCCGCCGAGACCCGATCGGCGCTCCGCGCCCTCGATACGCGCGCGGACCTTCGTCAGCCGCTCGGCGATGCTCATCGCCTACGTCCGTCGCGGGCGGGGCGCTCGCTTCGCGTGCCACACCATCGTGTCGCTGTCCGCCGTCAACTCGCCTCCTTCGAAGTCTCCCTCGACGCGCTCGACCGCGAAGCCGTTGTAGTGCAGGAGCGCCTCCCACTCACGCGGGAAGAACTGCCGGTGCGCGAGCGGCGTTACCCACCCACGTGCGGGCTGACCGACGGGCTCGAACTCCATCGACACAAACAGCACCTGACGAAGCGGGTCGTACTCGAAGTACTCGCGATTGCTGACCACGACGCCCGCCGTGGGATGCCGGAATCGAGGGGCCGAGTACGCCCGCCCGGCCGGTCGCGCGAGGTCGGCGGCGCAGGGGATGGAAAGGTCGACCACGAAGCGCCCGCGCGGCGCGAGGTGCGCCCGCACCCGCGCCAGGAATTGCTCGACGTCCTGCCGATCGTAGAGGTGCAGCACGGTGTTGAACGCCGCGAACACGAGGTCGAACCGCTGCTCGAGCCGCACCTCCCGCATGTCGCCGCGCACCAAGCGCACGCGCCGCCGCACCTCGGGAGGTTCGCCCGCGAGGCGAGCGCGCAGGTCTGCGAGCATCGGCGCCGAATGGTCCACGCCCACGACTTCGATGCCGTGGCGCGCTATCGGAATGGCGATCCGCCCGTTGCCGACGCCGTATTCGAGGACGCGCCCGCCCGCGCGAATCGCGAGGTCCGTGTAATACGTGACGTCGTCGATCCGCGCCCCGTACGTGGACGCGTAGTAAGCAGGGTCGTCGTAATGCGCACGGGCGCCGGCTTCGAGCTCGGCGTCGCGCGGGCCTTCTCGTCGTCCGGGCGGTGGGCCGGCCGATCGAGGGCCCCCTGCGTCGCTCAACCGAACTCGCGACGCGTGACCTCTTCGATGTATTCGCGGACGGCCTCGTTGGTCGCCCGGTCGTAGTGCACCTTGCCGGCGGCAATCTCGCGCAGCGCCGTCACGGCGGCCTTATTCTTCGACGGGACGAGCTGACCGGCGCCCTTCATCAGCGCGCGCGTCCGCTGCGCCGCCAGGACGACCAAGGCAAAACGGTTGTCCTCGCGCTCGAGGCAGTCTTCGACGGTAACGCGGGCCATTGGGGGGTGAAGCTCCTTCCCGGAAGCGATCGGGGCAAAGAACCTACTTTGCCCCGGACATTCCCGCAAGTCCTGGGCGGCCGCCCGGCTCGGCCTCGATGCCATCGAGCTCTTCGACGAGCTCCGGGCCGAAGTACCACTCGATCTCGCCGCGGACGCCTTTGTAGAGGGACGGCCCGTCGTCGATGCACTGCAGCGACCGATCGGCGATCTCGGTCGAAGGGTGGAGGAGGCCATAGTCGAAGGTGACGGGGAAGAGCGAGGCGACCATCGGCTTGATCTCGTGGTAGTCGAGCCCCTTCTCGAGCGCGAAGGAGTGCAGCATGCATCCGCGCCCCTTGCGGTTGCGAAAGACGCAAGAGCCATCCTCGACGCGCGTACGCGTCTGCCGGCCGCCAGGAAACTCGCGGTCGTCGGTCCATTCGCCCGTCCACCAGCGGTCGCGCGGCACGCCCGTGAAGCGCTCGAGGTCGGCCGCGTGCGCCTCGACCCGGGCGACGTTGTCGACGTCGATGTCGGATCCGTACTGGCAGCACGAGTCGCCACAGTACGTGCACGACATGCAGTTGACGTAATACGTGCGGACGAAGATTGCCGTGTCGACGCGATCGATGACGGGGGCGCCCCATCGCGTGGGGAAGGGCCGGCTGAGGGAACGAATCACCGCGCCATCGTACGCCATCGTACCATTCGGGGCGATGACGTCGGCGGACGGCCACGCACCCATCGAGGTGGATCGCCAAGTGGCGGCGGAGGGCGAGCCGACGCCGTTTCGCACGGCCTGGTGGCAGCGACTGCCGCGCGAAGAGGCGACCTATGAGCTCACGCGCCTGGTGCTCCTGCGCCTTCTCGCGTTCGTGTATCTCGCGGCGTTCATCGGGCTCGCGCTCCAGGTCGAGCCGCTGCTAGGCGCGCGCGGCCTATTGCCGGCGGCGGGATACGTCCAGGCCGTGCGCGACCAGCTCGGCGCGGGAGCGTTCTGGCGCCAGCCGACGCTCTTCTGGCCTGGCCTCCTCGGGACGTCCGATGCGGCGCTGCGCGTCGCAAGCGTCGTCGGCGTCGCGCTCTCGATCGCAGCGCTGCTCGGCGCCACCAACGCGCTCCTGCAACTCGCCCTCTGGGCCCTCTATATGTCGTTCGTTCACGTGGGGCAGATCTTCTACGGCTACGGCTGGGAGATTCAGCTCCTCGAGACCGGCCTGGTCGCGGTGTTCTTTTGCCCGCTGCGCAGCGTCCGGCCCCTGCCACGCACCGCGGCGCCGAAGATCCCCGTCTGGCTTTTCCGGTGGATCATCTTTCGCGTGATGCTCGGAGCGGGCCTCATCAAGCTGCGAAACGACCCCTGCTGGCGCGACCTGACGTGCCTCGACTACCACTTCGAGACCCAGCCCAACCCGAACCCGCTGGCCTGGTGGTTTCACCATGCGCCCGCGTGGGTGCACGCGGCCGGCGTCTTCTTCAACCACTTCGTCGAACTCGTCGTCCCATGGTTTGCGTTCGGTTTCCGGCGGTGGCGCCACGCGGCAGGGCTGCTGCTCGTGAGCTTGCAGGTGACGTTGATCCTGAGCGGGAACCTGTCGTTTCTGAACTGGCTCACCCTCATCCCGGCGATCGCGTGCTTCGACGACACGTTCTTCGCGCGTTTCATCCCCTCGAGCGTGCGCCGATCGTGGCTCGATCGATTCGTCCGGCTCCCGACGTCGCGGCTGCAGACGCGGCTCACGCAAGCGTTTGCGGTCATCGTCGCGCTCCTCAGCATCGGGCCCGTCGCCAACCTCGCGTCGTGCGACCAGTCGATGAACCAATCGTTCGACCCGCTCGACATCGTCAACACGTACGGCGCCTTCGGCACCGTGGACCGCGCGCGTTACGAGGTCGTTCTGGAGGGCACGTCGGACGCCGCGCCCGACCAGGCTGCCCGGTGGGAAGAGTACGAGCTTCCCTGCATGCCCGGCGACCTCCGCCGTCGCCCGTGCATCGTGACGCCGTACCACTACCGGCTCGACTGGCAGATGTGGTTTGCGGGAAACGGCGCGGCGCGGGGCGAAAACATGGAGCGCGAGCCGTGGCTCGTGCACCTGGTGTGGCAGCTCCTCGAGGGCGAACCGGGGCCAAGACGCTTGCTCGCGCGCGACCCGTTTCCGGACGCGCCGCCGAGGTGGATTCGCGCGGGGATCTGGCGCTATCGCTTCAGCGAGTCGCGCCGCGACGGGGCGTGGTGGACGCGCCAGCGCGTAGGCGAGGCGCTGCCCGCGCTGTCGGCGTCGAACCCGCGATTGAGGGGTTACGTCGACGCGTACGGCTGGCCGGACGCGCCGGATGCGCCGGA
>PLIR01000524.1 GCA_003139415.1 Myxococcales bacterium | reverse complement strand
CATGGCAAAGGTAGCTTTCATAGTCAGCGGAGCCACGTACTGGGTGCTGAAGGACGGCACGAGGTACGCAACCGGTTACTGGGCCGAGGAGTTCGCGCACCCGTACAAGATCCTCACCGACGCGGGCCATGAGGTNNGCCCTCGATCTGGAGGCCATCATTCGGTCCGCGGAGGTGATGCGACGGCCGCTCAAGCTGTCGGACGTCCGCCTCGAGGACTACGATGCCCTCTTCGTGCCGGGCGGGCACGGCCCGATGGCAGACCTGGCGTTCGATGCCGACGTGGGACGTCTTCTCACCGCACAGCTCGCCTCGGGCAACCCTCTATTTATCATGTGCCATGGTCCCGCCTCGATAATGGCCACGAGAATCCACGGCGTATCGCCCTTCAAGGGCTACCGGATTACCTGTTTCGCCAACAAGGAAGAGGAGGCGGTGGGTCTGGCTCCCAGGGCGACGTGGTTGCTCGAGACCGACATCAAGGAAAAGGTCGGGGTCGAGTACAGCAGCGGAGAGACCTGGAAGCCCTATATGGTCGAGGACCGAAATCTGGTCACCGGGCAGAACCCCGCCTCGGCCACGATCATGGGAAAGCGGATGCTCGAGGTCCTCGGTGAGAGAGCCTCGCAGAGATCCGGCCGAGGAGCTGGCTCCTCGGCCCGGTCGCTCAACCAGAGGGCGTAGGCGAGGCGACAAGCAGACGCGCCGTCGCGAAAGTATCCCTTGTGGAGGGGGGCGCAGAGCTGCCCGGGTGGCTGACCTCGCACGCCGACGCCGAATACAGAGAACGCATCCCGCCTTCTCCCTTCTTTCCACGGGGTCGAGGACTCGGGTGCAACAGATGATCGAGCGAGGCCGACAGCGAGCCGGCGTTCCCGCCGAGCGCGCCGCACACGAGGCGGAGCTCATGGCATTGAAGAAAAGTCCCATGCGCTACTCCCTCGCATCCGCCGCCTCTCTCGTTCTAGGTCTGCTGCTCGCCTCCGTCGTCAGCCAGAGTGGGCATGCCCAGCAACGGCCAGCAACCCCCGCGGCTGCGCAGCCCCATTCCGCTCCCGCTCCAAGTCCACGCCCCGTCTCGCCCGCTCCCGCTCCGCAGACGCACTCCGTCGCCCCCGCTGCCCAGCCGCAGCGGAACCGCCCGCAGCACTTACCCCAACAAGAAGAGCAGCAGGCCCCCCACAGCGCGCCCGCACGTCCGCCGCCACAAACGCGTCCTCCCGAGGAGCACGCACACGGCGCGACCGAGCGTCAGCGCCCGCGTCAGGCGTACCCGCCCGAGGTGGTCGTCCACGGACGAACCCGCTGGGCTCACCGGGACTACCACGCGATCGTGCGCCCCAATTACCAGTGGAACTGGGCCCAGGTCCGCAGCGTGACTTGCAGCGCCGCGGACGCCGGCGGAGATCAGTATCCTGTGAGTGAGGTGACGGGACCGGGCTTCGCCCCCGGCAACCTGAGCGATGTCGAGGACGATGCGCTCGATCGCTGCTATTCCGAGGCCGGCCAGGACGCGGGCTGCACGCTCGTCGATTGCATCGGAAACTGACTTCTTCTCATGCTGCTCCTGAACTCCGGGGGCGTGGGATACTCGATTCGCCAGACGCGGCGGCAGTTGTGCGTACCTCCGACGCGCTCCGCCGAGTCGACGCGCCTCTTGGCCCGTGAGCCTCAGCCTCGATTCGTGCGTGCAAGCGCGGCTGTAGCCTTACTCGAGAGGGATGGGGACGCCGATCGCGCGCAAAACCGCCCGCTCGACCTCGAGAACCCTCTTCGGGGGGAGGGCCCCACCGAGAGGTTGCAGGCGGATGTCCTCCTTGTGAAGGGTTGCGATCTGCTCGCACTTGAGGACCGACGCCTCCGAAACGCCGCCCTCTCCGCGCCGGAGCCGCACGTGGGTCGGCGCGGCCGAAAGGCGCGTCGAGCAGGGGACGACGATGACGTCCGACGCGAGGTCGTTGCGGACGTTCGGCGAGACGATGAGAACGGGGCGAAGTTTGTCGAGCCGAGCCAAGTAGATGAAGCCGCGGCGGAGTACTCCCGTCTTGACGGGTACGGTCAACGTCGTGCCGCTCGCCCACGGGCGACGCGGCGTGCGGCGTCCGAGAGAGAGCGCGACAGGGACTCGTCCTCGGTGCGATCCTCGCCTCGGAGCGAGCGGTAGTAGGCAGCGGTGGCATCGCCGATCTCTTGCTCCACGCTGGAGCTTGCGGCTCGGCGGAGCCACTGCTCAACGATGCTACTCCTCGAGCCTTTCCCGCGTCGGGCGTCCCGGTCGACGAGGGCGAGCACATCGGCGGACAGGGTGAGGCTAACCTTGAGCTTCGCCGCGGCAGTCATACTTTCCGTCCTACCATTCATCCCACCTCCCGCCAAGAGCATCCCCTTCCACGCGTAGACGTGTCGCGTTCGTTTTCGAGTGACCACCCGGGTAGTCGGCACGAGCAGGGGGAAGCGATCGGAGGCCAGGCTGCCCGCGTTCTGGACGGCGAGACGATCACGTTGCTCTGCTCCTCGGCCTGCGCGAACCCGGAGCGATGCCATCGAAGCCTGCTCAAAGCGCTCGTCGTCGAAGCAGGACGACGGCCACCTTCCGCACGGTGAGCAGCGGGGCCTGAAGTCTC
>PLIR01000317.1 GCA_003139415.1 Myxococcales bacterium | reverse complement strand
ATATTGATCGATACGAACGACGAAACGGAGAATGGCGGATCATTCACCGCGAATTTATCCGTAATTTCTCGTTCCCGATCGTCCCGGAGGGCTTCGGAACGGTCGAAAATGGATGGCCAATGTCATCTCAAAACCGAAGCGACCCAGCGTATCGCACGCTGAAGAAGCCAGATGTGTAGGTGCCCGCGCGACGAAACGGTCGTACAAGCGCCAGCGCGCATCCCGATGCTGGGCGCAAATGATCGTCAGAGCGTCGTCCTGATGCAAGAAGCTCGTCGTTGCCCTCCAGGAGTCTCGTCAAAGCTCTCGGACGATGGCGCAAGTCCTTCATGCAGCGCCGGCGGCGATCGCGTCCGCGAGTCGGGGAAACTTGGGCTTGAAGCCGAGGTCTTCGCGGATCCGGCGACCATCCAAGAGCGCGTCGGTGGCGCGCGCACCCTCGGCATCCGAGCCATCAGGCGGCGGCGCCCCCACCGACGCGAGTATCGTCGCCAAGTCGGGGGCTTCGTCATCGACCACGTTGTAGATGCGATACGCGGGCGAAGGCGCATCAAGCAATCGAGCGACGGCCTGCGTGACGTCGGAGTGGTGCCCGAGCGACTTACGTTGGGTCGGCGGGAACTTGCGCCACATTGGAATCCCCTCCCGGATGTGCGGATCGCCGTCGCCGTACACGAACGGCAGCCGAAGCACGCGCACGTCGAGACCTTCGAACGCGAGGAGGAAGCGCTCTGCGGCAAGTTTGCTCACCGGGTAGGCCATGGTCGGCGCGCAGGGATCGTCCTCCTGGGCGAGGCGGCCACCATTCGAACCGTAGACCAAGCCGGTGCTCGTGAAGATGAAGCGCTTCACGGAGGCGGCACGTGCAGCACTTGCGAGGTGCTGGGTACCCAGATCATTGACCGCGTGTGCTTGCTCGGAAGTCGCGCCGCGGAAGAACGCGGCGCAGTGGACCACGGCGTCGACGCCGCGCACCGCGGCCGCGAGCGAGTCCACTTTGAGCAAGTCGCCCTCTGCGAGCGCGACGCCAGCGTCGCGAAGGTCGGCGGCACGCGTCGGATCGCGGACGAGGGCGCACACTTGATCGCCGCGCTGGGCAAGTCGTTTGGCGAGTCGGCTTCCGACTTTTCCGGTCGCGCCGGTGACGAGGATCTTCATGGCAGCCTCTTCCTTTCGTCGAGTTCGAGTGAATCGGAACCACGTTCCGTTTCCTGCTCCTGAAGATGCGGAACAGTGTTCCCCTTGTCAAGGCGTGGGGACGTGTGCAGGATGGAATGACGTGAAATCTCGTGCGAAAGCCGTCCGATCAAGGAAGGCGCCAACGGCTGGGACACCGAGCGCGGTCGATGTCACCGGACGCACCGTTCGCGTCGATGCGCAACGAAATCTCGATGCGCTCCTCGAAGCGGCGAAAGCCGTCTTCGACGCCTCGGGCGTCGACGCAGGGGTGCGCGAGATCGCGAAGCGCGCCGGCGTCGGTATCGCGACGGTGTATCGCCACTTTCCGCAGCGCTCCGATCTCGTCGCCGCCGTGTATCGGCGCGAGGTCGACGCGTGCGTAGAGGCCGCGGCGACGCTGGCGAAAGAGCACGAGCCGCGCGAAGCACTTGTCCGCTGGATCCATCGCTACATGAGCTTCATCGCGTCGAAGCGCGGGCTCGTCGCTGCGTATCGCGCCGGCGTCCCGGCGTTTGAGGCGCTGCCGGCGTACTTCCGAAAGAACCTCGAGCCGGCGCTACAGGCGCTGCTCGACGCGGCGGCGGCGGCCGGACGGATTCGACATGACGTCGAACCCTACGAACTCCTCTGGGCGATCGCGAACCTAAGCACGCCGCCGTCCGGCGTCGGACCGCAGTACAGCCGGCGGATGGTCGGTCTGCTGATCGACGGGCTCCGCTACGGCGCGGGCCAAGGCGCGCCGGCCTCGAAAGCGTCGCGGCGCGAGCGCGGATGACTCACGACGGCCCGACCGCGGTGAGTTGAACCGCGTCCGCCCGCGATGGCGAGGCCGCCCTCTAGAGCGCCGATCAGTTCGGTTTGCGTGATCATTCCGATCGGTTACGCGAGGGGATCGACGGCGGATTCTGGGTGTTATCTTTTCGTCTCCGCGGCGCGCGCCGCGGAGGTCTGTCATGACGGATGGTCGGTGGCTCCCGAACGTAGCTCTCACTCGACGCGAGCAATTCCTGGTGGGGCGCATGAAGCGCACCGGAAAGCTCTTTGCCTTTCTGCGGATCCACCGCCACGAATTGTTTGACGAATCCTTCCAGACCGAGCTTCTCGCGATGTACCGCGACAGTGGTGAAGGGAAGATGCCCGTCGCGCCCGCGCTGCTCGCGATGGTCGTATTGCTCCAAGCGTATACGGGCGCATCGGACGCGCAGGCCGTTGAGTTGTCCATCGTGGACGCGCGTTGGCAGATGGTTCTCGGGGTGATCGGCGACGACGACCCTGCGTTTTCACAAGGCGCGCTGCCGGCATTCCGCCAACGTCTGATCGCGCACGACATGGATCGTCGCCTTCTCGAGCGCACCATCGAGCTGGCCCGTCGCAGCGCGGCATTCGACTGGAAGAAGCTTCCGAAAGAGATCCGAGTGGCCATCGATTCTCGCCCCCTGGAAGGAGCCGGCCGGGTCGAAGACACCTTCAACTTGCTCGCGCACGCAGCACGCAAGGTGATCGCCTGCGCGGCGAAGTTGGCGGACCTCACGCCCGAGCAAGTCGCCGAGAACGCGAATGCACCGTTGCTCCTGGGGTCCAGCGTCAAAGCCTCGCTCGATCTCGAGTGGAGTGACCCTGCGCAGAAGGCCGCGGCCATCGGAAAGCTCGTCGAGCAATTGGACCGACTCGAACAATGGATCGAACGCGTCTTCGGCGACGACGCCGACGATCCGCCGCTCGCCGAGCCTCTCGCGACGCTGCGGCAATTGCGCGAGCAAGACCTCGACCCTGACCCGCCCGACAATCAGCCGCGCATCCGCAAGGGGACCGCCGAAGACCGGCGCGTATCGGTCCAAGACAAGGACATGCGCCACGGGCGCAAGAGCAAGTCCAAGCGCTTCAACGGCTACAAGGGCCACGTCGCGTGCGACCTCGACACGGAACTGATTCTTGCGTGCGGGGTCACCCCTGCAAATCGTCCCGAGGTCGAAGCCGTTCCAGCTTTGCAAGCCGATATCGAGCGCCGCCCCGAACGTAACGCCATCGGCCAGCTGTCGATCGACCGCGGCTACATCAACAGTCCCCTCGCATCCGAGGTCTTCGCGCGCGGCGGCGAGGTACTTTGCAAGCCCTGGGTCGCGGGCAACGGGAAGATCTTCCGAAAGCGCGACTTCACGATCAACATGCGCTCTCGCACCGTCACTTGCCCCGCGGGCCAGGTCGAGTCGTTCATCCCGGGCGACGTCGTCGAGTTCAACCCGGNNCAACATCGCCTGCGAAAGCTCGTCGCCTCGTCCTCTGGGCGCGAACGCTTACGCGAGCGCGTCAAAGTCGAGCACGTGCTCGCGCACTTATCGCGAAAGCAAGGACGCCGCGCGCGCTACCTGGGCCTCCGGAAAAATGTGTTCGACCTTCGACGTCATGCGGCCGTCGTCAACCTGGAAGCCATCCACCGCCGCGCGTCCGCGATGGCCGCGTAATTACTCGCCGATCGAACTGTTCGCTGCTCTAGGCGATCCTAGCTACACGGCGGCGCAGAAGTAGGTGCTCCTGCGTGGCGCGCTGAACGCGAAGCTCTCCCTGTCGGACAATGGCGATCCGCTGCCATGGGCGGCGCGTTTCGGACGGCGTCGTACGACCTCTCGTCGCACCGTTTCAGCTCAGCGCCAGCGCAAAGCGAAGCGCGGCATCGAGCGCCGCAGACTTCTCCGTCTGGAGGGACGCGATCCGGCTCTCGAGCCAAGTCTTTGGGATCGTGACGATGCTGTCTGCGTTCACGACGCAGCGTTTCGGCATTCCGTCGCGCTTGCCGAGCGGTACCTCGGTGGGGATTCCGCGCATCGTCGTGGAGACCTCGAGCACGGTGATGGATGACCGTACCGCGTAAGCAGAATCGCGCGATACGAGGACAACCGGCCGGCGCCCCGCGGGCAAAGGCAACCGGGCCCACCAGATCTCGCCGCGCTTCACTCCCACGGCTCCCACGTCGCGACGACTGCGCCTGCGAGCGCTCCGCTCTCCTCGGCACGCTCTGGATGCCGCAGGTAGCCTTCGAGGTAGCGTCGCTCGTCGTCGCCCACCTCTTCGCTCTGGAGCCAGCGCTCGATCGCTTCGGTGACGGCGCCGCTTCGAGTCTTTCGCAAGCGTACCCGAACGCGCTCGAGCGACTTGAGCGTGTCAACCGGGAGGCTCACCGCCACCTTGGCCACCGACTTCATACTGAATTCATACCATGGGTGGTCACGCGGGCAAGGGCCGGGCTCCTCGTCGGCGCAGCGAACGTGAGCCACCGCAGTCGGCATGAGGAGGATCGGATTCGCCCCGCAGCTCCGGTTCACAGACCCTCGCGAACGGCCGCACTACCTCTGGCGCGGGAGGCTTCGCGCCTGGTCTAGGAGCTGGGCCGCCACCAGATCAAAGGGCTCGAGACTACGCTCACCGCGGCTCAGAACGACCGCGCCCTCGCTCGCTGCGATGAGCGTGGCTGCGAACCGAACGGCGTCGTTCTTGGCGACGCCTCCGGCCGCGAAGAGGCCAGCGAGACGACTGCGCCACGCGCGAAACACCGACGATGCGTGATCCAAGAGCTCCGGGGACTCTGCGGCGACGGTCACCGCGACGACAGCGCATCCCGCCTTGAACTCGAAGCGAATGAGAATGCCGCGCCAGAGCCGTAGGAACTGGTCCGCGACCTCTTCGGGAGAGGCGCCTTCTTTTGGCGAAAAGTAGCTCCCCATTTGGGCCGTCACGAAGTCGAGCGCGGCTCTCACGAGCTGGTCCTTGCCAGCCGGAAAGTGGTGATACAGGGAACCGCGCGGCGCCCCGGTGAACTCGAGGACCTCGGAGAAGGAGGTCGCCTGCAAGCCTCGCTGCGCCAAGAGCGTGGCGGCACCGATCACCATCCGGTCGCGCGTCGGCTGGTTCTCTCGCGTCGGGGCGGGTGCGGAGCGGCTGGGGGGCTTCGGCTGCACCCTGGTCGGCTTGCTTGCCGCCTTCTTCGC
Organism: Myxococcales bacterium; assembly: GCA_003139415.1. Lineage (GTDB taxonomy): Bacteria > Myxococcota_A > Polyangia > Polyangiales > Polyangiaceae > Palsa-1150. The sequence continues at coordinate 8,676 of PLIR01000317.1, read as the reverse complement.
GCGCGCCGGGACCTTCTTCCGCGTCTTTCTAGCCACCACACGCGATCTTCCCACGGGTCACGCGGTCGCGTCCACGGAGCGATCCACGCGCAAGCCCAGAGACAGCCGACACTTGACTATGACGACCATCATAGACGAGAGTTTCGCTCGTCGGGCACGTCCCCTCGACGAGCGCCTGAAAAGAAGGACAGACCCATGCCGATGATCGACGTCTATGCCGTTGCGGGCACGTTCCGTGACAAGCACACGCTTGCGAAGGATCTCGCGAACGCCGTGATGCGCTGGGAAAAGGTGCCACGGCTCGCCCTGTTCAAGAACAACACTGCGGCGTTCGGTTCGTTCACGAGCTGCCGGGCGACTCACTGTCCAACGCTGCAGGCGACAGCAACTACGTTCGCGTGCAGGTGCTCACCCCCGTCGGGGTCCTGGACCGCGACAAGCAGCTCGGCGTGGTGCGAGAGCTCACGGACATCGTCGCGGCGGCGGCCGGCGATCCGACGCTGACGAGCCGTACCTGGGTCCTCATCTCCGAGTCGCCCGACGGCGGCTGGGGCATCAACGGCCATGCGAACACCGCCGCCGATATCGGGGCGGCGGCGCGAGCGGAGCTGGCTGCGATCGCCGCAGCCAAGGGCAAGGCGGGCTAGGTCGAGCTGACTACTCCTTCGTCAGGTGCGCCGCCGCGATCGTCCTGCGAAGTCACGGAGCGCCATCGGCCCAGTCCGAGCCGAGCAGCGGCGGCGAGAAGTGCTCGACGGTGGGAAACGGGTCGTAAAAGTGGTGCAAGAGGCGCTTCCACTCCTGATACTCGGAGGAGGAACGAAAGCCGCGCGTGTGGTCTTCGAGCGTCTTCCAGCGGACCAGGAGCAAATACCTGGATGACCTCTCCATGCAGCAGCGCAACGAATGTCCGAGATAGCCGCCCATGGACGCGATCAGCGGAGAGGCTCGCTCGAAGGCAAGCTCGAACTCGGACTCCTTGCCGGGCACGACGTCAAGAACGGCTACCTCGAGGATCATCAGGCTGTCGAGGGTACCCGAGACCACGCTCTCGGGCTCCGTGCCAGGGCCCTGACGGCTACGCGGCTCGTTCGGCGCTCCGTGGAGCATCCCGTACCCGGCCCCACGTGCAGCACCCGGCGCCGGCGCGTGCGCCGACAGGACCTCCTGGAGCGCGTGGTGGGCGAAGTACTCGCCACCGCATCCCCCGCACCGCTCGAACGGCTGCCCCTCGACAGTCGCTGGCTTTAGCGGCAGGTCACACGTGGGGCACCGCATCCAGTAGAAGGATATCCGGTTCGGGGTGCTGCGAAACTCGCATCAGAAGCGAATGGGCCACGCTCTTGCCGGCCCCGAAGGCCCTCGAGTGGCACCTCGTGAACGCGTCCCGGCGGGCATCGTAAATCGTCCAGAGAGTACCCGAGAGGTCATGACCCATCCCAACGATCCCTTCGCCCGCGGCGCAGGTCTCTTTGACCGTGGAGAGTTTTTCGAGGCTCACGAGTCGTGGGAGGACCGCTGGAGGGTCGCGACGGACCCGACGGAGCGAGCCTTCCTCCAGGGGCTCATCCAGGTCGCGGCCGCGTTTCACAAGCTGCTGGTGATGAACTCCGAGGAGGCGGCTTCGCGTCTGCTCGCGAAGGGCCTCGCGAAGCTCGAGATGTGTCCGGCGCACGTCGAGGAGATGCATCTCGCGTCGTTCCGCGAACTGTTGCGTGGGTGCGCGCGCGATCTGGCGGCGGGCCACTTCGTTCGCGGGGCGATTCCCACGATCGCGGCGTGCCATGAGCCCGAGCGTCTCCCTGGATGACGTATCCTCGTCGGAGAGCGACTAGGCCTACGCTTGACCGGTGCGGAGTTTCGAACCGCCAGCGTGTGGAGTACGCCATCGTGCGGGTGACCCGACACGCCACTTCGCCCCGGGCGGGGCTCTCGGCCCCCCCCTTCCTGCGGGCGCTCTGCCGTTACGCCGTTCTACGGCCATTGAGGAATTGGACGACAATGGCGATGAGCGCTGCGAGCAGCAGCAAGTGGACAAACCATGCCGTCACGTGAAAGGCGACGAAACCCAGCGCCCAAAGGATCAACAACACTACGGCGATCGTCCACAACATGACCATCCTCCTGCGAGACTCGTGCGCCCTATTCGCCGGGCAGTTTGCCCACTGGCTTGGCATCAACTCAGCATCAACTCAGCATCAACCGTGCCGACGCTGGGTGCCGACACCGGCCACCTGAGGCGTAGGCACCGAAGGCAAGCGGCCCGGAGCGCTCCCCGATGGCACTGCGTGCCGCATCACCACCGTCGCGCAGCCGACGATCAGGGCCACGCAATACCCGCGACAGTCACCTCACCGGCCGCGAGTTGGATCACGTCGCCGCCGCGCGCCCCGGCAACGGCCGCGCCCATTGGCGAGGCGGGGCTCGCCCCGTTGGGAACGAGTCCGACTTCTGCGGGCGTGACGAGGCGGACGAGGCGCTCGCGCCCGGAGGCATCGCGCAAGGTCACCTCGGCACCGAGGGATGCGACGGACGGGTCCTCGGGGGCGTCGTCCTCGCGCGTGAACGCCTTGCTCACGGCAGCACCTTGGCGCCCCGCACGGACAGCAGCTCCCGGAGCACACTCCGATGGCAGCGGCTCTCGTTTTCGCAGTAGCACCCGATGGAGAAGTTTGCTGAATGCGAGAGAGCGGCCAACAAGTCGAGCGTCCGCCGGGCCGGCGGCGATGCCATCTCTCGTTTGAAGTCGCGCACGAATACGGCCCATTCGGCGGCGGTGCGCGCGCCAAGGCCGACCTTCACCATCTTGGCGCTGGGCGATAGCTCGGGGTACCAAACGTCGTACCAATTCCCCGACCCAAACTTGTGCCTGGGAACGCCACGAGGCGGCCGGCGGACGGTGCCGACGCGAAGGCCCTCGTCGGCCGCGCGCGGGCTTCCGAGGCGAACGATGCGAAGGGTCATACGGAAGTATACGTCCGCGCGGTCATGGAGGAGACCCGTGCCGACGGATGCGCTGGGCGCGTCCGCGGCCACCCGGTCACAGTGATGAGCTACGGCGTTCGCGCGCAGCGAACCCCGGGTGAATCGCGCCCGCTCGCCTGGATCCCGAAGCTCCATGTCGGGACCAGCCAAGAGTCGTCCGAATCGGCTTGTCCACCGCGCACCAGCCGGTACACGCCAGGCGTCAGGGAAGCGCAATCGGCGCAAGGTTCGGTGAGCGTCGCCTGATAGTCGAGCGTCCATTCGACGACTTCGCCGGCCATGTCGAGCTGACCCCACTGCCCGACGCCGAGCGTGGCCGTTCCGACGGGCGCGATGATCGCCACGGTCTCGTTCGAGCAATTGCCCGGGCCGTAATAGCAATCGTGAATCGCATACTGGGTGCCCATCCCCGGGTCCGTCGATCCCCAGGGGAACTCGCGCTGCAGGCTCCCTCCTGCCGCCGCGTACTCCCATTCGGCGCTGCTCGGCAGGAAGCCGCCGTCCCAGATGCAGAACGCGTAGGCCTCGTACCAGCTCACGCAATTGATCGGCAGGCTCTCCTGTGTGCCCGCCGTGGTCGTCCAGGTGCTTATCGCGCCGCACGATGCGAGGTTGGTGTCCGTCGGAGCGATCTGCGAGCTCCAGGCCTCGCTGTTCCATCCGGTCTCGTATTCGACTCCGCCGTCGCCCGTGGCGGCACCGGCGACGACGAGCCCCTGGCCCTCGTTCAGATGCGTGTGAATGCCCGAACCTGCGGGCGGTGTGTAGCCTGCGCCGCCATTCCACGCGTTCACGAACTGACGGAACCGCCCCACCGTCACCAGATACTTGTCGAGCTGGAAGCCGCTGACCGTGGCGGGATCGGCTTCGCCGGTCGGCCCGCCGTCCGCGGCCAGCTCGATTCCGCCGTCCGCAGCGGCGGGATCGTAGGTGCGGTCGAAGGTTCCGCCTATCACCTCCAGGCTCGTGCAGCAGCTCTCGCTCGCCGAGCCGCAGTTGGTCGTCCCGGCGCCGCCTGGGGCACAGCTCGGGTTTGACGTGCCTGTCGTCACGCGCGTGATGACCTCCGCGATCGGCGTGTTGCCGTTATTGAACGTTTCGCCCGCAGTGAGCCCCGTTGCGACGTCGAACGTGTCGCCCGCCGCCATCGTGAGGGTGGTCGAGAAGGTCGGGTCGGTGGCGGGAGATTGCTGAAAGAGAACCGCCGACCCGTGGAGAACGGCGCCATTCTTGATACCCGTGTCGCCGGCAAAGAACTGGACGGCGAACGAGTAGGTCCCCGCTGCGGGTGCGGTCCATCGCGCCGTGGCGTATTCGCCATTCGGACCGGGGTTTTCACTGACCTGGCCGGGCGCGACGCCGTAGACGGTCGATCCGGAGAGGTTCTGCAGGAGGCTTGGCGTGTACGCGGTCTCGTTCGTGGGATCGAGCCAGCTGGGAACTCCAGGCAACTGGTCGAGCACTTGCGTGAAAAGAATGAAAGGCGTCGATCCGAGGGTCTCGGTATAGCCGTAGGACCAGACGCAGGACGGATTCGTCGCCGTGGAAAAGTCGGCGGTGACGTCCCAGCTCGATGCGAGATCCGACGCGGCGCAGCCTCCAGCGTCGTCGGAGGCCTCGGTCGGGGCGTCGGGTGAAGCGTCCGTCGAGGCGACGGTTGTAGCGTCGATCGAAGCGTCGGGTGAAGCGTTGGCGAGGCCGCCTTCGGCGGAGGCATCGGGCTGCGTCGTGGCATCCACAAGCGGCTCGCCCGCATCCGCACCCGTCGGCTCGCACACGGGCTGAGAGGTGGTGTCCGTGGCGCAGGTGCCGGACGACATCGCGAGTGTGACCGTGCTCCCAAGCTTGTTGCAGACGCCCTGGGCGAGCTGCACCGTGTTGCCCTGCAAGGTCCAACCCTCTTTCGGGTCATTGGGCAGCGGCACGTAGCACCCGCCCGAGACCAGGCACGCGCCCGCGCTCTGCGTCACGAGCGCGAAGTTGAGGGTCGCCGTGCTCCCGGACGAGGACTGCGACCCGGCGCTGCTGCTTCCCGTCGCGCTGCCCGGCAGCGTGAAGCTGCACACGCGGCCGCCAACGCCGGCGATAGGCGTCGCTCCGGCGAAGCAGCCTTGCACGTCGAAGCACGTCGGGCTCGCGGCAGTGCCCCCATCGCCGAAGACGAGGCCATCCGCGTACGTCGGCAAAGTCGACGACTCGACCACGGCGGCGCCGCACACGCCATTGACCATCGTCTGGCAGTTGGCGTTGCCCGTCTTGCAGAGCTGCATCGGGTCGCAGCTCGACGCGATCGTCGTCGGGTCGAACTCCGTCAGCCCGTCGGGGGCGCTGTCCACGCCTTCCGGGACGTACTGGGGCTGCAGCACCCCCTGGCCCGATCCGTCGTCCAGGAAGTCCAGCGGCAGACGCAAGAGCGCCGTGTGCGCCGTGGGCACCGTCGTCAGCACGTCGCGCAGGACGCGGGCGTTCTCTTGCGTCCCCTGCGTCTGAAAGGCGGTGACGCGGATGTGAACCTGCGCGTTCGGGTTGTCCGGCTGCACCAGCGCCAGCGTCGACGGCAGCAACAACGTGCCGTCGGGCAGCACTCGGCCCAGGTAGTCGAACTTCGCCACCCCGTCGGTTTCGATGAACACCGACACCACGTCCACGTCCTTGGGCGTCTGCATGTCCGTGCTCATCGACAGCATCAGCGAGCCCTTGGGCGTCGCCGAGCAGCCGCTCGACGCCACGACGGACACTGCGAATAGCCACGCGAGCGATCCGAGCCCGCGCCTTGACGAAGATGACATGAACGAGGCCTCGACCGAGCATCGTCGAGTGACCGAGCTTGGCGGTCAAGAGGTCAGGGCGACCTCGCCGCCATGGTCTGGCCCAAGGTGGCACGCGGCGATAGTCTCGTTTCGCACGCTGACGCGATGTCCGCGCCCGGCAGGGCCTTTGCAACCCATTCGCTGATCCATGACGCCCGCCCACCTTCGTCCGTGTCCGGGTTGCTCGCGTCATGTGCGGGCCAGCGAGGCCGCGTGCCCGTTCTGCGGGCGAGAGCTCGACGCTGCGTTCCGCTCGGTGCCGCGCCCTCGGCGGCCGAGCGGCCGATTGGCGCGCGCCGCGCTGATGTCGTTCGGAGCGGGCGTGGCCGGGCTGACGCCCGGGTGCGCACTGTTTCCCAAGGACCGGAGCGAAGGCACAGTGGCTCCTGTCGACGCGTCCTCCTCCGGCGCCGACGCGGATGGAATCGGCAACGGAGGCGGCAGCACGGGCCTGTTCATGGCCGACGACGGCGGCTTGTTCGCGTCGGCCTACGGCCTTCCGCCTTACGGCCTCCCGCCCGCCCCCACCCAGTGCACGACGGTGCAGGACTGTCAGGACCTGGTCACCGCGACGGAGGCGGTCTGCTGCGTCGAAGAGCAGTGCCTCGTCGGGACGGCCGCGATGGGCGTGAGCTGCCTCGACCCGCAAGTGCAGATGATCCAGGCATCGAGCTACGACCAGTCCTGCGACGCCGACACCGACTGCATCGCCATCGCCGAGGGAGACTTCTGCGTGCCCGGCGCCGCCAACTGCCCCAGCGCGGCGATCAGCAAGAGCGCGCAGGCCCAGTACCAGTCCGACGTCGCGAACACGAACGCGGCTTTCTGCTCGGCGCCCTCGAGCTGCGACGCGTCGTCGTGCGGCACGAGCCTGGGTCCCTCGTGCGTCAAGGGCACCTGCGAGCTGACGTGCCTACCCAGGGACGCGGGCCCGGACGGACCTTCCCCCGGCGGCGAAGACGAAGACGGCGGCGGCTAGTTACGGGAAAGAGACCTCCGTCAGCCCCTGGGTCACCGACGGCCAGTTGGGGACGGCCATCTGCAGCCCGTCGAAGTTCAGCTGCACGAACGCAGGGGGCGACGACGCGATGAACAGGTCCGTTCCTCGGATGAAATACGGCACGAACGGCGCACCCGGCTCGCTCGTCACTCCGAGCTCGCTCTTGCCGTCCTTGTTCGCGTCGAAGCCGAACAGGGCGACGGTGACCGTCTTGGTGGTGGCGTCCTCGCTGTTGAGGATCTCGGTGCCGTTGACGGTCAGGGTGTCGCCGTGGTCAGGGCGGAACGCGCCGCTCGCGCTGCGGAAGATAAATGTGGTCTCCGCATTGTCGTTCAATGACGTGATGGCGTTGGTCGCGACGGCGGCGATCGGGTCCGTGGAAGGCACGACGAACCGCAACCACCGATCGTCGCGCTTGAACGGCGCGAAGTACTGGTGGCCGATGGTGCCTCCGTCGGGGCTCACGCCGCGAAACTCGTACGGCACGAGGCGCTTGGCCTGCCACGTGATGAGTCCCCCGTCGGGGTCGGAGAACACCTGCACAGGCGCGCCGCTGTCGCGCGGATCCGAGAGCTCGTAGACCTCGAGCCGCTCGCCGGGGGGCGGCGGCTGGTTGTCGCCCAGGGTCTCGGAGAGGCCGGAGAGGGTGATCGTCGGGTCGCTGCACTGGATCGTGGTGTACTGGGGAGTCAGTCCGTCGGGCCCGCCGTCGGAACCCTGGTGCAGATACTCGAAGGCGGCCACGAAGGTGTCGGTCGAGCACGCGACCGCCTGGTGGTCCTCCCAGGTGAGGAGCACGGTCTTCTCGGCGCCCGTGACGCCCTCGGGTCCCTCGACGGTGTCGGACATCGAGCTGATGCTGAGCGTCGGGACGGCGCCGCCGTCGGGGGGACCGGGGGGCGCGGACTCCGGACCGCCCGCGAGCTGAACATAGTGCGCGACCTTGGCCGCGTGCCCGGGATCGTCCAGGTACGAGTAGCACTGCAGCGCGCCCTGCGAGTGGCACATGATGTTGACCTGCGTGAACGGCGGGTTGGCCGCGATGAGGGCGTCGATCGCGGCGTCGATCGCCGGGGTCGCGTTGTTCGCCTGGCCGCTCCCCGTGAGGGCCGTGAGGTCGACGAGGGAGTCGTAGTCCATCGCGGCGAACCGATCGGAGCAGAAGCCGTTGCTCGCAAAGAGCTGGGCGACGTTCGTCGCGGTGACGCCCGAGTCGTACGTGCCGTGGACGAAGAGGATGGGGCGCTGCGTCCGGTCGCAGTTCGACTCGCTGACGATGACCGGGCAGTCGGCGTCGACGTCGATCACCGGCAGCCCGGAGGCTCCTGCCTCGGCGGACGCGGAAGAAGAGGAGCTTTTGCTGCTGCCGCAGCCGGTCAGGATGAGGGCCAGCAGGAGGGCGGAGCGTGCGGAAAAGTTCATGGGGGGGTTGTGGGTCGGGGTCGTCATCTTGGATCACGGTCACGAGGCGGTCGATGACGTGGGTCCTGAGGGTAGTCAGAATGAAACGACCGACTCCGATTGCAGCGTCGTAGGTTACGCAGCGATTGGAGCACTGACGCAGAGCTACATGCGAAGGGAGTCGGTCGATGAAGAAGGATACGCGGTTCGTNNCGGAGGCAGAGAGGGGCGGCGAGGTTCGGTCCCTTGGCACGATCCCCAACGAGGGGGACGCCATTCGACGCCTGATTCGGAAGCTCGAAGGTCCTGAAGGACTGCACGTCTGCTACGAGGCAGGCCCGTGCGGGTACGTGCTGTATTGGCAGCTGGCAAAGCTGGGCGTTCGCTGTGACGTGGTGGCGCCCACGCTGATCCCGGTCAAGGCCGGGGACCGCGTCAAGACCGATCGTCGCGACGCGGAGAAGTTGGCGCGGTCGCTGC